>CATLBU010000040.1 GCA_949879835.1 uncultured Bacilli bacterium
ATTTCCCTTAGAATTTTCTCTATGTTTTTCAATACTTTTATAATCTTTTAGAATTGAATCTCCAAAAGGCCTATATAACATCAGTTCATCTAAATTAACTTTAACTAATTCATACTTTTTATTATTAAAATCTACTGTTTCCAAAGTTTGTGAAATAATATCTAATTCTTTTAACTTCTCAATCGTTTTTTTATCCTTAAATTTTGGATTTAAAGCAACTATAGTTCCGAATCCTTCAAGTTGTGGAATTTGTTCTGTCAATGTTGCTTTATTATCACTATCATAATGCACGTCTATTAACAATGTACTTTTAAAACCATACTTCATATTTATTTGACTACCAACCGATAAGGCAATTTGTTTACCATCAACAAATATTTTTTTACTATCTCCTTTTTCAACTCCAATTTTATATGGATCAAAAGAGACTTGATAAACTATTTCTTCTTTTACTTCTTTTGCCATTTTACCCTCTTCTTATCTTCTTTTATATAAAAATAAATAGAAGAATCTAAGACTTCGCAAATATTTAGCATATCGAAAAAATCAGGTTTTATTTTACCTGTTTCTATTTCCTTGATGGTTTCTCTATCAACATGTGCCAATCGTCCTAGTTTCCCTATCGACATTCCCCAAGAAAGTCTTTCATTTTTTATTTCTTTTCCAACATTTTCTATCCATTTTATTATAATTATTACCCCCTTCTAAAAAAATAAAGAGAACTAAAATTAATTAGTTCCCTCATACTTCGTAAAATCTATATAAGCCATTATATCTAATAATGTATTATCATCTGTTCTTAATCCTAGATGTAGATGTGGTCCTGTGCTTTGTCCTGTGGTAGATGTTCTACCAAGTAAATCACCTTTTTTTACTAAAGATCCAACTCTTAATCCATAAGGTTGACTTTGGTATTGAAGATGCCAATATAAAGCTGATAAACCATTCGTACATTTTACAATCATGTAATTACCTGTAGAATTATTAGATTGATTAAATGGTAGATCATTAGCTTGTGTATTCGTAATATTGGATACTGTTCCATCACACACACTATAAAAATTTGTTCCTGTAGGTACAGCAATGTCCCATCCAGAATGAAAATTCACATTCTCTTGTGCTTCTGCAGATAATCCAAGATCAACATTTCTATGTTCAAAAACAATAGATGTAATTGTAAAATCACGTTTTAAAGGAAAGGAAAATGGTAATGGATAATAATATTCTTCATAATTATTACTTGAAGTTATATCTTCTCCATCTTTATGACATAAGTCTATTACATCTATTGTAACTCCTGCACTATTTGTTCCACTTTCTATAGTAAAAGTTGGAAGTGATTTATTATCATTTAAACTCTTACACATTGTTTTAATTGGAATCATTTGTTTTTCTTCTTCATTGATGTTTGCTAAATACGCTTTATCCCATAATTCCAAACTTAAAGTAGAAGTATCCAAAACATTATTGGTCCTTTGTAAATAAAACACCATTCTCTCTAAAGATACATATCCTTTTGTAGTAAGATATTTATTTAATAAACCTCTATATCTTTCTGCATATAACTGACTATTGATAACAGATGATTTTTCTCTCATACTATTTACTCGTTCTTCTACTAATGATTCTCCAGTTACAAAACTTATAACTGCAACTATAATAATAAAAAAGACAACAACACCTGCAAGCATAGGAAATAAGGCAATTAAGATTTTCTTGTTAAATATCTTTTTAATTTCTTCCATTACTCATGACTTTCAATATAAGGATTATCATCAGTTTCGCCCATATAATACATTTGTAATGGTGTTGCAAAAACATTCAATCTAAGCCTATTTTTATTGGTTATATTGATTAAAAACTGACCTTGACTACATCTACCTAAGAATGACTTTTGAGTCTCTGTAAGTGGTGTATTTGCATATATTTTTTCAATTGCCTTTAGATCATTATCTTTCAGCATACCAGTTATTTGATACTGACAATTTCCAAATAATGATGAAGCATGTCTTAATACTCCTGCACTAGTAGTTAAATCTGCTGGTTGTTGTGTTGCAACAACAATACCTGCATTATACTTTCTTAACCTTCTAGCCATTTGTCCGAAATATTTAAGTAATGTTGGATTATCTTCATCAATAAAATAATGAAATTCATCCACTACGATAAGCATATTTTGTTTCTTATTTTTCTTATCATTCTTCTTTTTATTATCAACAATTTCATTACTTAGATATGTTAAAAGATTAATCATTTGAGTATTGATTAGCCTTCTACTAGAATTAAATAATAATTCTTGTAAATTGAATACTACTAAATTATTACTTAAATCAATAGTAGTTATACCATTATAAAGATTTCCATCTTGACCTGTAACCATTCTTTTTAAAAGAACTTCAATATTGACTAAGATTCTTTCTAATTCTTTAGTCTTAGTATTCTTTTGCTCTTCTAAAAGATAAGCATATAAATCTGAAAATATTGGATAATCTTTAGCAGTCATATTCTCAAATTCTTCTAAAGAAGTCTTTTTAGTGATTCCTCTAGTATTATAGAATTTTTCTACTATATCAAGTAAAACTACTAATTCTTTTTCTGATATATCTTCAAATGCTGTAGAAAAGAAATTTTCTAGGAAGCCTAAATGTTTTCCTAGTATTGATGTTTCTTCATCATCATCTGTAGATACATATCGAATTTGTAAAGGATTTATTAAACTCTTACTTGAAAGATCAATATATTCTCCACCACATCTATTCGTAAGTTTTTCTAGTTCATTTTCAATATCGAACAAAAATAACTTAGTTCCACGAGCAAACTCATTCGTAATTAAGAGTTTTAAAAGATAAGATTTACCGCTACCTGTTGTTCCAATTACAGACATGTTATGTCCTGTTCTTGACTTAGTTAAAGTGAATTGATCGAAGAATGTTGGTAATCCATAATTACAATCTTCTCCCAATAACCAACCTGTACTATCGTTATGATAGTTTTCAGTAAAGAAAAAAGCAGACGCTAAAGTCTGTGTAGGTAAATACATTGCATAATCGGATAATCCCTTATCAGTAAGTTCAAATGCTTGCCAGGCACTCATTTGTCTTATGGTAGGAATATCAACTTTTACTTGATAAAGTTCTGCATTTGTTTTGATTTCCTTTAATATCTCTTCTCTCTGTTTTTTTGTTCCACTAATAGCAAGAACAACAGATACTTCTTTGATTTTTTCATCATTCGCTGATATCTGTTCAATAAGCATTTTATAGTTATTCATAAGATTTTGCATCTCATTCACATCACTAATATTTTTTGATGAATTATAATCAGCTAGAACTGCTTTAAAACTACTATTTAAGACATTTAACAATTTTGATTGTTCAATACTATCTTTGATTGTAACTGATGCCTTAACTTGTGGTAAATTGATAATTCTATCTAAAAAACCACCTTCAATAAATAATGGATAATTTTTAATAGAAACTATTTGAATTTCTTGATTATCCACTTTTAAATAATTAGGCATTTCAGAAATTCTTAAAGGCGCCAACAAATCCATAAAATCATAATACATAATTTGATCTAAATTTGCATTTGAATAATATAGGTTTGCAAGTATCTTAACTAACCATTTTTTGTTATCTACTAATTCAATATCTAATCTTGGAATAATAGCATCACAAGTTCTCTCAAAATCTTCTTTTGCCTTATCTAATGATTCTTTATTTTTACAAATGATTGCAAAATAATAAGAACTGGCAGAAGTCATATTTTGTTCTTCAATAGCACCAATAAAATTATAATTATTGATAAGAAGATCTTGTCTTATTTTATTATCACTATTATCTTCAATTAATTTTTCATAATTTTCTTTATTGATATTTAAATTTATCTTTTCATCAAATTTATATGCCTTAATAGTAAATGGCAAACGATACAATTTTGATAAAGAATGATAAAACACTTTTTGTTCATTATCATTTGTTAAAGATAAATCAATGGGATTTACCTTGTATAAAATGGCGACATCACCAGTTTTTAACTTTAGTAATCCATTATCAGTTATCTCGTTCACATTAACAAAATTTTGTGAATTTTGTAATTTTCTTTTAATTGTTTGCCTATCTAAATAAGTATGACTAGATTTTTCTTTTAATTTTTTTACTAATTTTTCTTCTTTTTCCTTTTTTCGTTCTTCTTTACTTTTTCTCATCTACCCCCCTTTCTTTTTTTATTTATAATAGTAATAATTTCTATTTTTAAATAGATATTTTACAAATAAAATAAAAAGTTTATACATTCGATTACATTTACTATAATCCATTGGAACTAACGATAAAGCTCCAAATGCAATTACAACAATTGCAACAGTATAAAACTTTAATAAAAATAATATTGTAAAAATCAATACGAAAGTCCCACCTAAAATGAGATCTTCAAATTCCAGGTTAAATAATCCTAGATTTCTCTTTATACTTTTTAATGTTATATACATATTCTAACCTCTTTATATTCTATCTGATTCATTTCCATAATCTTTAATTTTTGGCCTTGACATATATCTACTACTTCTTGGATTGCCTATATTTTTAATGCTATTAAATGCCCCTCCAAAACCATTTTTAATATTGTCAATACCTTGTTGTGCTAGTGATACTCCACCTCTAACATAATCTGCATTATATTTATCATTACTGAAATCCCATTTATTTGCAGCATCTTTAACATTTCCTTCTCCACGAGACTCTAACATTCTTCCATAAGCTCTAGCAATTGGATTTCCACTTTGTTGTAAATCTGCACCTTTCATCATCTGACCTAAACCTTTGCCAACTTTATCGTTCATTCGTTTTGAAATACCTGAATTCATTTTTGGATGAATACTCGCAACACCCGCATACATTCCTTTTGCAGTTTGAACTCCACCTTTTGCAAGTTGACCTATTCCTTTACCAGCTTTATACGTTCCTTTTGCAATGCCACCAGCAGCTCCAACAGCTCCAATTCCAATTCCAGTTGCTGTTGCAAGACCTCCACCTAGACCTCTCATAGCCATCATCATATCACGACCTGAATTTGCCGATACATTTTCTCCAATAAATCTATTAAGAGATGTACAACCAGTCATCAGAAGCATTGCACAACCTAAATATAAAACCGTTTGAGTAACCACCTTCGTAAAATATGGTAATCCATTTATATCACCACTATTTTGTATTGCATTAAACATTATAGATGTCAGACCAATTAAAAGCATCATTGCTCCAGCTTGTAAAACTAGCGAAGCTAATTGCTGATATAATGCCGATCTTTGTTCTTTTCTACCTATACTAGTTGCGAGGACAAGTGGTGAAATTACCATTAAAAAGGCAAGTTCTAACTGCCTTCGACCAAGCATAAGAACTGCAAATCCAACAGCAAACAAGAAAATTGCACCTATCACAATTCCAAATAAAAAATTGTAAGAAAAAGCATAATCTTCTGTGTCATTCCAAATACCCGGTTTATAAATATTGCATCTAAAGGCAAATGATCCTGAATCTGAGACATCACTTGCTGTTATTTTGTTTGTTCTAATTAGTTTTTCAAAATCAGACATTGTATTTGCTGATGAAGTATCAGAATATCCATTTAATTTTTTCTTTAATTCATCAACATTCTTCTTATCAACTTTATCACCATCTGATACTTTGTAACACGCTTCATTTATTGTTAAATAAGATGTTTTCATATTATCTCCAATTGTGGAAGCACCATTATTAAATTGATTATAAATAGCATTTGATAAATTCGCACCTAAATTGATTGTGGTATTAAATATCATATATACACAAAATATTAAAAATCCACATTTAATGACCTCTTTTACAAGTTCAAACATTGGTTGTTCATTACTATCTGCATCTAAGATCCTAAAAGTAATCTTCCATACTGCAAATAGAAAGAGAACTGCAAATGCCAATATAAAAAAAGCATTAAATATTTTAGTAAATGGTGAATTATCAACATTTTCTAATATTTTAATAAAGTTTAAACTATTGATTTTATGGGCAACATCATATAATACATCAATTGTATTAAATATAATATTTACAATACCCATCCCAATACCACGCAAGATATCTAAAACACCATATTTAATATCAGAAGCTATACTCGCTACTAACATGAGTTTCCACCTAACCTAAGGTATCGATTACAAAATTGATAATACTTGGTACTAATATAAGTAGTGCTACACCCATCAAAGTATAAAGAATTGTTTTTTTCTTTCTTTGTTTTGTTTCATCATCACCAATAATAAATTGAATTGTGAAAACTACTAAAGCAATAAAAGCAACCACAATACCAAAAACTTGAACTTTTGTTGCAAGATTTTTGATAATAGTTCCTAAACTTTCAATAGTTATATTTCCACCCTCAATTTTTTCAACCGCATAAACATTATTTACCATTCCAAACATTCCTGTTAGGAAAGTAAATATTGAAATAAAAATTAAATTTGTTTTATCACATAACTTATTTATTTTCTTTTTTAACATCTATCCCCCTTTTTTCACTTTTATAGAGTAACTGAACTCTTATTTTTCACCTCATC
>CATLBU010000041.1 GCA_949879835.1 uncultured Bacilli bacterium
TCTTTGAAATTGTATAGAATTATGCCCTAAAGGAAGTAAGTTTTGTAACCCTTCTAATTGTTGCCATAATAATGATTTTACTTCTACTAGCATCTCGGCTGCGACTTCTTGTACTCTAACAGTTTGATCTTCCAAATCTTCAAATGAATTAGCAGAAATACATATTAAAAAATTATTTTGAAATATCTTTTGATTGTTTTTTTGTAAATCATACTGTAATTGCTCAGCATTAGATATTTTAGTTTCTAATTTTTTATCTTTAACCCATTCATAATCAAGATTATTTTTGCCAGCTCGTTTGATTTTCTCCAACCTTTCCGTTTCCATAGCAGATAAACTTTTATCTACTTGTTTCATCATTCGAGCTGCATTTGTTGGAGTAATATTTAATGTTGTAATTAAATTAACTTCTTCTAAAGTAGTTATACGATTGTAAAATCTAGGTGTTAAACTTTTAGGAAGTTTTGAAACATATAAAACTCTTAAAAATTTTCCTTCATCTATTTCTATAAAATCAGACTCTCTCATTGAAATCTTTTTAGGTGCAATAGCATCAAATATATTTAAATTATTTTCTTTAGCATAATTAAGAATATTCTCAATTCCTCTTGTTTCTAAAGATTCCACATTAAAGAAATTATATAAAAAATTTAATCTTTCATTTATATTAACTAGACTAACTTTAGATTTTAACTCCTTAAATTTTTGTTCTGTCTTTAAAAAGATATTTAGAAATAAGGCATTAGCTTCAATATAGTTTTTTGCTCTTAGAGAAATAACTATATATCTTTTTGTTTGGAGTGTTTCTTCATTTGATCCTAATGAGTTTACTATTAAAGTATTTAATTCTTCAGCAAGTTGTTTTTGATTTGCATCTCCTAAATTTTCAACATCAAACACAAATTTTTCTTTATACTTTGCAGTTTTAATTGGAGTCCCTGCATTAATTATAGCTAGATGGGTATCTTCTCGAAAAGAATGCAAATATTCAAGCCATTTAAAGAATATATTCTCTGCTTCTTCATCATTAGCCTTTGCAAAAGAAACATCAGAATATTCAATACAAATAGAAAATTCATCATCACTTATTTTAAATATATTTGTCTTTTCGTCATAATCTTTAAACATATATGATATTATTTCTTGAGTTGTTTTAGGAGTAAAAACTTTAGGAACGAAACTATGCTTCTTTTTCGTTTTCTTGCGTACCATCTTGGATTTTTGATTCATCTATATTAGCATCCTCCCTCTTTTCTACGACTTGTTTTGCCAATTTTAAAAGAACCTGTGCTTCTTCTTCGCTTAATGAGAAGTTACTTGAAGTATTATTTAATTGGTTAATTCCAAACTTCTTTTTTGCACGAGCAATTTCTCTTTGCTTTTTTCTTTCTTTTTTTAATTCTTTTTCTTTTTGTTTTTCTAACTTTTGATTATTCTTTAATTCTTTTTTACTAATATTATTAACGGATTGTTTTAACTTTTTACTTTTCTTTTCTTGTAATAATTCTTGTTCCGTTTTAAATACAATGGGCTTAGCAAAATTAATATAATTTCTTTTCCAATAAAAAATTATTCTTTCTGCATTTAATCCTTGAATCGGAATGAATCCAACAAAACCAATCGGAACTGCTACTATAATTACCAACCATCCTGCTATATCACTACCAATCTTTGGAGATAGTACAAGATATAAAGGTACAGTAGTTATAATAATCAAAATGCCAAAAATCCATTGCCTTAAAGTAAAATTATAAAATTTCTCTTTGTAATCTTTTATTTCATCATGAATACGAGGTTCAATTCTATCCATTTTATCCTCCTGTCCATTTGTCAGCCATAGATGAAGTCATAGAAATCATTGCCATTAAGAAGCCGTTTAAGAACATAATCGCAATCATTGAGCTTATTGATCCTGCATCTGATAATGTTGACAAAGAAAGCGAATAAATTGCTGTTGCCACAACTATCATAGATGCTTCTATTCCTAGTGAAATGGTTGACATTATAAATCTTTTACACACATTTTGACCATCTTCCCAACAACCAATGCTGATAGGAATTGGAGAAAATGCAAAACTTAAAATTAATTTTCCTATTCTCAAGAATACCTGTACCAACACACCAATCATTGTTCCCATAAATGGTATATATAAAATTAAAATTATAACTCCCATAAAACCACGATCTATTAATCCTCCAGCATTTCTTACTAAATCTCCCATCTGAACTGCAAGATTAGGAACAGAACCTGAAGAAGACAATGTTGCAGTTACCTTAGTTAAAATGTCATTTGTTATGGTCATGATAGATGATAACAATTCAAAGGAATTTTCTATTAACATTTTAAAGATTAGGAAGCGAATACAAGTAAAAACGATTCGCTCCCAGCTCATTCTTTCATAATCCATTACTTTTTTTGTTATATCTATCAAAAAGAATAGAGTTAATAAACTTAACCCAATGGGGACAATTATTGAATGTATCTTTGTCGCTAGTGTCCATATTGTTGTGGTGGTAATTGTATTCCAATTGCATAAGCTACGAATAGTTCCTACAAAATCACTAATATCTATTTTGAATCCTAATACTTTAAAAGATATTCTAAATAGATTTTCAATTAAACCAGCCATTCGTATCCTCCCTTAATCAAAATCTTATAGACCAAATAATCCTTTAGATTGGCTAATTGCCACAACCATAAATCCTGCCATCATAGTCATCAATCCACGAGATTTTCCTTCGGCATCATCTCTTTGCCAACCTAGAGCAAACATAACTGCACCAATTAAAGCAACTACTCCTCCAATTTTTAAAAGCCAATCACATACAAATGTGATAAATCCATCTATACTAGATGTATTACTATTTGCTGCATGTACACTTGTTGTTCCTAAAATCAAACTACATAATACAATATTTAAACTACTAATTACTCTTTTTACTGAATTCTTAATTTTTACTAATAAATTATTTTTTTTCATTTTTTTCTCCTTTTCTAATTATTCGGGTTCACGATAGTGGACTTACAGATTAAAAAAATAACTTCATTTTAGATAGCATCCAATAATTCATCTGTGAGTGATTTAGTGGATAATATTACACTACTTTTGCTGAATTCCTTTTCTTCTTCTAAAGTAAGTTTCCTTGCTTTAAATTCAGACTTTACTTTTACAAATCCTAAGCCTAATTCTTTAAATAATTGTTGCTTTCTCCTAATATCCTTAGTTTTCCTCCTCTCTACTTCATGCTCATATTTATTTTGAATCGTAGAACTTTCATTCCACGCCTCAAACAATTCTGAATATCTAGGATGTTTCGATAAATCAAACATTTTGGAATAAAATGGTCTTAATCCAGATACTAATAAAATACAATATCCTTTTTCCATCCTTGCAATTTCATCTATAAATGCAAGTTCTCTTCCAACTATATCCCAGTTCGTTGATGAAGAACCTTGCCTTGAATAAGTTCTGCCAGATGATCTCTTATACCAAGTTTTTTTCCCTAGCATAGAAGACATATAGTCCAATGTTTCTTTTGATCTTGAACCCATAAATAAGATATAATCACAACAGTCAAGAGCAGTTTCCCAATTATCCTTATAAACCTTTTTTAATTGTGATAGTGATTGAAGACAAGTGGTTATTCCACAATTTAAGCCACGAACATAAGCTAAATTTTCTAAATATCTTGGAATTACTCCTAGTTGACTCCATTCATCACAATATATTTGACAAGGAGATGCTAAAGAGCCATTGTTATGACTTGCATTATAATCTATAATAGAAAATATTTGAGTGTACATAATACTTGCTATAAAGTTGAATGTACTATCATTTGGACTATTAATAATAAAATATGCAATTCTTCCTTCTTCACCTTTTGCACCAATTCGATTTAATTCCATAGTATCATTAACGGTAATACTCTCTAACTCAGCAATGTTAAAAGGTGAAAGTCTTGCAGATGCTGTGATAATGATTGTACTCATCATTTTTGTAGATGATGCAGATACCTTAAAATGTTTCCATTGTTTGATTCCGATATTCTCTGGATCTTTTACTTCCCATGCTTTAAACATATTTCCTAGAGTAGAATCGCCATTCTTATCTGGTTCTGCTAATCTTATTAATTCAAGTACAGTTTTAAAATTTCTATCTCTTTCATCATAGTTAAAAATCACATAATAAATAATATCCTGAAGAAACATTGATTCACATCTTTCCCAAAATGGATCTCCAGTATTACTCTCAATAGTTTCACTTTTTGTATTTAACATTAGGGTATTAATCAATGTCATAACATCATCTTCAGCAATCCACTCTTCACCTTCAGAATTTTCTGTAACATATCTATTAATTTTTTTGATATAAAGTAATGGATTAAAATGATCAGACTTCCATTTTTCCACAAGATTTAAAACACGAATATCATAACCTTTATTTACTAATGACATACCACAATCCCTAAGCAATTCTCCTTTTGGATCTGTGATTACTATTGTTTCTCCATTTGCATTTAGAATATTAGGTTTGAAATAATAACGGCTTTTACCAGTACCAGGTCTTCCAAGTAAAATTACATTTCTATTTCTTTGAGATATTTTCATATTTTTAGAAAACATTTCTGTGGATGTGAATATTTGATTATTCACAAAATTTTTATCACGAAATTCTAATGTATTTTTAGGTTCTTCCCATTCTGAACTACCATGCGTATCTTCTTGAATATTCTTTTTATTTTGCATCAAATAAGTATATACAATCATTGCAACAAATAATCCTACAAACAAAGATGTAGAAATTGTTTTAGCATTTAAAATAACTGGAGTTGTAATTATATGAAGTTTATCTAAGGCTTCAGTAAGATATTCAAATTTAAATTCACCATTTATCTCAGATAAACTGCTAACTCTAAGAGCATAATACGAGGCAATTAAAACAATAATAAAAATAATCCATTTACTGCCTTTATGAATTCTTTTAACGAGCAAGTTCTGGTTCTTCCTCTTTTTCTAAAGATTTTTCTATTGGATTATTTTTTTCAACAAATTCATCTGCCTCTTTTACTAAATCTGCTGTTTTCGATTTTTTTTTACCACTCTCAACTAGCTCCTTTACATCTGTTTCCTTTACAAGAACCATTGCTTTACCATCAGGAGCATGTTGTATCATAAAATCCTTACTATCATATTTTTCTTTAAACAACTTATAATCATCAAAATTGTTTAACTCTAATTCGATTATATCATTAGCATTGCTTTCCGTTTGAATATCTCTAGCTCCATTTATACCATATTCTTTAATTGGTCTATCTAATGGTGCGAAAGTTTTATATTCCTCCAGATCATCAGAATGAATAGCAATAATCATTTCCTTATCATCATAAACACAAGCACCATGGCTTCTAAGTTCAAATAGTTGTTCTCTGATTTCACAATATTGTTCTTTTGTGATTCGTTGTGTACAGTAATTAGATAAATAATCTCTTACAGCACACGAACCAAAATCTTCACCAACTTTATTTAAATCTTCTACTTTAAGATTCATTCCTCTGGATAGCATAGGTTCGTAATCATTTTCATTTACCATACCATCTTTATTAATAGCATCCAAATCATTTTGAGTTGTTTGTTTAACACGATTTGGTGGAATCTTTGCTAACTGTTCATTTAAAAAGCCTAATTTACTTTTGTTAAAAATAAGAACATATTTTTCATCTAAATTTTGTTGTTCATCTTTAATAGATAGTTCTTTAAATTTATCTGCTCTTTTTTTACAATAATTCTGAATTATAGGTACTTTCTTAAATGTTTTACGCCTTTCGTTCCACTTTCTATATTTAATCTCGTTTTTCGCTAGTTTTTCCTGTTTATGAAGAGATTGATTTTTCCCTTCTTCACCATCTGGGGACATTTTCTTAATTCCCATTAAAACATTATTTTCTTTACAAGCTGCTATGATTTGTTTTGCTTCTGCCCTAGTAAGAGGTGGTGAAACATAAAGTTCTTTAGTTGCACCGTCATTACGAAGAGCTTTCATAGATGAAGAAAAATGCTTATTATAATATCTTTTTAATTTAACCATCATTTTTCCAAATAATCTTGTAAATATTTTTGTTGACTTCTCTGTAACAACAACTGTTTTTTCAGCTGTATGTTCTAAATCATGTTTCGCATTACCATCCATTATGCAGCCTCCTTTTCATATAATGGAATACTTTGTTCTTCATTAGAAGGAAACTCAACAACTTTTTCGATAATCTGCATTTGATTATAACTATCTAATACTTTTTTACCACTATAATGATTAACGAAATCACCAAACTTATTATGAAAACCAATCTGATCATTTTTATCAAGTTCTAAAAACACATTTTCAGTATTGATTTTCGTTTTAATAAGATTTACAGTAATGTAACCATCTATATCATCTATAATTACTGGTACTTCTACAAAATTAGAATTAAAACTACATTTATATTTTGGAACTTTGATAATAATATCCTTTTTCTTTAAATCGTTTGGAATAAACATCTTCAAATATTTACTTATTTCATTATAAGAAATCTT
>CATLBU010000042.1 GCA_949879835.1 uncultured Bacilli bacterium
TCTAAAATCCGAACCAGAAAAATCTTTATACATAATCCTAATATTACCATTTTATCACCTATTTTATATTATCTCCTTTTCCACCTATTTTATGTTGTATTTTGTCTTTTTTTTGTTTATAATAAAAATAGGTGATAGACATGAATACAAAAAGAAAGCTTAATTATAAATTGATTTTTATGATATTGATTATCGTCATAATTGTAATTGTGGGCATTATTGGTATTCGAAGGTATATCAATTATCGTAATAGTTATGAATACAAATTAAAGGAAGTTGGATATACAGAAACAGAGATTGTCGATATTCTAAAATTAGATAATTCTACTATTGATGAAGTATTAAAGAAAAAATATAATCGTCTAAATATTAAATTTATTCGTCAAAAATATTTTCTTACCAAAAATTTAGAAAATTACATTCGATATTATAACGATCACAAAGATGATAAGGTAAGTCATATAGTTAGTATGGTAAATGTTTATGCAGATAATGATTACTATGATGAAGACATTGTAGAAAAAACAGATATTTCAAAAAACGAACTAATGTTAGTAAATAAATTTCATTATTTGGATAATACTTATGCCCCCAATGATATTGTAAAGATTAGTAATCAGTTTGCTTATGGAGATAATGAAATAAAAAAAGATGTGTATGAAAAATTTAGATCTATGTATAACGATGCAAAAAAAGAAGGATTAAATTTAATTATTACTTCTTCCTATCGTGATTACAATTTTCAAAAGAAATTATGGGATGGATATGCAGCTCAAAAAGGAGAAGAATGGGCAGATAGTGTTTCAGCTAGAGCTGGATATTCTGAACATCAAACAGGATATACTTTAGATATTGTTACCTATAATGCAACTATGAGTACTTTTGAAAACACAGATGAATTTAAATGGTTACAAGATAATGCTCATAAATATGGTTTCATTTTAAGATACCCAAAGGATAAGGAAGATATTACCGGATATTCTTATGAATCTTGGCATTATCGCTATGTTGGAGAGGAAACTGCTAAAAAAATAAAAGACTTAGGTATTACCTTCGATGAATATTATGCTTATTATATAGAAAAGAAGTAAAAGCACAATGTGCTTTTTTTATTGTAATTTCAATAAAGTTGAAATAAGAAACCTATTTTAGCTTTTTATCATATACTATAATGGTGATAATATGGGTGAAACAACATTTAAAAACTGTATTTATTTTGTTTTAATACTCCTCATATTGGTATTCTTTACTAAAGATATTGACTTTTTTTATCAAAATACTCATGATATTGAAAATCCCAATTCTTTAGAAGTTCTTGTAAATAAACTAAATCGTTTAGATCCATTATATGTCCCACCAGATTTAGAACCTATTTCATTAGAATATGCAACTCAAGATAAATATCTAAGAAAAGAAGCAAAAGAACAATTTGAAAAATTAAGTCATGATGCGAAAGAAAAAGGATTTCAAATTATTGCAGTATCAGCCTATCGAGATTACCATTATCAAGATCAACTATTTGAATCATATGTAAAAGAAAAAGGCGAAAAGTACGCCTTAAAATGCTCCGCTAAACCAGGACATTCTGAACATCAAACGGGGCTCTCATTAGATGTCATGGGATCTAACAATGATTATGACGAATTTGAAAAAAGTAATGAATTTGATTGGATGGTTCATAATGCTCACAAATATGGCTTTATTTTACGTTACCCTAAGGGAAAAGAGTATATAACTGGATTTAAATATGAACCATGGCATTATCGTTATGTTGGACAGGATTTAGCCTCTCTTCTTTATACCCAAAATATTTCCTTAGAAGAATATTACTATCAATACAAAAATTGACAAAGTAAAAAATCAATGTTACAATCATCGCTAGGTGAGAAGATGGGAAGAAAGATACGAATTAAAGAGTATGAAATTTTGGATATGCATATAGAGAAAGAAAAAAAAGTAGCTTTTTTTAGTGATATTCATTATGTAACTGGTTTTGATCAAAATATCCTAAAACAAATCATTTATCATTTAAAACAGTACAAACCAAATTTTATTTGTATTGGTGGAGATATAGTAGATAACGCAAAAGAATTCGATGATTTAAATAATCAAAAAATTTTACTACAATTATTTCAACAATTTGGTGATATTGCTACCACACTCATTATTTTTGGAAATCACGATCTTATTAACTACGAAAACAAAAAGAAATCCTTTCATTGGAATAAAGAATGGATTCAAAAAATCAATCAATTACAAAATGTTCATCTTCTTCATAATTCTAATTATGAAACGAAATATATTAATTTTATTGGTTATACACAATCCTTGGATTATTATCATTCTGTCTTCAAAAGAGGAAAATATGATGATAATGAACAAATTCTTATTCAAGAATTTAATCAATTTCTTCCTCGCTGGATTTGTTTGGATAAATGTAATATTCTATTATGCCATTCCCCTATTAAAATATTACAAAATAATACGATTTCCAATGTTGATTTATTAAAAAAAATTCGTCTCATTTTAACAGGTCATATGCATAATGGATTAGTCCCTGACTGTCTAGAAAAAATATTTCCAAATAATTATGGATTCTTATATCCCAATAAACAGCTACTACCAAAAGTAGCACGAGGAATCATTGAAAAAAAGCTTAATGACTCTACTATATCCTTAATTGTTTCGGGAGGCATTACAAAAATACAAAATTGCGCCCCTAAAATTATACAACCAATCAATCAATTATATCCTGCTAGTATAGAGTATATTAAAATTAAACGACCATCTTTTTAAACAATAATGCTCCACCATCGATTACTAGTAAGATTACAAGTATCCAAGTAATCCATTTGGGTATTTTTTTTATTATTTTATCTAGTAATGGTTTGATTAAATAAATTAAAACAACAGAAGCAATTCCCCATATACCTGCCATCTCTAAGGATGTATACTTTCCAATATTAAATTTCATATCACTATAGTCCCAAAAAACCATATGAAATAAAGTTTCTATGATGATGCCTCCTATATACTCTAATGCTGATATCAAAATAGCGCCAATTAGGAAAATTGAAATAAATTTTTTCAATTTGGAATCTTCTATAAATCCTTTTATTGCTTGATAAACAATCAGAATTACAATCACTCCAAGTCCATATATAGGAGTCCAATACCCACTTAAAATTCCGCTTTGACCATCAGAATAAAAAAAACCTTCAATAAAATGTCCTAATATAGAAAAAACAAAGAAATAATTTAAATAATAATACATCATAATCACCTGATATTAGTATGGGCTTTTTTTATTTTTATATTAAAAATTTAAGCCATTATGTCTATCTTTCTAAGTTATACTATATAGAAAATAATATTCAACACTTTTTATGCATTATGAAGATAATCTATTATTTTGGATGGTTCATCCAGAACCCTATATAATTTATTTCTATCGCACAAATCAAATTTATCATTATAAAATTTTTCAAAAGTTTTTAATATATTATCAAAATATCCATTTATATTTATTATATATATTGGTTTACTATGCTCTCCTAATTTTTTGTTTTGAATAGATGTTGCTAGTTCAGCTAAAGCTCCATAGCTACCAGGCATAATAATGGTAATATCACCTTTATTAACCAAATATTTTAACTGATCAGTTGCAGTCTCTGTTTCAATTATTTCATCAGATTCTATTTTTGTTAAAAATCCACTATAATGTTTTGGAAAAACAGATATGACCTTTCCATCATTTTCTTTTACACCTCTATATAGTTCTCCCATCATCCCTTTATCAGAGGAACCAAAAACTAAAGTGTGTCCACTTTCGGCAATTATTTTTCCTAGTTTTCTTGCTGATTCTAAATATATTGAATCAACATCTTCTGAACTACTACAACCAACAAATATTTTCATTCCTTTACCTCCATACATTTTTAAATCACTAATATTACTATGTAACTTCATATTTTAATAGTTATCATCAAATTTGTAATAAAATTGTTGTTTTCGGAACAAATGTTTGGTATAATTGATTTAGGAATATTTAGTTAGTTTAGGTACTATTCTCCTTTACTTTTTAAAAGTGAAAGGAGGTGAAATTATGAGAAAATCAGAGAAAACTCTCTGTTCTATCATAATACTCCTTATTATTGTGATTTTAGTCATTCTAATAAAAATAGTACCAACTGTATAAGTCGGTACTAGATCAATTGAAATTGGAATAGTACCTAACTCTTCAAAAACTAGGTATTCCTTTTTTATTTTATGCAAGTTTCCTTGACATATTCATTATAGCATTAAAAATGTCTATTAGCAAGTATTTTCTTTAAACTAAAAAAATTCAAATATTAATTAATATAGTTCCTTGGAAAATTTAAAATTTGCTACTACATTATTGATTTATACCTTAAAATAAAGGCTGTTTTGGTTATTTATACTTTTTTTATCAAAAAAGACTATTACTAGTCTTCTAATTCTTCGTCTTCCTCAATGATAGATAAATCGATAGTATCATCTTCTTCTAAGTCATCATCATCTATAATTTCATCAATATTTTCTTCTTCCTCTTCTTCAGGTTCCTCTTCTATTGTTTCTTCCTCTTCTTCTTCAGAATCTTCGTCATCTATTAACATCTCTGTTGAATGATGATCTCGAATATCCCATTCATTATTATCTAAAAGAACAAATCTTTTATCGATATTAAGAGAGGTATAATAATCCCCTATTTTAGAAGTATATTCTTCTTCACTAAATCCTAACAAATCACTAATTTGTCGAAATAAACTTGGAGTATTCATAGATTTCTTATTCTCTTTAATTAATAAATAGGTCATATCTGTATAAGATAACAATTCTAATTCTTCTGCTTGCATATCTTTTAAACGCATATTCTTTCCTCCTACATCTTATTTGGCATTTTAATTCCAAGTAAACGCATTCCTTCTGTTAAAACAATTCCGCTACATTTACTAAGAACTAAGTAAAAATTTGTTTTATTCTCCTCTTCATTTAGCATTTTTGCACTAGCATATAATTTATTATAATCACTGCTTAAATTTAATAAATATTTTGCTAACTCAGATGGATCATACTCTGTTCTTGATTTCTGAATGATTTCTGGAAATTCATATAAGTCGATTATAACATTCCAAATATATTCATTCAACTCAATTCTATCATAGTCTATGTTACTAGATGTATAATGTTCTAATAAGGAATTGATTCTAGTGTTTGTGTATTGAATATATGGCCCTGTATTGCCTGTAAAGGATAGTGTTTCTTCTAAATTAAATTCAATATCATTTGTTCGATAATTTTTTAAATCATTAAAAATAACAGCTCCTACTCCAATCATTTTACTAACTTCATCTTTATTCTCTAAAGTAGGATTTTTTTCCTCGATATACTTTCGTGCTAGATTAATTGCGTTATCTAATAATTCTTGAAGATTTAGGGCAGTTCCACCTCTTGTTGACATTTTTTTCCCATTCTGTAGCAAAAGTCCAAAATTAATATATTTCAATTTGTCACTTTGGTAGTCTAGCTTATTTAAAACTCGTTTAATTTGCTCAAAGTGGAGTGCTTGTTCATTCCCAACAACATATAGGATTTCATCAAATTTATATTTTTCTAGTCGGTCTATATAAGCGGCTAAATCTCTTGTAATGTAGATGGATGTGCCATCACTTTTTTGAATTAAGGCAGGAATTATATCTTCTCCAATATTTACTACCTTTGCTCCCTGACTTTCTTCTAATAAGTTTTTCTTCTCTAATAAACTAATTACATCGTAAGCCTTATCTCTATAATAGGATTCTCCATTATAATCGTTAAATTCGGTTGTACCAAGTATATGATAAGTTTTCCTAAAATCCTTCAATGATTCCTCTTTAAACCAACTCCATAATCTTATAGCTTCTTCATCCTTTTCTTCTAATCTTCGAAACCATTTTCTTCCTTCTTCTTCTAAAGTGGGATCTTTTTTTGCCTCCTCATGGAATTTCACATATAAGTTTTTTAATTCCTGTGTAGGATTTTCTTTTACCTTTTGCTCATCTCCCCAGGTAATATAAGCATACATTACTTTGCCAAATTGTGTACCATAGTCTCCTAAAAAATTTAAACTGTAAACTTGATAGCCATTTTTTAAATAGATATTTTTTAAGGCTTCCCCAATTACAGTACTTCTTAAGTGTCCTATTCCAAATGGTTTAGCAATATTTGGCGAAGAATACTCTACCACAATATTTTTCCCTTTTCCAATATCGTTAGATCCATAATGGTCTAACTCTGTCATTATTCTATTCAATGTAGAAGAAACTATAACTTTTTTTTCTAAAAAGATATTTAAATATCCTCCAACTACTTCTATTTTTTGATATTTTGAGGTAGGAATTTTTTCTTTTATAGTATTAGCAATATCTA
>CATLBU010000043.1 GCA_949879835.1 uncultured Bacilli bacterium
CCATTTTGAAAAAAAGCCCAAGATAAGAATATAAGTGCAGTAAAAGCCACAACGATTTGTCTTATAGCATATATTTTTCTCATATCTTAACTCCTCTTTAAATTGTAATTTACTTATCTCTTAAAATAACCGATAATAGTTCCTTTTTGTAGAATATGTCCTTTTATTGCTTTTAATAATTTCTTTTTCATACTATTAGATGATAAATCTAAAATATTATCTAACGAGTATATTGTATATCTATAATTGTGTTTTTGAAATATAGGTGGCTTTGCTCCTGCATACTTATGAAATCCATAAGCAATGCCTTGTATCACATTGTTCATACTACCAACATCTTTTGGAATTATAGATTCTGCTTTTATGTTCCAAGCGATCCAATGTGTAAAATTCTTAATAGGATGGCTTAAATCTTCTAATATTATTACTAGACTTTTTGCATTAGGTGATAGATTTTTTATTTTGAATTCTGGAGATATATTTTTTCCATATCCAGTATATTCTATTGGAATCATATTTCCATCTTTAAATGCTGTTTCAATTTCTAATTTATCATAATCCATAATTGCACCTCTAATCATTAAATTGTAATTTTTCTTTATTTTTTAAACCAGCACAAACCTTCTTTATCATCTTGTATATATGCTTTTTTTGGTACTTGCTTTAAAACACAATATACATTCAAATAATCTGGAGATGGGGAAACTAATCCAATCATAGCCATAGCCCACATAATCGAATTAAGAATTTGATTATTAGAAATCATAAATATTATTAAAGGCAATATTCCCAGTAAAATTGGCAATAATGACATTAAGATGAACTTTCCTTTTAACAATGGCTCTTTACATTTCATATAAAATATAAATTTTGATGGTATAAATCCTATATAAACCTTTGCTCCTTTAGGTTGTGGAATTGCGTGTAATAATTCGTGAATGAAACAACATAAAAAACCTAAAACTATTCCAATAGGAATATAGTGTCTTATCATTGGAAAATCATTCATCATATTTTTCTTTACAAAAATCAAACAAAAACAAAAAATCATAAGCGGTATTGCAAATATTAAAGATACCAACATATTATTTTCTGGAACATTTAGTATTTTGGCATTTTTAGGTCTTTCATTCACTTCATCAAATATCGAATCATTTGCTTTTGTAATCCCTTTAAATATTATATTAGGCATAAAACTGTACCTCCCCAAATTGTAATTTGCCTATTTTACAATAAATCTATAAATTGCATAAGCAACCCATATAAGCCAAGAATATGCCCAAGCCTTAAATATAATACTTACTGTTAAATATACAATAGCAACTATTATTGCTATTACCCAGTTCATTATTTTTTTCTTATCCATTGTCTTTTACCTCCTCGTTAAATTGTAATTTAGCGATTACTTTTTATATTTCATATATATTTTCTCATTAAAGCCTTTTTGTTTACTGTGCTTTTCTTTAATTCGTTCAAATTCCTCAAATCCTAAATTATTATAACAATTTATTGCTGAAGTATTTATATCAGTAACATCCAAAACATAATCATTATAATTACTCAACTTTAAACTTTCTTTTATAAGAGTAGTAGCAATGCCTTTTCTTCTATAATCTTTTTTTACCGAAACAAATTCTATATATCCTGTTGTTATTGGATAATCCAATTTTGATTCAAATTCTTCCTTTAATACTAACTTTGCAATAACACCTTTAATAAATCCAAAATATTTTTTATATGATGAACTATCTGTTATAACTGCACGACCATTACAATTTGAAATAGCCAAAACTCCAACAATTGTATTATTGACTTCTGCTACATAAAATTTATCAATTACGATTCCACTACTAATTGCTTTAGCAGTAGTATCAATATCCTTACATAAAACTGAAAAATCTTTTTCAAATGCTTCTGAGATACATAAAGCAATATCTTTACGATCACCATCTTTTGCTTTTCTTACAAGTATATTCATATAATTACCTCACTTTCAAATTGTAATTTAATATCTAATTATATAGTAGATAACATATACCCAACTCATTAATCCATGAATTATTGCACAGTCAACAGAATGCCAATTTACATAACTTATAACCATTGCTAATGCACTTCCAAAAGTTATACCTGTTTAAACTCCACCACTAACATTATTTTTTCTTTTCATATTTATTCCTCCATTTAAACAAATTGTAATTTAACTATTTCTCTCTACAATGACATTCCAAATTTTCACAAGTACAATTAGGATTATAACCACTAGCACATTCTTCAGTACAAGTACATTTCCATCTTTTTAAAGTAGGAAATAATTTCGTACAATGTTCTTTCATTTCTTCATTAGTCATTCCTGCTTGTTCTCCATATTGAGAACACATTTCTATATATTCTTCCATTGTAACTTTATCTATAAACTCTCCATTTTCATAGCAATATTTACAATAATCATTATTGATGCTTCCGTCTTTATTTTTTCCTAATTGTTCATTTGATGTGATAGGCATACCACAACTTTGACATACTTTATTTTCCATTTCTTATTCCTCCATTCTGAAAAACAAATTACTATTTGTTGCTCTGTTTAACATTTTAATTATACCATATTATTTAGTTCTATAATACTCATTTACTTTTATTTTTTCGTTTTGCGAAATAGTTTCAATATCTTCACCATTAACTTTTTCTATTTCTTCATTATTTTTATCATATAGAATGTATTCTTTATCATCAACTAAATACACTATGCCTCTATTATCAAAGCTAATCCATGCAATACTGTTTTTAGGCACATATAAAAAGTATTCACTATACGGAATACGAACACAATATTTATCTTCAGTAGATCTTGACTCATCTATCATGTGTTTACTAATAGATATACTTTTTATAAATCCCTTTTCATTTTCTAAAGATATACCTTTAATTTTTTCTAACTCGCTTACTTTGCTTTTCAAATAAGTAAGATAAGCATATTTTTGATTCATATCCATTTTCATTTTATTAGCAGTTGAAGTAATCTCTTGTACCTCTTCAGGAGTTTCTACATTTAATTCCTTCTTTAAATCTAAAAATGCTTGTACTTCTTTGGGAAGTTCTAAATCATCAGGATATATATCTTGTTGTTCTAAATATGAATTATAATCATCCAAATATTTTAAATAAAGGTTACATAAAGGAACTCTCAATTGTAATGTTTCATGTTTTGATATTAATGATTGATATTCTTTTTCTTTTTCCTCAATATCACTTTTTATTTCTTGAATCTTATTTTCTAAAGATTCATAATTATAAATTTTATGATTATTTAAAAAATTAATTGTATCTACTAACTGATGATAACGCCTAACTTCTAAATAACGAGAATTATAATATTTAAAATATTCTGAATTAGCATCCAAATCTTTCATAGTATATAAAACAGAGTGTTTAGATAATCTAGCAAGTTGATCATAAATATTTAAAATATCACTATCATTAACATTTAATTCATAATTTTCAAAATTAATATTCTTTTGATTTTTTCGTTTATCTCTAAAGAAGGATTTCAAAGACTCTTCACTATACTCTTCACCTAAAATTTTCATAGTTACAAATCTTTCTTTTCCATAAGGGCGAATGCGAATGTTTTTACCTGACTTTATTTGATAACCCTCTAGTGCAAGTTGTTCTAATAGTTCATCAAAAGAATAACATCTCTCTTTCAATGATTCTAGCATTTCTTTTATTTGCTTTTTCCAAGATTTATTTGCTAAATCATATAAATATTTATTTTTATGATAATGTCCAATTTTAGGAGCATCTTCAATTATATGACAACCATGTTCTAAAGCTATCTGATCGCTAACATCTCTTAAACCATACAACCCTTCTAATGGATTGGATAAACGGTCTTCTAGTTTTCTACCTTTCAAATTAACTGCTGAAATGCAAAAATGATTATGAAGATGAAATTGATCCACATGGGTAGTTACAACAACTTGAAAATCTGGATACAATCTCTTCACAAGTTCCACGCCCATTTTATGAACTTCTTCTGGAGTTAAATTTTTTTCTTTTGGATCAAATGACTGGTATCCATGATAACAAGTTCTGCTTGAATCATCTTCATCAATATAAAACTTTTGACTATTAGATAACATTTCATAAGGAGCAAGTTCTGCTGAACAATTGACTCCAGTTACCAACTTACCTCCCATTGTCTTTTCTGGATTCTTTATATAATCAATACATTTAGCTCTTCCTTGAATTCCATGTACTGCCCATCTAGCCGTTGCTGGTATATTCATCACCTACCCATTTGTACGAATCACCATCCAAACAATAAACTTCAGACTTTATCTCTTCAGCACATCTTGTAGCAGAATCTAAATCGTCAAAGCCCATAATAATTGAACACTCCAAATTGTCTTTTTCTTTATAAAAAGATAAGAATAATTTTTTCTTCATAGCTACATCACGAAAAACATTTACCTGTTCTTCAAAAACTGTCATATTAAGATTATTTAAATCAAAATTAACAATATATTTTTTTAAATAAACGAAGTATTTATATTTATAATTAGGTACTTGTAAATTAGAAGGTCTAATCAAATATATATTCCTATCTTTTTTTGTTATCCTTTTTAAGAATGATTCATCTGGAGAATACTTTTCTATTAGATTCATTCGTTGTTGAATTTTCTTTTCTGTATTAACTGATAAGGTAGCAACTACCAAGTTTGATAATATATCAATCATCTCTATTATTTGAATATTTTGATTACTTATTTTAGTTACATCATTAGGAGAAAGCAAAACATTTTTTAAAATAGATTTTTGTTCATATAAAATTTCTCTTAATGTCTGAATATAATCACTAATGTATTTACAGATTTCTTGCTTTCCTTCTAAATCTTCAATATAAATATTCTCATAAATACAAGCTGCTCTGATGTATTCTGCTAAGCAATCACCAAAACCATATTTAATAGCTTTCTCAGTTATGATTCTTCTTTCTTCTTCATTAAGCATAACATTAATTTTTTGTCTTCTTAATTTACTATATCTTTCATCTTGATTGTTCATGTAATTTCCTCTTTTGTTTTTGCAAATTTAATTTATACAATTCTAGATCTTTAAGATATGCTTTACGAAAATAATTTTCAGTTAGCCATTTGACTCCTTCTTTTGAAATCATAACTTTTCCATCTTTAATATATTTATAAGAAGTATTATTTCTTTTCTCCATTCTATTAATTGCAACACCTATTGCATTTTTGCTTCTGTTAAAATAATTTCTCAAATCATATAGTGAAATATCTTGATATTCAAATTCGTGATGATTGATATTTAACTCATTTTCTAACCTCGTGATTTGCTTTTTAAAAAAATCAATATCGGCATCTAAATAAAATTTATTTTCATTAAAATATACTTCACTTAACCACTCAACAAATTCTAGTTTTATATATACTACTCTTTCACCATTGGATGCAATTCTTTTTTGAACCCAACTCTCTAATGGATGTCTTCTTTTCATTTTCTTAATCACATTTTCAAACTGCTCATCACTTAGATTAAACTTTTGTTGAACACGCCATTTTTCTTGTGATTTAAATTCCATCTTTTCTCCTTTCTAAAATTTGATTTAGATGTGAGGTTACTCAATAGTCTTATATAATATATCAAGCATGGTGTTGACACACCCTTCAGCTTGTTAGGACTGACTCCTAAGACCTGCTATTTTTAGTCGCTGACAGTTAGTATTTTTTTATTAAAATTTTATAAATATTTTGCTGTTTCATCAATTTCTAATGATGAAAAATAGTCTAAACTATTAAAATAAACTGCATCACAAATTTCACGAGATGTAGCATTTTTTAAATCATTTTTAGTCAAATTTCCTCTAGTATAATGATCAGTTAAATAATGGGAAATTGAAAACGGATTGATGTTTTCATTAATTATTTTTAAACAAATGTTATGAATAAAATGAGAATCTTCATCTGAAATATCTGGAAAGGCTGAATAAATACCATCATAAATATAATAAGATTTTAAATTCGATTTATGAAATTCTGGCATTGTTTTATATGCCTCTAAAGCTTCCATTTAATCCATCTCCTTTTCATCTAATTGTTCAATTTGAATTGAATTTCCAACTTCTCTTCCGTCATTATACCAAGCATTAAATTCATCTGCCGTTAAACTGTTTAATTGTTCCAATGTTATATTTTTTTCTTCAAATACTTCACTTGCAAGCGATTGTCCAACTTCAATTGGATCAGTATATTCTCCACTTACTTCTGAACATTTATCCATCAAAAACAATAAATCGTCTTCTTTAATATCATTTTTTACATTAGTTATCC
>CATLBU010000044.1 GCA_949879835.1 uncultured Bacilli bacterium
AGCTTTTTTATCTTCTATTGTGAAAAAAAATAGAGTATGATAAGATAGATTAAAGTATAAAAAAATTATAAATAAAATATATTTTATATGTTAGAAGGATGTGTTATATTATGGGCATTTATTTAAATCCAGAATCTGTAGGATTTCAGGAATCGATTTCATCTGAAATATATATTGATAAAACAGGATTACTTCATTATACAAATCAGATATTAGAAACAAAACAAAAATTTATTTGTGTAAGCAGACCACGTAGATTTGGTAAATCAATGGCGGCTGAAATGCTTGCCGCTTATTATGGAAGAGGATATCATTCAGCAGATTTATTCCAAGGTCTACAGATTACAAAAGAGACTGATTTTTTTACTCATTTAAATCAATATAATGTAATTTTTTTAAATATGCAAGATTTTCTAAGTCGTACACATGATATAAAAAAGATGAAAGCTTTATTAGAAAAAGTACTGCTTCGAGATTTATTAAAGGAATATCCAGATGTCGATTATTTAGATAAAAAAGATTTGATTGGCGTATTATTTGATATTTATCATGAAAAAAAAGAGAAAAAGTTTATATTTATTATAGATGAATGGGATTGTATTTTTCGTGAGATGAAACATAACTTAAATGCACAAACCATATATCTCGATTTTCTGCGAAATCTATTAAAAGACAAGGGGTATGTGGCTTTAGCCTATATGACAGGAATTTTGCCGATTAAAAAATATGGTTCTCATTCTGCATTAAATATGTTTGATGAATTTTCAATGTTAGATCCAAGTAATCTAGCAGAATACGTTGGATTTACGGAGCAGGAAGTTTCTATGCTTTGTCAGAAATATCAAATGGATTTTACAGAAATGAAACATTGGTATGATGGGTATCATTTTGATCATAAACTGCATATTTATAATCCACGATCTGTTGTACGTGCTATGCTTACCAAGCGATATAATAACTATTGGAACCAGACAGAAACATTTGAAGCATTAAGAGATTATATTGTTATGAATTATGATGGTTTAAGAGATACGATTATTGAACTGCTTGCAGGAAATCCTAAAAAAATAAACCCTGGAACATTTAGTAATGATATGACAACTTTTACTTCAGCAGATGATGTATTGACTCTTCTTGTACATTTAGGATACTTAGGATATAATTTTGAAGAACAAAAAGTATACATTCCTAATTCAGAGATAGAAACAGAATTTATTAATGCAATTCAAAATGCAGGATGGGAAGAAGTGATTCAAGCGATTAAAGTTTCGGAGGAATTATTACAAGCTACATGGGATATGGATGAAGTAGTAGTTGCAGATAAAATTGAACACGTTCATCTGGAAACATCTTCTTTAACTTATAATAATGAAAACTCTTTAAGTTGTACGATCTCTCTTGCTTATTATAGTGCTAGAAAGTATTATACAATGATTCGAGAATTTCCTACTGGAAAAGGCTTTGCTGATATGGTATATTTACCAAGAAAGAATTATTTAGATAAACCAGCTATGATCATTGAATTAAAATGGGATAAAAGTGCTCAAAGTGCCATTTCACAGATAAAATCAAAGCAATATGTACATGCTCTGAAAGAATATAGTGGAAATTTATTGTTAGTAGGAATAAATTATGATAAAAAAGAAAAAACACACAGTTGTGTTATAGAACGTTTTCTTAAATAAAATTTATTTTAAAGGTAAAAGATACTATATACTGCAAAGTAACTAATACAAAAAAGAATTTATATTACTAATTTTATAATGTTATATCGTTAATTTTTATAATTTAATTTTAGATGTATAAAAGGATGTAATTAGAATTGAAAGGGAGAAAATAAGAAGAGTTTAGAAATATTTCCCATTTAGTAAATTAAAAAAACTTGATAAAATCTATATTTGGCAGAAATTACATCTATATTTACATCTAAATTGGGGAATCCTATTAGATCTCAAATTGATAAATACTACTTTTTATTAGATAATATAAATAAAATATATTTTAACAATCCTCTTAGCATAGTTATACTAAGAGGATTATTAAAATTTACATATTATTTTCTAGTTT
Organism: uncultured Bacilli bacterium; assembly: GCA_949879835.1. Next base: position 2,068 of record CATLBU010000044.1, read on the forward strand.
TCCACTTGAATGTTACTTCTTTTTTCTCAATTGATGAAGATGTTCTTAGCTTATAAATACTAACCTTTTCTTTTGCGTCATCAACTAAACCTTGACCTGTTGCATTTAACTCTTTTGTATTATCTCCTTTGCTATCTTTTACATAAATAGAAATACCATTTTCATCAGCCTCACTAATTACATCATCTATTACAGCCCAAGCTAAAAGAGCTTCTGATTCAGTTAAACTTTTTACTTTTACACTTCTTGTACCAAAGTTCACATACTCAACACCATACTCTTCTAAATTGTCTTTAATATCAGCGAGTTTTGCATACTCTGCTTTATAATAACTATTTTCGTCCCTAGAATCATTCTTTCTTGTTGTTTCATAAAATCTAATTTTCCTGCCATCAGCTGTATCAAATAACTTTCCTGATTCATATTCACCAATTACAACAGCATAGTCAGCGGTATTGTTTAAATATTTATAATCACAAACGCCATTTGCATCAAAATAATAGTATCTGCCATCTACTTTAGCAACTGTCCTGTTATATAATTCTCCCTTACTATTACCGCAAATATAGTAGTCATCATCAATTTCTTTCCATGTTGTTAATGCCGCACCATCTTTGCCAAGATAGAAATACTTAATTTTTTCATCTTTATCTTTATTACTTTCATGATTTGCCCATGCAATAACCTTTTCACTTAACATAGCATACTTTGCTTCTGCTGGTGCATTTTCTTCATCTTTCAAGCTGTATTCAATATAATCAGTATTTCCTGTATTGCCCTTATATATTGCTTCAATAAATTCTTTCTTCTCATCATTGGTAGGTGTTATTGGATTATTCTTTTCTTGTTCCATTATAGCAAGACGAACAGAGGAACCTGAAACAGCACTAGAAACATCGTCAAGCTCATAATCTATTTCAGGAACTAGAGCGTCTAGTTTAAAATTAGCGATATATACATTTAAATAGTCATCCTTTACGCCTTCTTTTGTGGTACGTGCATCTTTTCCAAAATAATACCATTTGTTATTAATGGATTTCCATTCTTCATCAGCTAAAACGCCTGTTACAGGATCACCGTATACCCATTTTTCTTTATTATCATAAAAGAACATTTCTTTAGAAAATGGATCTTCATCTATGTTTTCTACTTTGGCATCTGAACCAGCCCAGTTTTTAGTAGTCTCGTACCATCCAGTTACCATCGCACCATTTTTATCCATATAAAAATAGTCAGTATCATTCCAATCTACTAAATCATTATTAACAACTGCCTCTGCATACATCTGTCCATTTGGAGAAAGTGCATACCATTTTCCATTACTTTCTACCCATTCATTTACATACATTCTTCCTGTTGAACCAAAATAATACCATACTTTTGTAGAAGAACCACTGTTTGGGGAAGCGTAAATAGAATTAGCGGACATTTCTCTCCAGCCTTTTATCATTTTCCCATCATTTCCCAAATAGTAAAACTCAGAGTCATCATCAATATCATCTTTTCCCAATTCATCATGAATATCATTACTATCTAAAACTTCACTTTCACCATTGAATTTATCAATACGAATGAAAGCATTTCTTACCATTCTTCCTTCATCATCTAAGAAGTACCAATCCTCTCCAGCTAATACCCATTGATTGGAAACTCGATCACCGCCATTATAATAGTACCAATTCGAACCGCTTTGTACCCAGCCTTCTGTAGCTGCACTGGTCATCACAGTGGCACCCATAGCCATTACAGCCATGGAAGCGACAACAGCAGCTGTTTTTGTCAACTTTCTCATTGTTTGCACTCTCCTTTTTGTATAATATGAAAACAAATTTGCAATACATGTGTATAACTAAGAAGGTGTATTGAATCGGCTTGTAGACTGGAAAAATAGGAATTTAAAGGAGGAAGAAAAGATGTATTTGTAGATGTAGTGAAAGAAGTTTTATCTTATAAATATTTTATATAATCTAATTTTTCATCGTTAGTTTACAGTTTTTCACGAATATGATATAATTTTTGTAATAAGTAAGAACCTTCTTATTTAGGTATAGATAATTTAAGGAAGGAGTAACGATGGCACGAATTGTTGGTATTGGAAAACAAAATTTTGAAAGTATTATTAATACAAAAGCATTTTATATTGACAAAACGGCATTTATTAAAGAATGGTGGGAAAATCTAGACGATGTAACTCTAATTACTAGACCTAGACGCTTTGGAAAAACATTAACATTAAATATGGTCGAAACTTTTTTTTCAGTTGAATATGCGGATAAATCAGAATTATTTGAAGGATTATCTATTTTCAAAGAAGAAAAATATCGCAAACTACAAGGAACATATCCCGTTCTTGCATTAAGTTTTGCCGATGTAAAAGAAAGTACTTTTATTGAAACAAGAAAAAAAATTTGCGGGCAGATTATCGAATTATATGTCAAAAATTATTCTATCTTAAAAAAGATGATACAGCTTCCAGAAGATAAAAAATTTTTTCGTATGTTATCAATTGATATGGATGATTATACAGCATCTATGTCATTAAAAATGATTTCAAAATTTTTATCACTTTACTATCAAAAAAAAGTAATTATTCTTTTAGATGAGTATGACACCCCTATGCAAGAAGCATTTATTAATGGTTATTGGAATGAATTAGTTACTTTTACCAGGGGAATTTTTAATTCTACTTTTAAAACAAATCCCTATTTAGAACGAAGTATTCTTACTGGAATAACCAGAATCAGTAAAGAATCTATTTTTTCAGACTTAAATAATTTAGTAGTTATTACGACAACTTCGGAACCATATGCAGATTGTTTTGGATTTACAGAAGATGAAGTTTTTGCTGCTTTAGAAGAATATCATCTTTCGGATAAAAAAAAGGAAGTGCAGGCGTGGTATGACGGTTTTTCTTTTGGTTCTATAAAAAATATATATAATCCTTGGTCAATTACCAATTATCTTAAATTTCGAAAATTTGCTCCATATTGGGCTAATACCAGTGCAAATCGACTGGTCGGAAGATTACTTAGAGAGGGAAGCCGAAATATAAAATTGTATTTTGAAGATTTGATAGCTGGAAAAAGTATACACACTTTATTGGATGAACAAATTGTATATGATCAATTAGGAGAAAGAGAAAGTGCTATTTGGAGTTTATTACTTGCCAGTGGTTATCTAAAAGTACAACAATATACAGTTGATGAAGAGAAGGGAACAGAAGAATATGAGCTTGCTTTAACCAATAAGGAAGTTCGTATTATGTTTATAGAAGTGATTCGAAGTTGGTTTTCTGATTATCAGGAAAGTTATAATGATTTTATAAAAGCATTACTTATGGATGATATAGATGCAATGAATCATTACATGAACCAAGTTGCAATGGATAGTTTTAGTTTTTTTGATACAGGAGGGAGTCATAATACAAAGATGAATCCAGAACGTTTTTATCATGGATTTGTATTAGGACTCATTGTCGATTTAGCCAACCGATATTATATTTCTTCAAATAGAGAAAGCGGATTTGGAAGATATGATGTAATTCTTGAACCGAAAAATTTAGAAGATAACGGAATTATTCTTGAGTTTAAAGTGTGGAATCCAAAGAAAGAAAGGAATTTGGAAGAAACGGTAGAAAATGCTCTATGTCAAATAGAGGAAAAACAATATGATACAATCTTAAAAAAGAAAGGATTATCTGACGAAAAAATTAGAAAATATGGATTTGCCTTTCATGGAAAGCAAGTTTTAATAGGAAGACATTAAAAAAATTTTTTAGTTTAATAGAACTATTCACATTTAAACATTTTATAATATATTATAAAAAATCAGCAAAGACTTTCAGGATCTTTGCTGATTTTTGTAATATAATAATGTCAATTAGTGTATTATAAAATCTAATTTTTTGTTTAAAACGGTTAGTGTATTATTAAGGAAAATAAAAGCAATAAAAAGTGTTTTTTCCACTTTTATAGAAAATTTAGTAATTTTATAAATAATATTGTCAATATTGAAATACAATAAATAAGAAAAAGTAAATCTATAATAAACCTTCAAATAAAATAATGCATTTTGTCAAAATAATACCATGTTTTTCTAGTCCTTCTATCATATTTCTTTTTTCCTAATAGAGATTTAAAAATCTCTTTTATAACTAAAATAAAAATCTCTACTATAAAAATTCTTGTTTGTATA
>CATLBU010000045.1 GCA_949879835.1 uncultured Bacilli bacterium
ATCAGTTAAATCTTTATTATGCCATGCAGTAAATAATAGTTTAGTTTCTGTACCCTCAATATTACTTACCTTATCATCAATTTTTATATCACAATTAACTATAGATTTATCAGCAGTAAATATATAATTTTGAGGCTCTATAAAATCCAATTTTTCGTATAAGAAATTATATTTATTTTTAAGATTATTTCCAGCGTATTCAATGATTTCTCTCCAAATATAATCTGTGCATATATAAATTTTATAGTATTTACTTAGCTTCTTTAAAACTTCATAACAATCTGGTAATAAAGTAGCACTTGCATACATATCCATATCTTTAAACTTACTAAAGAAGTCATCTTTTTTTTCGCCTAATATATCTTGAATGTAGTAATTTTTAATATTATCGTAGTCAGGTCTATAACCAAGATAATCTTCTAATATTTTAGAAAAATTTCCATAAGTAAGGACATCATCCATATCAACCATTATTGTTTTCATTAGAATACCACTTTCTTTTATTTAACTCAGACTTTAATTTATGACATTTTTCTAAATCTATGTCGTAACAATTTGCTAAAGCACATACATAATAGAGTACATCATAAAGTTCTTCTTCAATAGAATCTTTAATATCATTGTCATTCATTCTTTTATCTTTTCTAATAACTTCAGCTAATTCACCAACTTCTTCAACAAGTTTCATAAAATATTTTTCTTTAAGTTCAGGTTTATAATCTCTTTCCTTTATAAAATTTTGTAATTCTGTTATTTGCATATTACTAATCCTCACATCTTTCTTATTTCATATTTCAAAACTTTACAACTATCATCTAATAAGAATTTTCCCTCAAATAATTCATCCTTAAATAAATATGGTGTAAATTTTTCATTTTGATCGAATTGTTTTATTTTTGATAAATCTTCTAATCTTATCCATTCTAGAGTTCCTTCTTCAGATACTGTTGTTAAATCTCCTTCAAAATCATCAGCAGTATACACAAATATTATTCCTTCTGATGAATCTTTCCAGTAAGACATACCTTGTAGTCTAGGATTGATTAAAGTTAGTCCTGTTTCTTCATAAAACTCTCTCATTATACAATCTAGTGGAGCTTCTCCACTTTCAAATTTTCCTCCGGGTGGAGCATATACTTGTCCCCATTTTTTTGAAAATTTTATCATTAACACTTTATTATCTTTTTTTAGATAACAAGCTGTAGCATTTGCGTGGATAATTCTATGCTTTTTTATTGTGAAAATTACACAACCATTTTCTTCTGATTCTTCTTTAGAATAGTATCTACCATCATAAGTATCTTGTACAACAGCATCAATACTATCATATCTATCTTTAAAATCTTCATCATAATATTTCGAATAACAATCAAACCAATTATCAAAAGTTTCTATATTCGTAACATCTACTACAAATTCTTCATCTAAATTAGGAAGTTTTAAAAATTTAATAGTATCACCAATTCTAACTGATTTTCTTTTGTCATCATTGAGTCTATATTCTCTTTTTTTCTTTCCTGATTTTAAATCATTAAAACTGGATTCATAAAGTTTCATTATATGTTCCATAGTAACCTCCAAATATTTCCGTTGCCTTTATTATACTATAAAAATAATTAAATACCTAATATTTTCCCCATATTCCTAAAAAAATTATCGCTCTAAATCGTTACTGTCTTTTGAATAATAATTATCTTGAATATAGTCTATATCTTCATTATCCAAAATTTCTTCTTCTAACATTTCATCAATAACCTGTTCATAAATCTTATCTTCACTTTTTGAACTGAAAAATTTGTCTTGAAAGAAATCTCGTATTCTTTGCCATAAGTGTTGCCACATTTGAATTATTTTTTCTAATCTTGAAATTTCCTGTTCTAAATCATTGATTTCCTCGCGTTGTTCTGCAATTTTATCTTGTTTCTTAATGCTTTGTGATTCAAGAGTTTTAATTCTTTTTGATTGATTGTCTACCATTACTTTTAAATCGTTAACCTCTTTATCGTGAGTTTCTAAATATCGTTCAAAATCTTCCATAAGTGAAGTTAAATCATTTGCACTTTTTATATCGCTTATATTTTTATCTACATTTTCTATATAGTTATTGATAACATCTATTTCTTCATCATTGATAATAAAATTATTTTTAGTAATTTTAGTTGGTTTTAAATTAGAAATAATTTTTTTTACTTCCTTTGATTTAGAAATAGTAGTTTCAGTTTGCTTATTTATTTTATCTAATCTCTCACGATTACGATCAGCTTTTTCTTTTAGATAGGTATATTGTTTAGCCATATTTTTTGTTTCAATATCTTCATTTCTACCTTCTAATTTTTCTAATAATTCTATATTTGTTTCGTAAATTTTATTAAATGATTTCTTACAGTATATTCGCATAGTATCTTGAATTTCGTGTAACGATTCTTTTGTGAATACAGTAGATTTTCCAACTTGTTTTTTCATACCATTTTTATTTCCATCTTTAACAGGAACACCAACAATATGCAAATGAGGACTAGCCTCATCATAATGCACGACTCCATTTGCTATTTTAAAAGAGGGAACAATTTTTTCTAAATCTCTAATTTGTTCTTTAAAAACTTCTGTCATTTTTCTTTTATAAGTTTCATCTTTATCTTTCCAAAATTCCATATTACCAAGTTCAATAATTATTTCAACTGCCAAATCATTTTTATCATTATTAGAAATATGAGAAAAATAATCTTCTATTTTTCTATCTTTTCTTGTTTGTTTTTCATTGTATTCAAGTCTTGCCTCATCAAATTCTTTTACATATAATTTTTTAACATCTTCATAAATACTATTTGTTCCACAAATAAGTTCAATTGCATTTTCGTTATCATCGTATTTTCTTAAATTATGTTTATCAACTCGTGATAATGCCTGTGCATTTTGTATTGCATTATTATTAAAAACTTTATCAGCAACAATACCATTTTTAATAGTTTTTCTTGATCTTTTACTTTTATTTTTATCATTTCCAATATGAAATGAATATGCTAATTTTTGTATAAATATCATCTCCTTAATCTTTTATTATTTTGGGTTTACTAAACACTCATAAAGTAGATAGTAGACCACGACAAAATTTCTAACTCCCTATATGTTTTGACGCTGGACATCAAAACATGGGAGCTAAGGTTTACCACCTTAGAATCCGTTTGTCTTATTTCGTAATATTTCAAAACTATCGTAATGAAATAAAACTGCATAAGACTTTGATAAAATAGAAAGTACAACTTTCAATTTTATCTATGAAAATTATTCGTGATTCCACAAACTTCGTAAGTAAAATTTCTAACAATTTTTTCTACAAACTATCGCCACTTTGTTATTACTTTTTTGAAAAAAAGTAAACAAAAAACTATGAATCATTACAATTCATAGTCATCATTTTTTCTGCTTTATCTCTAAAAATATATTCATTACTTGTTATATCATCAGGTGGAATTGTAGAAAATAATTCTTCTTCATTTTCGACACGAACTTCATTATCTTTTGACACACCAATCATCCCCATATTGATTTTTGTTTTTGTTGTATCAAATTTTTCTAATGGAAATATTCTAACAACTTCATCATCATCTCTCTTTTGTGTATCAAACATTCCAGTTTCAAAATTTAAGATTCCTTCATAATAATGAACGTCATAATATTCTCTTAACCTCATAATATGTTGTTCTACTTTTTCCTGTGGAAGATAGTTAGAAAATCTAACATAACCTACACCAGAAACATCAAGACGCACAAATTTCCAATCAATATAACCATCATCATATAGACTCTTAAAATCTTTAAAGAATGTACTTCTAAAATTTACAGTATCAACAATGTAATCTCCCTCAATATCTAATTTTAGAGTTATATCTTCAACGTAATTCATAATTATATTTGCTTTTTCTTCTCGAGTTAAATCTTTCCAAGTAATTACAATTTGATTATAAAGATTTGGAAGTTTTATTTTATTGATAAAGTCAATATCTCGTTTGATTAAGATATCTTCTTTTGTGAATTTTAAATCTTCAACTTGTTCGTTTTCTAATATTTGTCTTTCTAACTCTTTGATATTATTTTCAATAATAGATGTTTCTGCTTTATATTCTTCTAGAGTAAATGCCTCATTGATATATGCTTTTCTAACTCGTTCTTTCTTCATTTCTTGGACTTTTAATTCTTTTGAAAGTTCCTCTTTAGGGTTGGTTAATTTACTCTTTAACATAGGTAAAAAGAAGTTATTAACTACTGAATCATATTCTAAAATATCACTTAATAAATGTAGTATTGATTCTTCAATTTTATCTTCTTTGATATTATTTTTACATTTCTCACAACCATAGTAATAATAAATTTTATCGTTTTTCTTTTTATAAGTTGCTTTACCACCAAGTATTCTACCACATTTAGGACATCTAATTTTTTGTAAAAATAGATATTCTTTGTATCTCATATAATTTCTAGAATTTTTCTTTTTTTGGACTTGACAACTTTCCCACATTTCTTTACTTACTAATGGTGGAGCAACATTTTCATAATAAGTAGGCTTCCCAGTTCTTTTACCATGAATAAAATCTCCTTTATAAATTGGATTTTCAATCATTTGTAAAATGGTATTATCTCGCCATTTTTTATTAGCAACATTTTCTTCGTTAAATATATTAGCTATTGTTTGATAACTATTTCCTTCAAAATATAATTGATACATTCTAACAATAATATCTTTTGTAAGAGGATCTGGGACAAGTTTCTTTTCTTCTCTTTTATAGCCTAATGGAGTATGACCTGGAATGTTTCCACTTTTAATTGCTCCAGATAATCCTATCTTTGTTCTTTCTGAAGTTCTTTCAATTTCATTTTGACTAACACTCATTAAAAGTCTTGATACTAACTTACCATTTGCATTTGTGGTATTGATTTCATCATTTGCACAATCTAGGTAAGCATTATTTTCCTCCAAAAATGTAATAATAGATTCCCAATCACGAACTGAGCGAGTTAATCTATCTAGTTTTAAAGTAACGATTGTATTTATCTTTTTATTTCTTATATCATCTAACATTCTTTCAAATTCTGGTCGTTTATTTCCAGTTTTTGCACTTATTCCTGCATCTTCATAATAATCATATATTTCATAACCTTTAAATTTACACATTGCTTCTAATCGTTCTCTTTGTTCTGGCAAACTAAAACCCTCACGAGCTTGATCTTCTGTACTCACACGAGTATAGATTCCACATATCTTTTTTTCTTCATTCATAAAATCACTTTCCTTTCTTATTTTTGAATACGAAAAAACACAAGAGTTTTTCCCTTGTGTTTCTAAAGTTTGATTATATAAAGATAAATTTTCTTCGCTACTTATTCCTAGCATATACTATTGTATCAGTATTACTTGTATAGTCAATACCCAAAAATATGGTAGTTTTACTGGTATAATTACTGGTAATTTGTATGGTAATTTAACTGGTAGTTTCTCTTACCTAAATATGTATAAAACCTTTTAAATACAAGCAAAACTTATAGTAATTGACTACAATACCATATTATCATTTTAATAGTCTTCAAACAATAAACTAAATTGTATTTTTTTAGTAGTCGAAAAGTAAACTAAATTGACTTCAAATAGTAAACTAAATCGTACGCGAATAGTACACTAAATTGTATTTAGATAGTTCACTTAAACTTCATAATGATACCAATACAATACTATATTATCACATAAACTATGTAACTTGCTAGATACTTTGCTCTGTAAATTACTCGGTAAATCATACTGTAATTCACTCTGTAAGTGGTACTGTAAATTAATTTTATTCCAGTACAATAACATACTATCATTAGCGATAGGCAAAGTCTAGGCAAAAATCGTGCAAATTTTGTGCAAAAAAGATGCAAAAAGTATGCAAAATTGTTGCAAAAATCATGCAATTCTATCTTTTAATATTTTGAAACACTTTAGGAAATCAATAATAAATTGTAGGAATGGAATGATTTTTAAATTTCATACTTAATTTAATGACTTAATATATTCTTCTAAATTATTTAATGAAATAGGTTTACTTAAATTTTCAACATAAACATTTGGCTCATAATTAAATGCTAGATAAGTAATTCCATTTATAATAACTCTATGAGGTTCTACATAGGTGAGATTTGTGTGTTCTATTGTTCTAATACTACCATTAATAATAGTTGGA
>CATLBU010000046.1 GCA_949879835.1 uncultured Bacilli bacterium
TTGTTGAATGGTTGTTTCATTATGAGTAACAACTTCCTCTTGAGACTGTGGTGGCAGCATAATGTAATAAATAGAAAGAGAACTCATATCATGTATATCTATATTACCATTATTTATATATTCATCACATATTTTAAGTGCCTTTTCTTCTTCATCAGCACTTGTATTTAATGTCACAGGAACAGCATTTTTTAAAAATTCATCTAACAATACTTTAAATTCTTCATCAGTTGATTCTGGCATGATAAATTCCCCTTTCTATCATATTTTAGTGTTTATTAAAATCTATTCTTAATATTCTTCCAGCTGGTTTAGAAATATTAGTATCTAATTTTTTTAATTTTGCTATTGCTTGATTTTTTGAAGAATCATAAATTCTATCACAATATTCAAAACTTTCAATGAAGTGTTCTGGCGTTATAAATTCACTATCATATACTTGTGCAAAAGCAAATGCTTTATCAACAATTGAAATAGATAAATCTGGATTGTTAACTATATCATTATATACTCTATGTCTTTTTTCAGTAGATTCTAATATAATACTTACTATTTGACTTTTTATATTGTCATTTTCAAATAAGATCCCCGTTTTTACAAAATAATCACTAATTACTTTATCAATTATTTGATATAAAATTTCTTTAGTTGGCTCTTGCACTTTAATCTTTTCAAATCTTCTTTTAAGTGCATCATTAGAGAAAAATTCATCATATTCTTTCTCAGTAGTAGTTCCAATAACCTTTAGATTTGTTCTATCAATATAATGTTTTAACATTGATGCCATATCGTTATCTTTTCCTTTAGAAGAACCAACTCCATATATTGTATGTATTTCATCTATGAATAAAATAACATCATATTTTTCACATACTTTCATTAATTTAGTCATATTTTCTTCAAATTGCCCAACATATTGACAACCAGCAACTACTTCACCAGGATTAACTTCTAAAATAATTTTATCTTGTAAAAATCTTGGAACTTGTCCTGTTTTGAGTCTATAAACTAATTCTTCTACCAATGCAGTTTTACCTACACCTGATTCTCCAACAATTAGTGGTCTTTTTTTATTTTGAGCTAAAGTAATCATAAGATTTTTTAGTTCTTTTTCTCTTCCAATCGTAGGAGAGACTACATAATTTTTCTTATTTAATACTTTTCCAAACTTTTCTAATTCAGAGATTTCTTTTTCAGACAAAGTTTGAACAACTGAAATTGGTGTTTCTACTTTATTTGGTACATTGTTGTTAGCAGTAGGTTTTACTTGTTCTTTTCCACATAAATTAGCATAAAATAGTTTTTTAAATCTTTCTATTTGTGAATCTGAATATTGTTTTTGAAATATCATTGCTTCAATTAAGTTTCTTCCATCATGATCTATTTTTGAAGGATCATAACCATTTGAACACAATAATTCATATATTCTTTCAACTTCTCCTAAATAATCATCACTATAAATTGCAGTATGAACAATAGTATCTTTATCACTATCAATATGATTAACATCTAAATTGTATTTTAATGCCTCACTAATAATACTTAAAATAAATTTTTCACCATAACCAGCATATAATGCAGTTTGAATAAAATTATAATTATAATCTGCTTCTAAATTAGGACTAAGTCCAACTTTTAAAAGTGATTGAATTGCTAAAAAACATTTTTCTTCATCATATTTGTTATCCACTAAAATATGAAGTAATGATTGATTATCATCATCTGTATATTCTAAACTTCCAAATGCTTTTCTGAGCTTTTTAATATTAGAATTAATATCCTCTGTCATATTTGATAATAACTCTCTAATGCTATTTACATTTAACATATAAATCCCCCCTTAAAAAGTAAGTATTATAATAGCACAAAATCTTAATTTTGAGAATATTTTTTGCGAAGTTTTTTCAAAAATAGTATTGAATAAAAAGATATTTATGTTAAAATATTATTAGAGATTGGTACTCTTTTAGTATTAATTCCTAATTAGTGAGAAAAAGTTTGAAATAACTTAACCAATCGCTCCATTGACGAATCTGTTCGAACTTTTCGGACATTGATATATAGAAATCAATCGAAAGATTGTTTTTTTGTTATTACAAAGAAATCATCCTAAAGGAAGGATGGTGTTTATGATTAAGTTTATCACACAAGAGATACCTTTCGAGAAGTCTTTAAAGCAAAGATTAGAGTTTATCTGTCAGTTTTGTAAAACTAAACCCATATTCATTAATGGCAATATTAGAAAGATTGATAAAACTAATCTCTCTTACATTGAACCTCATAGAGTTATCATTAAAGGTATTACATTTCTTGTATTCAATTATTCTACTAATATTTATATTAGAAATTTAACAAATAAAATACAAATATCAGAGTTAGAAGATTACTTAAGCACTATTAAATAGACTTTCACAGGATGGACATTTTAAGACAAAAGTTGTATAATTAATATAGTGGATAACTAATTATCCCATAGTCTTACAATGTATTTTGAGAAGTGAAAGTATTATATTTCGTAGTACCTTCACTTCTCTTTTTTTGAAATGTCGTAACAAATGTCACAAGAATTGTCATAAGAAATGTCGTAAGAAAAAAAGAAAAGGAGATGAATTTGTATTGAATGAAAAAGAAGTAATTTGTGGATTATACCCTCGTGTAAGCACGGAAGATCAAGTCCGTGAAGGATTTAGTCTTGATGAGCAAGAAGAAAGCATGAAAAGATTATGTGATTATAAGAAGTATAAGATTTACAAAATTTATCGTGAAGAAGGTGTTTCAGCTAAAAATATGAAACGACCTAAATTTCAAGAAATGGTTCAAGATATGAAAGATGGCAAAATAAACAAGATTATTGTTTATAAATTAGATAGACTTACTCGTTCTATTCAAGATTTAGAGTTTATTTGTAATTTGTTAGGAGAAACTAATTGTAGTTTAGAAAGTATATGCGAAGAATTAAATACAGAAACTTCAACTGGTATCTTTTTTATGAGGATGACTACTATACTTGCTCAACTTGAAATTGAAAGGACATCAGAAAGAACAAAGTTTGGTTTAGCTGGGGCTATCAAAAAAGGACATCTACCAGGTGTTCTACCACTTGGATATAAGAAAGATGGCAATAAGAAAATAATTATTGATGAAACTACTAAACCAGTAATTGAAAGAATCTTTAAAATGTATTTAGAAGGTAAAAGTTTTCAACAAATATCTAACATTTTTAATGAAGAAGGATTACTACACCCTAAGAAATGGAAAGATACCACTATTCAAAAGATTATTGATAACAAAATCTATATGGGTGATTATGAGCAATATAAAAGAATAGCAAAAAATAAACAAATTGAGCCAGTAACCTATATGAATGTTGTAGAACCTATTATATCTCGTGCTATGTGGGAAGAATGCCAACATCAAAAAGAAAAAAATCAAAGAACTTATACGAGAGATAGAGTTTATTTATTCTTTCAAAAATTAGAGTGCCCTAATTGTCATAGAATTATGAAATGTAAAGGTTCTGGAGGTAAAAAAAGAAAATATATGTACTATACTTGTGAGAAGTGTCACATTAATTATCGTGAAGATAAAATTGAAGAACTATTAACAAATTTTATTTATGATATGGTTGAGTATGATATGGCAGTTAAAAAGTATTTCTTACCTGTTTTAGCAGAGCATAAGCCCACAAAAACTGATGATATAGATAAAGAGATTAAACAATTAGAAAAGCAAAAAGAACGCATTAAAAAAGCCTATATGAGTGGCATTGTGGAAATGGAAGATTTCTCAGAAGATTACAAACTAATTGAAGATAAGTTAGAAATATTAGAACAAAAGAAAAATGAAAGTCTTGATTTAGATAATATGACTTTCTCACCACAACAATTAATGGCAGACCGAGATATCGAACGAGAAACTATGATAAGACTTGATACTTTAAATAGTGTAGTTAAAACTACTTGGGAAAGTAAATCTAAGGAAGAAAAGCAAAAATTTATTTCTAAATTAGTAGAATCAGTTATTATAACAAAAGACAATAACAATGAACTTCATGTAGAGAAAATTAACTTTAGAAGAAGTTTTGTAGATATGTTACTAAAATTACTAGAGCAAGGTATTTTAGATGTACTTGTGCCAGTAGAAATAAACGGCAAAGAAGAATTTATTTTAGGTACAGGCAATATAACTAATGATCAAGTACAAGAATATTTAGATAGATTAAATGAATATTATGAAACAAAATTCTATCAGATATATGAGAAAGTTGATCAAGAAACTGGCAATATTATTGGTGAATTTATACCTAAAAAAGATGAAAAGATTATAAGAATATTACCAATATCGTCTAATAAAAACACAACTAAATCACCTATTACTAAAGATGATATTGATACAAAATATGGTATTGTAACTTACAATCCTAATAGACCAAAAGAAAAAGTCTTGGAAGGAGTTTGTGATTATGCGACTTCTTAACAAGGAAAATATTATCAAAAATCAAGTAGATACTATAGAACAAATTAAAGTTCTTGCCTACCTAAAACAACATTTTAATACTGATGAGGTTAATCTATATTTGCTAAATAGATTTACTATAAAACTTGTTGATAAAAACAATGATGTAGGATATTTCAAATACAATTCTAAAACAAAATCAGTAGATTTTTACGAAAAAAGTATTAAAAATAAAGAAAGAGAGAGATGAAAATGAAATTAAATTATACAAAAGTTGGAGATTATTTATTACCAAATCTAACTATAAAAAATCAAAATTATGGAAGAATTAACAAGTATGGATACTTAAGATTAAATTATTTAAAAGAGCATAAGAAAGGTTTTTATATGATTCTTCTTATGCAAGATGAATTAACAAATCATCTTGTTTCAGTCAGTAACGAATGTGAAGATAGACTTAAAATTTTAATGGATAATTATATTAAAAATGATGAAAAACTATCTGAAAAAAATAAAACAAATAATCAAATTGAATGGGTTAAATTAATGAATAATTATAAAGATTGTGCAGAAGAAATTATCTTAAAAGAGATGATATATGTATGATTTTATCTATAAGCGAGCAACGTGCGAGTACTCCCACCACTAAAAAAGAAAGGCTAAACCTTGATTATGGCGACAACATCAATTTGGAGTATTAAAAATAATTTAAAACAATCTATAAATTATATTATTAATCCAGAAAAGACTACTAATAAAGATTATGGTAAAGTTGATTATGATTTTTTAGAAGGTAGAAAAGATTTTGATTTCAAAAAAGAAAAAGCCTGTTATGTAAGTTGTTTAAATTGCTCCGAAGATAATCCCTTTGATGATATGAAATATACCAAAGATTATTATAATAAAAATGATGGGGTTCTTGCCTATCATGGATATCAATCATTTAAAAAAGGAGAAACTACTCCTGATATTGCTCACGAAATTGGAGTTAAATTTGCAGAAGAAATGTTTAAAGATTATGAAGTTATTGTTGCAACTCACCAGAATACTAATCACATCCACAATCATTTTATAATAAACTCTGTTTCATTTAAAACTGGTAAAAAGTATAATAACAATCGTACTAATCTAGCCAAGTTAAGAAATATATCTGATTCACTATGTGCTGAATATGGATTATCTGTTTTAGTTGAAGATGTCGGTTATAAAAGTACTTATAATCATAAAGTAATAGACAATGATTATTATAAAACTCTTAAAGATGATTTAGATAGTGTTATTAGTTATTCAGTCACTCTAAAACAAGTTATGGATAGAATGAAATTACTAGGATATAAAACTTATTATCGTAATGATATTATAACGATTTTTAGAGATGGCTATGATAAAGTTAGAATAGAAAAAGTATTTGGGAGTGATTATTCAAAAGATAGAATTAATGAACGATTATATTATTCAAGACAAATTGTTTTTAAACCTATGACTCATAAATCTATCTTTCAAGAATATTTATCAACAACTAATAATCATCATAAAGGTATTTATGGCTTATATTTATACTATTGTTATCTTTTAGGAGTATTTCCAAAGAAGCATCCTAAACAATATTTATCTTACTATATAAGGCAAGAGATAAAAAAACTAGATTCATTTTCCGAGCAAACAAGATTTATGGTAAATAATAAGATTTTGATATTCTTCATAGTTATTTTTAGAAAAATT
>CATLBU010000047.1 GCA_949879835.1 uncultured Bacilli bacterium
TTATGACACCACGTTTAAAACATTGGGGGGTTTGACCACAACGTAATTCATTACGCGGTGGAATTTTATGTATACAATTATGATTATTAAGCTGAATAATGGTATCTGTTGCATTTATCGCTACATCTACAGCATTATATGTTTTCAGAGCTTCAATACAATCATTAATAATACGGTCATTGACCAAAGGACGGACAGCATCATGAAACAATAAATTTATATCATCTGAATCATACGCATCAATTGCTGATAAACTCGAATCATAACGTTCCTTTCCTCCATGTAAAATCTTTTTTACTTTTATATATTGATTCTCAACTACAATCTTTTCAACTTCACTTATAAATTCCTCTTTAACAACAATAGCTATTTCATCAATATTCAAATTCCGTTCAAAAACCTCAATTGTATGTTCTATTATTTTTTTGCCAGCAACTTTTTGAAATTGTTTAGGTAAATCTTTCCCTAATCTAGAGCCTTTGCCTCCTGCCAAAATTACAGCTATAGTTTTCATTTCCAATAACATTTAGATATATGATGTGAAAATTGTTTATCTTTTGATGGAATATCCATATAAGATTTCCCATAGAGTTGTGATAAATAAGTGTCATATCCTACTGGAGCACTATAAAATTTTCCTTCAAACTCTACTTTTATTTTATCTGAATATATTGCCTTATTATTTGCTTCCTTTATCCCATAATGGGAAATAGCAGTAATACCAACAATATGGGCAGAATTAAAATCAAATGTTGAAGCCAATAAATTCCATTTTAACAATATTTTCTGTAACGAATTAATTCCAGCAATTTCTGTAGCTCGAAATAATAATATACTTATATTTTTCATCATTGTAGACAATAAGGTTTTTCCCTTACCCAATTTATATGTAGCACTTTGCAAGATTTTTCCTTTTAAAGAAATTGCAGAATAGAATCGTTTTATTTCCTTTGGACAATCAGGTAGTCCATCTATAGGAAAAACATCTACATTTACGCACAACCCTTTTGCATACTTTTTTCTAAGATTTTTTTCATACTTCCATGTTCTAATATCCCCAACTGTTGCAAAAGCAAACGGATAATGATTGTCTCTTCTATGGCACATGACTTTTAAATATTCATGTTCAGGGAATTCTATTAAAAAACGTTCATAATCAGGACGAGGCATCATTATATCAATATCATCATCCCAAGGAATAAAACCTTTATGACGCACGGCCCCCAACAAAGTTCCACCACATAAAAAATACGTCAATCCTACGTTTTCACAAAAATTTGAAACAAAATCCAATATATGTAATTCTATTTCTCTCAGTTCTTTAAGTTCTATCTCTTTCATACTTCACAATAAATAAGAACTAAATAAAATATATTTCTATTATTTTAATCCTTTAATAACTGCCTCATACACTCGTTGCGCACATTGTTTTGCACTAAAGTTAGCTTCTATTTTCTTTGATTCCTCTCCCATTGCTTTTAAATCATGTTTATGAAAAGAAGCCAAGGTATCAATAATTGTATGCATATTAAATGTATCAAAAACCATTCCGTTTAAATCTTTCTTTACTAATTCAGGATAACATCCATTATATATAGATGTAGCAACAGGCAATCCACAAGCCATAGCTTCAGGAACGACCAGACTCCAATTATCCTCAATTGTTGGCATTATAAAAACATCTGCAATAGAATAATATTTGTAAACTTGTGCATAATTTACTTTTCCTAATAAATGAATACTAGATATATTTCCATATTGCAATCTTAAGCTATCATAAAGATAACCATCACCCAATAACATAAGGTTATCATCAGGATATGATTTCACATGCTCAACCCATGCCTGAAGAAGGTACTTAACTCCTTTTCTCTCAACCATTTGTCCCGAAAATAAAAAAAGCAAGCCTTGCGTTTGTTGATACTCTTTTTTTAATTTCTTTTTATCCTTATCCGTCATTTGAGCAATAGCAGAAACCAATCCCTCACTATCTGCATTCATTCCTCCAATATGTATCTTTTCATCATTTACTCCAATAGACTTTAGATACTTTACAGTTTCTGAACCATTTACTAAATATCCAGTTACAAAATAATCTGTCAATTTTCGGTGTAACACTTTGATCCACCCTGCATTTCTTTCCGTATGCATAGTGCGTTCATAGCCTATATATAATGGTTTTCTTGTAAAAAAAGTATAAAGGACCAATAAAGGAGTCCATTGAAAAAAACCTTCAGATATTATAATATCTGCTTTTTGCTTTCTTATTAAAGAAAAAAGTCCTTTCGCTATAGGTATTTTTTTACCACCTTGTTCAGGCGCAAATTCATTGATCTTTTTCGTGAATGTATCATAAACAAGTTCTCCTTCATAAGGTATGGCATTATTTCCCATCACATCCTGAATTTTAAAAAGTAAATGTTCAAACCCAGGCCTATGATATCGGTTTACAGAGTATAAAACATAAAAATTGCCTTGAAACAATTCGTTTAAATATTTATAAAAAGGTAAACGATAATCCAAAAATACAGGATTAGCATACAAAATTTTAGGAGTATTGCTTGTATTCATAAAATATAGTTTTTTTGAGAAAATATCCATTATAATTTCGAAATAATTACTCTTTGCTGTTTTTTCTTTCGGCATTCGTGCATATACCTATTAAAATACATAATAAGGATCAAGATGAGCATAATTCCTATTCCCTTTTGAAAATAAAAACCTCTATATACATTTGAAGCAAAACCTATAGCATATAGATGCACTACAAATAGTAAAAACAGGAAATTACCTATAAATATTTTTTTTGATCTTAAGATCTTTAAGCAACTTATAAACAACAAAAGACAAATAAACAATCCTCCTATTAGACCAAAGTCCGAAACAAAATCTCCAATATATGTATAAAAAACCTCCACTCTCCTTCCATTTTTATTCAAATAATATTCATCACGCTCTTTGAACGTTGTATACGTTTTCAAACCTATAAGGCTTTTGAAAAAACATAAATTCACATCTCCTTTTGTATTGTGTTCTCCATAATACATTTCATTATTAAATTTGATAGGGCCTTCTGAAGAGTATAATAAAAGAGAGCCCACCATCGTCTTGTCTTGATTGCTTACATTATACCTAGAAAGTGTTATTATTGAAAAAAACACTAAAAACAATATAGAAAATATAGCGCCTACTTTTCTTATATACTTTATTTGCTTTTTCGAAAATAAGTTAACCATCATGAAAAAACAACATATATATAGAATTCCCATGATAATTATTATACCTCGCGTCCCACTATTTATTCCACTTAACAAATAATTAATCAGAACAACCCCTAACCCTATTGTTAATATTTTCCTTTCTTTAGAGAAATAATAAAAAAAAAGAAAAGTTGAGGGTAGTCTAAAATAGATACTCCACTGATTTAATCTAGCCCCTATATTTGAATATATTGACAATTCTTCACTACGCATTGATTTATACAAATCTGCAAAATCTGTAGTTTGAGTATTTGAAAATAATAATACAATGTTCTCAAAAAAAGGTTCTATGGACAGAATTATAATAAAATAAGAAAGAAGAATAAGAAAGTTGTCATTCCCAACCGTAGTAATTTTTTTTATTCTTCCATACTTAATAAAAGGATACAAACATAATAAAATACAACTATAAAGATATAAAAAAGGAGCAATCCGTATATGACCAAGCTCAAACCCCAATTCCACTAAAATAAAATAATAGAAAAATGAACCTATATGAGATATTGTGAACAGAGTCCATACTAAGGTACCAATATTCCATACTTTATATCGTAATAGGAATAAAAAAGTTGTAACATAAAGAGTTATATTCAACATTAAAATAAAAAGATCTTCATTCATAATATTATACCATTGCAAATATTACATAGATTATAGTACCATGAATACACTCAAATTGGAGCATTCTTCGTTAAAGGATACTTTGGTGTATAAGTACTTAGTGATTATATTTGTCATTACTATTTTAATCAAAATGAAAGAACTAGTATATTTTATTTCTTTTTTATAGCATCTATTTTTATTGATACGAATTCAAAATTTTCTAAATAAAAAATCAAGAGAAAACCCACAAATGTATAAAACAATACGATACCAACATTATCCTCAACACAAGTTACAAACCAACATACTAATACATAAGGAAGTGATTGAAATAATGCCAACAATAATTTCCTGGCAACAACATACAAACTAACTATTTGCTTCCGCAAAAAATAAGATGCTGACAGCAATACCGCCACTTCAGCCAAAACCCAAACAATAGCAGAACCTTTTGCTGCCCATGTAGGTACCAATAGTATATTGGCTACCATCCCAACACAAGCTCCTATAATAGAATTTATTAAAATGGAACGATCTTTTTTTAAAGGCATCAATAACTGAACTATTAATATTTGCTCCATACCGATAATTAACACCAATGGCATCACCATACGCATAGGCGTGATCGCTCCCTCATACCCATTACCTGATATCAGATAAATAATTTCGGGAGCAAAATAAATGGAAAATACAATCAAAGGAATAGAGATCATAAACAACAAATCAAATGATTTGTTAATCAGACGTTTCACTTCATCCATTCGGTTTTCTGCCACCAACGCACTCATCCGAGGCAACATTACTCCTGTAAACGCTGTAAAAAAAGCTAAAATAATGCCATGTAATTTAGTTGCTGTTGTATAATATCCTACTTCGGTTACATTGGTGACAAATCCTAAAAAAGTCACATTGAATGAGGTATACATAGAAGTAAGCATTGCATATATCCCTAAAATAAAAAAAGAACGCTTATATTCATCCAATACATTTTTATCCCAGATAAAACGAATGAACTTACGGCTATAAAATATATTAAAGAAGGCATTAAAAACAACAAGCAACACAGACAAAATATAATATATAGAATAATCTGCCGGATGATGTATGAAAAGAAATACACACGCTACATATATAACCTTTACCAGTAGTGAACGATAGGTGATGTATTTGAATTCCTCAATTCCTCTGTAAAACCATTCTATCAGAAATAAGTTAGCAATAAGCTTACATGCGCCTATCATTATTAATGATGCATATTCATTTAATTGAGGAACAAAAATAGAAACCGTCAATAAGCATAGCAACATCAGCAATGTCATACTGGCCATCAAAATCCATAAAGCACTAAAAACTTTCGACAATCTTAGTACATCCCCCTTAGCCTTGGCTATTTCACGAATCCCCACCACATTGATTCCCATACTGGAGAACAAAATAAAATAATTAATAATAGAATCAATAAAATTACAAATCCCAATATTAGTTACCCCTAACACCCGCGAAACGTATGGATATGTCAACATTGGAAATAAAAAGCTAGACACTGTCAACAAACTACTATATGCAAAATTTTTTTTAATGCCCATTACTCCCTAAGACAAGTCTTACATTTAACGTATTAAAAATTTAGTTCATAAAAAATAGGAAAGAAAACATTTAAGTCTTAACCTATTTTTTAACTCAAAACAAGAAGGACTAATTCATATTCTTAGAGCCTGTTTAAATTTTCCTCAATAATAATCTTATAGTGGCAGTTTAACCATTTTCTCTGCCAAATCGAATGTCAGCTCATAGTTTCGGCAGAGTCTTTTATTGTAATCATATTCTTTAGTTTTTATGTGAAACAAAAGAACAAATTATATTTCACTAATCCTAGTGATTCAACCTGCTTTTAATAACACTGCT
>CATLBU010000048.1 GCA_949879835.1 uncultured Bacilli bacterium
AGAACATTAACGAGTGAAGCAACAGCAGTCAATGTTCCATTTAACTCTAAAGATTTCTTACATGAGAAGTCTTTGTTTTATGGAGTAAATTTAGTAAGTAAAAATTCTATATTTTGCGATAGAAAGAAATTAATCAACGGAAATGGTTGTGTTTTAGCAACAAGTGGAGCTGGAAAATCATTCAATGTTAAAACAATTATTGAACAGATTATGCTTCGCTATCCTAATGATGATGTTTTTATTATTGATCCACAAAATGAGTATGGTTCATTATTGGATGCTTTTAAAGAAGAAAGTCAAAAGATAACAATATCTGCAACTTCTAATACCTATATTAATCCTTTTGATTTAGATTTGAATTATGGATTTAATGAAAGTGGAAAAAATAATCCAATTAAATCAAAGACTGAGTATATTATAGCATTTCTTGAAAGTATTGTTGGTGCAAATGGATTATCTGGTGGACAAAAAACAATTATTGATAGATGTACAAAACTTGTTTTTGAAGATTATGAGAGAAGTAATTATCAAGATAAATCACTTCTTCCAACACTTCCTGATTTTTATGAAATGCTACTCAAACAGCCAGAACAAGAATCAAAAGATTTAGCATTGATAATTGAGAGATTTGTTAAAGGCTCAATGGATTTGTTTGCTAAACCAACAAATATTAATATTAAGAAAAGACTTGTTTGTTTTGATATTAGTGAACTTTCGGCTTCCTTGCAAACAACAGGTTATTTAGTAGTTCTTGATTATATTCAAAATAGATTGGCTTTTAATAAAACTTTAGGTAAATATACATGGAACTTTACTGATGAAGCCCACATTTTACTTGCAAATCCTTATTCTGCACAATATCTAGCGACTACTTATAAAGTTGGAAGAAAATTGTTAGGAATGAATACAATAATTACTCAAAATATAGCAGATATGTTGAATAATGAACAAGGTAGAAAAATGCTTTCTAATTCAGAATTTGCTGTTATATTAAAACAGAAAACATTAGATCTTCCAGCAATTTGCAATATTTTTGGTATTAGTGAAGAAGAGGCTAGGTATGTGGAAGGAGATGCACCAACAGGACAAGGATTATTAGTTTTTGGCTCAGATGTTATTCCTTTTTCAAATAAGATTCCTAAGGATTATTTGCTCTATAAAATTAATAATACTGATAATCAAGTGCAGGATAGATAATGAATAATAATTCAGAAAAAGACACTAAGAAAGTAATTGATAGATTATCTACCACTTCTTCTTCAGTATCATCTCATTCTTTTGACTTAATAGATAAAGGTGCAAGAAAATTATCAGATTATAAAGAAAATAGAGAATTAAAAATTTTAGAAGAAACCCAAAAAAAGAAAGAGGAAGAAGAAAAATTAAATTCTTCTGATATGTCTGAAAATGATTCTAATAATGAAGATGCAGGTACAAGATTAAAAACCTCTGCAAATTCCCAAACGAATGAAAACGCAGAACAAAATTCAGTAGAAGAATCAACAAGTAAACTAAAGACAAATGTAAATAATAAAGAGAAAACTACTGAAGCAGTTGCAAATAATGAAGAAGAATCTGATGGTAGAGTAAGTAAATTGAAAACTTCTGTTTCTAAAGTAGCTAATAAAGTTTTTAAGTTTAATGATAATCAAGGCAAGATTTCTAAAACAATGACTATTATTGGTAAAAGTGGATCTAAAGTATCTAAAGCTGGAAAAACTATTACTAGAACATCCAGAGAACTAAATAAAGCCATTAATAATGATGGTACTGGGGCTGAATATATAAAAGATAAGATTGGTAGAAAAATCAAAACTAAAGGGCATAAGATAGTTAAAAAAGGTGCTAATAAAATTAAAAAGAAATTCAATCAAACGATTGGTAAAAAATTAGTACAAGTAGCGAAGACCGTAATTGTAAAATTATTAAAGATGTTGATTTCTTTACTTACAGCAGTAGCAGAATTCATTATTCCTATTGCTCTGGTTATTTTAATTATAGTTGCTATTGGATCAATATTTGGTAGTAGTTCTTCAGATGATAAGACTTTATCAAATTATTCTGCCTATATGCAGTCTGTCCAAAATGAATATAATAAGCAAGTTGATGACTGGAAGAAAGATAATCCAGATGGCATTGTTGTTGGTGTAAAGGGAGAATATGGTCAAATAGATTGGAGAATACCACTTGCTATAATTCAGTCAACAAATGCTGAATTGAGTTTTGATCAAAATGAAAAAAATCTTTTAGAAGAATTTAAAAATGCTGATTTGTTAGAAAAACATGTAGTAGAACATCAAAAAGTAAATGTAGAAGGAGAAGATGGAACTGTAACTGAAAAAGAAATTCCTGTATTAGTTATAACCAATGGTGTTTATGAAGATTATATAGATTGGTGTCAGAGTAATTATTCTAAAATAGCTTCATTTAATAAGAATAAAAAAGTAACAGATGGGACTGATACTTGGTTTTCTAATGATCAACTGGATATACTTGAAATGCTTTATCAGTCAGATGATTATGCAGAACTTCTGGGTAGTAATTTCAAAACTTATCCTCCTTCTTATGGAAAGAATGAAACTAAGGCAGATTTGAAAAGTGATAGTTATAATTCTAAAAATACATTAACTACTGCTGGTTTTAAAGGACAATGCACATGGTATTCTTTTGGTAGAGCATTAGAATTATTTGGCAAAAAGATGCCTACTGGCAATGCACAGACTTGGATAACAACGGCTATTGCTATGGGTTATAGAACAGGAACTCAACCTTCAGTAAATTCTGTAGTGGTTCTTATGGGGCATAAATTTGGGCATGTGGCTTTCGTTGAGTCTTATGATGGAAAGAGCATTATAATTAGTGAAGGAAATGTTAGTAATCCTTGTAGTAATGATGATTCTTGTAGTGCTGTTGAATATGCAAATGAACATGCAGAAGAAATGGTAAGAATAAAAACTTATGATTCATTTGATTCATATCGAAAGGCAAGTAAAAATAGTGGATTAACTATTATAGGATTTATATATTTAGACTAAAAGGAGAAAATATGAAAAAGATAAAAATAATTATTGTTTCAGTAGTTGCAGTAACATTATGTATTGTGATTCCTTTAATTTTAAACAAAGGTATTAATCAAAGAAAACTAGAAGCATTACAACAAGAACAAAACGAAAAAGACAAACAGGCTGCTATATTAAATTCAGATCTAGTTGCACCTATTTTAATTCTTACTCAGGATAAAGTTGTATTGTATCAAGGAGATGAATTAAATTATGAATCATTTATTAAAGAGGCTTCTGATAACTTAGAAGGTGATTTAACTAATAAAGTTATTTATGAAACTTTAGATACATCTAAGGTAGGAGATTATTATATAGATTATGAAATTAGTGATACAGCTCTAAATACTACTAAAGCAAGATTACAGGTTATTATAAGAGAAAAACCTAATTTTAAATATTAGAGTTACTGAAGGGAGAAACTATTATGAATGATGAAGAATTATTGAATATGTATCGCAAATATAAAAGAAAAAGGGTGATTATCATTTTTGGTATCACTCTTATTTTTGCATTATTGATTGGTTCATATTTATACTTTCATTTTAATAATACTTCATCACCTAATGTTGAAGAAAAAACAACAGATAAGGTAATAGTAAAGGATGAAGTAGCCCCAATTATTAAATTAAAAGTAGATAATGTAGAAATATTGAAAGGGGATGATATAAATTATTTAGATTATATTGAAAGTGTTATAGATGATGTTGATGGTGATTTATTAGACAAGTTAGAGTATGAAAAGATTGATACTGCTATTGTTGGAGAACATTCCATTATATATAGAGTTTCTGACAATTCGAAGAATAATAGTCAAGCGATTCTTTCAGTTTTGATTAAAGAACAAGAAATGCCAGAGGAGAATAAACAAGAAAATAATTCTCCAAATGTAAGTCAAAATTCTGAAAAAACTAAAAAGCCTTCATCACAGAATACTCAATCTAATCCCACACAAAATTCATCTCAAAAAGAACAGCAACCAACTCAAAAAGAACCACCAAAAGTAGAAGAAAAACCTTCTGAAAAAATAGTAAAATATTTTCTTTTTTCTGATGGATATACAATGAAAAATGTTGCTGAAGTTTGTGCAACTGAATTGAGAAAAACAAATAAAACTGGAATGTGCAGTCCTATTCAAGATGAAAATGGGATTTATCTAGGAATGAAATTGGAAACCAATTAAGGGAGATAATATGAATAATACATTAGAAAAGGATTTAAAAAACAAAATAGCATTTTATTGTAGGTTAAGTTGTGAAATAGAAAATAAGCCTGAATCAGAACTAGATAAAATAAATAAAAGGCTAAAAGAAAAGTTTAAAGAAATATCAAATTATAAACCATATCATGGTTTTTATGATTTAAGATGTTTTAAATTAAATAATCATGATTTTAAAGATCTTTGGATTATGCAGGATTTATTATATTATTGTGAATCTAATAAAGAATTATTAAAGAATAAAATTCCTGATTTATATGTAGCATTAAAGGATTTATCAGCTACTTATCAGCAAGATCTATTAAGTCATGAAGTAGAAGAAGAAATAGAAAAATAAGAAAGGATAATTATGAAAGAAATATTTACAGAAGAAGAATACCAAGAAGCAGTAAAAAAGTATAATGAACATGCTAGAAATAGTTTCTATAATAATATAGATTTTTATTCTACTTATGAAGGTTATGCTGATTTAAGAAATTTTGAAATGTCAGAGGATGACTTTAAAATGTTATGGAGATGGCAAGATTTATTATATAATTACGAGCATTCTACTAATTGTTCATTAATAATCCAAAATGCTTATAACGAAATGAAAAATATGTATTTGAAGTGTCTAAACTGAAGTTATTTTTTTATTTAATCAGTCCACTATCGTGAACTAAAAAGAAAAGGAGAATATTATGGAAAATAATTATGTATTTGTAGCAGAAATATTTAGAAATAGAAGAATCGAATTAGGATATAGCAAAAGGAAATTAGCATCAATTGTAGAAATAAGTGATACTGAATTATCAAGAATCGAGCATGGAGAAAGAGAAAATTATAACTTAATAACATTAATAAAAATGTGTAAGGCTTTAAATATTAATTTTATAAGACTATTAGTTGCTGCTGGCTATATCACCCCAGATTTAGTTATGGATGCAGTATCATCTTCAAAAGAAAAACATGATAACAATCAAAATACTAATGAGAAAGATATAGTAGAGTTCATTATTACTATGGAGATAATTTAATGAATATTAAAAATCTTGCTAAACAATATTATGAAGCAATATTAAAGTATGAAGATTTTTTATCAAAGTATCGTGCCAATTTTCAAACAGAAAAAATAGCAGATTTTTCAGAAATACAAAATAATTTTTTTAAAGAAATGCAAAAGGTTTTTAGGCACGAATATGAAGAAAGATATTTACCTTGGAGATTAGTTAAAGGTGATATTCAAAATCACTTAGAAAAGGCTTTTACATCAAAAAAATTATTAAATATTTATATGGGAGTAGAAGATGGTATAGCAGATGATTTAGATTTATGTGCAGAAAATGATTTGAAAAATTATTATAAAGCACAGGGATATGATCTTGAAAATGATTTTGTAAAAGAGCATATAGAGATGGAAACAATGTTAGTTTGTGATGTTATTTTTAATGAAGGAAGGTTTTCTAAAGAAACGCTTGAT
>CATLBU010000049.1 GCA_949879835.1 uncultured Bacilli bacterium
TCCTCAATTCCTAACTTATCTAACAAATCATCTCTTAATTGAAAATATTTATCTAAAAAGTCTGTATCATAATCTTTCTCTTCTATATTATATTTTTTTACAAAGTAGTCAGCTCTTTCCTTCCAATAAGAATCTTCTTTACCCATTTCGTATAAAGTATTAATATCCCAACCATTTGCATAAATCTCATTATAATTTAATATATCTTGATATAACTCTTCAAACTCTTTTGGAATAAAAGGTTTCAAATATTCAAGCATTAAGAGATCGCCATAATTATAAAGTTCTTTTAATTTTCTTAAATCTAATTCATATAAATTAATGTTGTATCCCTCCTTTGACCTATTTTATTAACTAGTTTATACATACTCTATATTTTCCTCAGTTTCTTTTTCTACTTTCTTCATATTTTGAATTTGGAATCTTTCCTCAAAGTAGTCTTTAATCATTTCTTCATTATATTTAGTATCGCCATCTAACCATCCATTTATAGCTATACCATAATAATCACTTAAATATTTAAATTCACTTACTGTGCCAAATAATCCATCCGTTAATGTTTCAAGTGAAAAATAAGGTCTATAACCATCTAAGTCCAATGTATCGTTATCATAATTTTTATAATAGTCTGATATTTCTTTTGCTTTTTCATTTATTCCAAGAGCAACTTGAGCTGTATCCATTCCAATTTCATATTCTTTGCTTTTTAAAAGTCTTGTATACTCAATATTTCCTTCGTCGGTCAATTGTATAATAAAATTTGTTTTTTTCTTTTCTTTTTCTACAAGCAATAAATTAATATCAAAACCTGTAATATGAAGTTTATGACCATTATATTCATCATAATAATTTCTTTTTATTATATTAAGATTAACTTCCCAATCTTCAGGATTAGAAAATTTTTGTTCATATCTACAATTTACATCTTTTCCATAATGCGGATCAGTAGCAATAATATGCTTTAAGTGTTTTATCTCACCTATATATTTTATTACTTCATAATCTTTATGCTCATATTCCTTTATCTCAATTCCATTAAACCATCTAGCATTATTTAACCATTCTTCTAAAGAATCATAATTTTGATTTGGAAACATCTTTTTTCTATCTTCAACATCGGTTATTTTTTCTAGCCATTCTTTCGGAATATCACAACATCTAGGTCTATCCTCATCTGAACATGGCATGTAAGAATATTCATCGTTTTCTTTACTAATAAAGTAACATTGAACTATATTCAGATTATCAACTTTTGCAAGAATCCAAATGTGGTCATCCTTAATATTTTTATCTAAAACTTTATGATTTAGCTCTTCTTGTGTTTGTTGAAGAAATTTAGATAATTCTTCTATTGTTTTTACTTCAGGAACTCCATACCAGCCATAAATCATTTTTGTTCTCCTGTTTTTTTACCTAATTCTTCACTTGCTTCTCTATAAATATCTTCTATATAATGAATCATCTTTTTTGTATAAAGCATTTCTAATTGTAAAAAAAGTTTTTGAATTTCATCAGTTTCTTTGTTATATTTTTTTTCTATTTTAGTATATTCTTTCAATAAAAAAGTCAATAATTCTTTGACCTTACTATTTCTAATTTCATATACTTCCAGTTTTTCTTGTAACGCAATCATATCTTGTGCTAATTTATTAAAATTCAATTTATCACTCTCCGTTTCTTTCTTATATAAAGATAAAACCTAGACTTAATAATCTAGGCTATCTTCTGTTACTGATTCTTTTTCATAAAATTCTTCGGTTTCACCGTCAGACCAATAATATACATCTTTTTCTTCATTATCTAAAACTTCAATACAAGCATAATTATATGTTTCCATTAAAGATTTTGCTTCTTTAATAGCTTCATCTTTTGTTTCAAATATATCTAAACAATCAGAACCGTATCCGTTATCTCGGTCAAATTCTGTTTCCCAAATTTTAATTTTAAAGTTATTCTCTTTGTTCATATTATCACTTCTTTCACCTATTTTTTCTTGTAATTCTTTATTATGGATAAATGACGGTGTATAAAAAGTGTCATACACTTCAAGTTTTAATGTGTCTTGATGTTTTATAATTGCATTTGCACCCATCAATGATAATTGCAAATATGTTATACAACAAGATAATAAATCTATATCTGCACCAATTAATAAAATATCCTTAGAATTAACGCCCTGATTTATCAAATCATTATAGGCAGCATAAAGCATTCTTCCACTTCCACAACAATCATCTGTAATTTCATAATATTCTGGCTTGTTCTCCAATTCCATAAAATCACAATCTTTTAAAGCTATATTTGACATAAGTTTAGATACATATATGGGAGTAAAAAATTGTCCATTTTTTGTATTAGTTATATTCAACTCTTCGTATATTTCTCCCAATGTATCTTTCAAAGTAGGAAACGTATATTCTGCTAATAAACTTGCAGCAATAATGATAAAATCTTCTGTATCACTTTCATTATATTTATCAATCAACATATTATAAAGATTTTCTCGTTCATGATTAAAATCAGCTTCATTAGCAAATCTATAAGCAAAACCTACAACAACATCATAAAATGCAGTAGAAATCCCTTTTTTCTCACCTAAGCTTTTAATTGCTTTCTTTATTCGCTCTTTATTAGTTTCTACTTTCATAAAAATTATAACTCATACCCATCATCATTTTCGTAATAGTTTTCTATATGTGCTTTCATATTGTCATAAGTTTCTTTGTTTTGCTCTATCAATATAGAATCTCTTTCTTTATTAAGAGCAGCTATTCCTAAATTCCCACTTCCTGCATATTGATCAAGCAATAATTCATTCGGCAAGGATACATATTCAATGATATCTTCAAATAATTCTATTGGCTTTTCTGCTTGATGAATTCTTGATTTTATACTAGGTGGTTGATAATTAAATTCAGTTGGTAACATTTTATTTGTTCCTGACATATATTTAACTTCTAGCCCTTTTTTCTCAAGCAAAGATGCTATTTCATAGGAAGTAAGTCCTGTAATATCTAAATTATTTTGCATAGCAATATTTTTATTAGTTTTTGCATCTAGTCTTAGGTTTCTAGCTTTTCCTTTAGAGAAGAAATATATATCTTCAGTATTCTTACTATTTCTTCCTTGATTGATAATGAACTCACCTTTTTTCCATGGAACAACTGCATAAAAGTTCAATCCTGATTCTTCAGCAAGTTCATGAATTTTATTGATATATTTCCAATTATCTCCATTTTTACTAGGCAACATTTCAACTAAAAATCCTCCTGGTTTTAATACTCTATATTTTTCGTTAAAATCATTTTCAACATATTGAAAGCAATCATATTCTGCTAAATTTCTATTTCCTCCAGTATGCGATTTTTTAAGACTATATGGATGATCAGTAATAATAGCATCAATAGAATTATCTTTTATAAAAGATAAATCTCTTCCATCTCCATTAACAAGTAAGCAAGACTTATTTTTAACATTTACTTGGTAAACGCCTTTTGCAAGTCTAGAAAACAATCCTTTGTTAATTCCTTCATAAATTCTAGCTCGAATACTTTCCAAATTTACATCTTTATTCAGTTCATTTAAAATATAATCATTAGCTTCTTTTAAAGAAAAATTTTCAGATTCTCGAAAATAATTCCATAAAGATTGCTGAATTCCTTTCAAGTAAATTTCTCCTTTAGCACATTTCCAATTCATCTGAAGGACTATGTTTTTCT
This sequence comes from uncultured Bacilli bacterium, assembly GCA_949879835.1. Next base: position 3,720 of record CATLBU010000049.1, read on the forward strand.
TTATTATCAAGAACTAATGATGTTTCCAATTTTCTAATTAATTTAGGAATATTCGTATTAGAAGAAACGTAAGTCACTACACAATCAATATTATCATTACTATCATAGCAACATTCAAATTCATAATTTTCGTTGCAAAAAGCATTCCAATCAATAGATGAACTATACATATAAATACACGCCACATGGTCTGTATTTAAGTCAAAGGAAATATCTTTGTTATCTTTAATAAAGATTCTTTTTTCTTTATCAAAGCTCCAGTTATTTTCTTGTAGTTGTTTTCCAATTTCAATCAATATTTTTTCCGTTGTATCAAAAACATCAAAGCTTTCTTTATCATCACCTAAACTATATCCCATTTTGACACCTTTTTAAAATGTACCTATTTCGCAATCATTATTATCAATATTTAACCACTTTTGGCAAAGAACTTCATAATCTATGTTTATTAACTCTGCTAATCTTGTAAAACACCTTTCTCTAATAACTGAATCGGAATCTCCTCCTAAAAGTTTGTATACATTTTTTCCTTTTTCTAAACAATTTTTTAAATCTTGAAATGTAATAGTGTCTGACAAATCATTTCCTAATTCATCAGAAGGATAGTTTTTTAAATACCATAATTTAATTGATTCATCCAATACATTAAAATCATTTACTTTATCTAATGAAGAAATATTTTGCATAACATTTTCTAATACACCCATATTTAATAAAGCTTGGGCTATTCCATTTTCATTACAATTTTTGGTTTTATATTCTTTTTCATCTCTAACTATTATTTGATTATTCTCCTTAAAACAAATAACATTATCTGACAAACGTAAACAAAGGCTACCGTTTAAGTACCCTTGTTTATTTTCCTCTGATTCTTCGTTTAATTTTTTTGATATATAATCTAAAATTTTTGAATTATATTCGCCTAGTTTTTCTTGTATTGAATCATAATCATAATATACGTCTATGTAAGTGTTTCCACCTGCAAGAATTTCACCTGTACGTTCATCACGATCAATGCTTTCATATTTATTTAGCAAATGTTCAACCTTTTTTCGGTTAATATTAATATCTTTTATAGTTACATCAAATCCATCACTATATCCAAAATAGCTATGTCTAATTGATATATTTTTAATATCAATACCATTCTCTTTCAAATATTTTTTTAATTCATTGCTATTCAAGACTAATACCTTCCTCTAATGTTTTTTCTTGCAATTTTTTGTTATATCTTGCATCTTCGTAAGCATCAAATACATTTGCTATTTCTTGCCAATCTTCAGGATCAATTAAAGTTGATAAATCTACCGATAAATCATGCTCACCTAAAATCACATTTAAATCTTTTGTCATTTGTATTAACTTTTCAGGTGTAAAATCTTTGCGAGTTTGACAAAACCATAAATTCATTTGGTCCGTATTACCAATTAAAATAAAATCATTACTTTCAAGATTATAAAAAATCCATTCTTCATATTTTCTATCAGTATTTTTAGCTAAAATAGAACATTTATTTTGACTAATTTGATTTTTAAAATTATATTTCCAGCAAAATTCTTTTAATTTGTTAATTGTAGTTGTTTGTAGTTCATTTTTATCGATTTTCGCATTCTTTGGAATATCTTCAAACCAACTATCATCTACTTCATCATCATAATATACCAAATCTTCATTATTCCAAGTATAATGCTTGTTTTTATAAATAAATCCTGTAACTTTATTCTCCAATTACATCATCTCCTTTTCTACATTTTGTGATTGATGATACAAATTATTATTTATCCAACTTATTGTTTCTTGATTTAATTCTTCTTCTTTTCTTATCTCTATTAAATTCCTTAATATAGATTCATAATCTTTTTTTAAATAACTGATATCAGGTTGTTCCCAATAAGATGAAAAATCCTCTATTAGTTCTCCAAAGTCAAAAGATATGAAACCTTTTTTTCTTACTTCTGACATACTATCAAATCCATAATTATCTATTAAATATTTATCTATTTCATTCCA
>CATLBU010000050.1 GCA_949879835.1 uncultured Bacilli bacterium
CAAATAAATATCCTATTATAAACCAGCTAATCCATTCCAACATATTCTTTTAATCCCTTCCTTTTATCTCTAGAGATCAAATTAATGGATTCTCCACCACGAAAATAAATTGTATTCTCTTTAAAATCAACTTTATATATTTTCTCTGTATTCACTAAACAGCTTCTATGTGACAAATAGAATCTTTTATCTAACTCAGAAACCATTTCAGTCATGGTTTTATTAATTAAAATATCACTATAAGTTGTTTTAATAAGACATTTTCTTTCAATTGTATCTTTAAGAACATAAACAATATCATCCAAATAAATTCTATAAGAAATACCAGCTGATTCAAAATGTAATACCTTCTTATCTCCTACATTTGAAACTGCTTTACGTAATACTTTATCTAAATTACCACTACAATTATCAAACTTGGAAATAAATCCAAGTAACATAATTTGAGCCTTTAATGCATCATAACCTAATTCATTATGAGAAGTAACCATAATAATACTACTATTCCAATCTGTCTTTCTAATCTTTCTTGCAATATCAATACCAGAAACATTTGGTAATTCAATATCTAAAATATAAATTTTAGCTGTAACATCATCATGAATTATAGTATTAAATTTTTTATCAAATCCACTAAATTCCTCTATATCATAATCAGTACTTGATTTTACCATGATCTTATTAATATGTTTAATCACTTTTTTCCGAAATTCTGCTTGATCATCACACACTATAAATTTAATCATTTTATCACTCCTATTTTAGCTATCAGTTAACTTTTGATATAAAATCTATATCGCCAACTCTTTTTTTATTCTTTGCTTTACCTTTTCATCTTTAAAATACTTCATATATTCATTTAATTTTTCTTTCTTAATTAAACGGGAAATTTTTCTATAACTATCCATAATTTCATGGTAATCATCATATGATAATACTATTTTATTTCTAGCTACTTCTATCAATAATCGCTCTAAATCATAAATTTTGATTTGAAAACCTTTATAAGTAATTACTTGAATCCCTATATGATACAAGGAATCTGTCATAAAAATTTGTTTAATTTTTTCATCATGAATTTTTCTGTCCTTTTGTTTTGTTGCAATCCTATAAAAATCTTTCTCCTCTCTTAATAATCCATAACAATAACTCGCACTTTCCAATGTAATAACGGCGTTAGGATGTTTTCTAGCTATATATTCTAAATAATTAAAATCCTTTACAGTAGAATAACTTCCTTTCTTAATCAAATAAAGTTTCTTCTCTCTCACCATCCTTTTAATTTGATAATCACTATAGCCCTTTTTATTTAAGTCCTTATATGAATAAACCATCTTACCACCTAAATAAATTATACATAATTCGACAATAAAGTCAATGCTATACCGACAAAAAAGAAAAAGATGGCTATACGCCACCTTTATATCCACGACTACGAAGAATCATTTTTCGAATCCAATCAATTGGAATTACAGTAAAAGCAATTAAAATCATAATTTCCAATTCTTTTAAAGTAAGACCTGCTGTACGAAATAAATCACCACCATAATATATTAAAATTAATTGAACAATAAATATAAAAATAATAGTACCTACAAAAATAGTATTTTTAAATAAATTTGCGACTAAATTTAATCGATTTGTTCGAGCATTAAAACAATTAAAAATTCCTATAAAAATAAATAACCCAAAAAATGCAGTCATAAAGTATTGATCGTTTGATCCATTCCTAAATAATGAATGAATAAATGGGTTTTTTAAAAAGAAAATACAAAGCAAAGAGGAATAGGTTCCTGTAAATAATATCTCGTGTAACATATATCGATTAATAATCCCTTCTTCTTTTTTCTTCGGAATCTCTTCCATATATTCTATTAAAGGTGGTTCAAATGAAAAGGCAAGTCCTGCAAGTGTATCCATCACCATATTAATCCAAAGCATTTGAATAACTGTTACAGGAGTATCAACACCAATAAATGGTCCAATAATAGATAAACTAATTGCGCACATATTGACAGTCAATTGAAAAATTATAAACTTTCGGATACTTTTAAATATTGTTCTTCCAAATAAAATAGCTTTCGATATAGATAGAAAGTTATCATCTAGAATCACAATATCACTAGCTTCTTTTGCAACTTCTGTGCCACTTCCCATAGAGAATCCAACATCTGCTTTTTTAAGTGCAGGAGCATCATTTACACCATCTCCTGTCATTCCGACTACTAAATTCATACTTTGAGCAATCTTTACTAACCTGCTTTTATCTTGTGGCAAAGCGCGAGCCACTATTTTTAATTGTGGTAAGATTTTTTTGATTTCTTCATCAGATTTATGGTTTAACTCAGTACTGGTTAATATTAAATCGTTATTATTTTTAATCAATCCTACTTCTTTACCAATAGACATAGCAGTATCTTTATTATCGCCAGTAATCATTACAGTTTGGATATGGGCCTTATCTACTAATCTAATTCCTTCGATTGCTTCTTTTCGAACCTCATCTTTAATTAATACAATTCCAACAAGAGTCAAATTATAAAAGGTATTCTCTAAATCATAGTTATCATTAATTGTCAATGCGAGAACTCGAATACCTTTTTGCGTATACCCATGAATTTTTGATTGATACTTTTCCTTTCCTAGAAATCTTTTCTTCATTCCCATGGAATCATAATAATGACTACAATGTTCTAATAATTTTTCTGGAGCTCCCTTAATTAATTTTTCTAACTTTTGATCTTTTATTTTTGTAATAGAATATTTATTTTGACTATTAAAAGGAACCACCTCTAATTTATTACAAGAGTGAATTTCACTTTTAATAAAACTTAAAAGAGCACGATCTGTTATATTTCCCCCTATTGGAATTCTATTTTCATCATAAGTACTAGCATTATTACAAACGATCGACTTTTTAAATAAATGATGTAATTTTGGAATTTTCTCTAGATCATGCTCACTATGATACTCATGAAGGGCACCATCTATAAGACCAACTACTTCCAATTTACCTTTTGTAATCGTACCCGTTTTATCAGAAAATAAGATATTTAAACTTCCAGCTGTTTCTATTCCTGTCATCTTCCTAACTAATACATTATTCTTTAACATGCGCTTCATATTAGAAGATAAAACTAAAGTAATCATCATAGGAAGTCCCTCTGGAACTGCTACTACTATGATCGTTACACTAAGGGTTAAAGCATGAAGAATATATCCTGACATTAAGGGAAAATTGGTTAAGGTTTGATGAATTAAGGTAGAATCAAAATGGTTTTTTATAAAGATAACTGAAAAAAGATAAGATAGCGAAACTAAAAAAGCTCCAATGTATCCAATAATACTAATAATCTTAGCTAAATGACGTAATCTTATTTTTAAAGGACTATCTGGAGACTTTTCTGATAACTCACTAGCTATTTTACCATATATTGTTTTATCTCCTACACTTGTTGCTATCATAATTCCATTTTTACTATAAACTACTGTTCCACGATATACATTATTCTCTTCCTTCGGAATTCCCTGTAATGCATATTTATATTGTTCTTTTGCTTCGCCATTTAACGATGATTCATCGACTGTAATTTCTCCTTTTACTAATACACCATCTGCTGGAATTTTATCTCCTGCTTCCAGTAAAATAACATCACCTACTACAACTTCTTCAACGTTTAATTCCTTTATTATACCATCCCGTCTTACACGACATTTTATCTTAGACGCCTCCTCTTGAAGTTTTGTAAAGGCTTGTTCACTTCCATATTCTGAAATTGTTGAAATAAAAGAGGCCAAAAAGATAGCGATTACAATTCCTACTGTTTCATACCAGTCAAAATCTTTGATTAAAAAAACAGTTTTAATACCTAAGGCAATCAATAAAATTCGAATAATTGGATCTCCTAAAGTTTCTATAAATTTTTTAAAAAAACTGGTTTGTTCTATTTTAGATATCCTATTTTCTCCATAAATTCTCTTATTATTTGCTACTTCCTTTTGTGTTAATCCTGTCAATATATTCGTATCTGTCTTCATAGATCCCTCCTAAAAAATATATATTAGGGATATCTATGAATTAGAAATAAAAGAAATAGTCATTATATGACAAAAATAATCGCCAAAGCGATTATTTCATCAATTTTAATTTTTTAGTTACTAGTACTGAACCTGTTACAAGTAGTAAAAGAGCACCTCCATATTTCAATATAGAATCTGAAGTATTAGGGTTTTTGACCTTCTGATTAAAAGCAGTTTTTTGACTTGAATTGTTTTTCACAGTAGTACTTTTTTCTACTAAAGTTTTCCCATCTGCTGAAGCATAAACAATCTCTCCTTCTTTTGTTTGAAGTTTAATCCACAAAACATATTGTTCTTCAGACTCAGAAGTTAATTTTGGAATTACTAAATTAGTTGTCTCTATCCATTTATTATTATCATACTTTGTTAAATCTACCAATTCCGATTGTGTTTGATTAATCTGGTTAGAGTAATAACCAATATCATTTTGAAGTTGTTTTAATTTAGATGCTGCTTCATTAGCAACAGAAGTATAATAAGTTATATCGCTATTAATTCTAGATATCTCCTGATTATATGAATTTGTTGCTGTCTGTCGTTCCGTTTCTATTTGTGATCTTCCTGATTCAAATTCTTCTTGTAAAGATTGTTCTGTATCCGAAGTTTGACAACTTGCGCTTCTCACACAAGCAAGTCTCCCATCAATATTTTTAGATAAGTTATTTTCTCTTACAGTAAAATCATTTAGCAAATTTTGATAGTCTGTATCAGCACTTGTTTTAGCAGCCTCTGCACGGGAAAGATTTTCTTCCGCCGTATTCTTTATATTCTCTGTTTTAGAATATTCATTCTCTGAGTTTGCTAGCTGTCCTTCTAAATTTTTAAGTGTATTCTGTAAATCATCTTTCACCCTCAAATTTTCATTAGATACTTTTACAAATTGATAATAAATTTTATAGCTTGAGCTATCTGTGGATGGATTAATTTTAAATTCCTTTTCGCTAGAAGAAATGGATACAGAGCTTTTAGCAGAAACAATATCCATAGAAAATAATACCAAAACCATAAAAATTCCCAAAAATTTTTTCATAATTACCGACTCCTCTATAATAAAAATATATCACAAATAGAATAATCGTCAATTATATTTTCAAA
>CATLBU010000051.1 GCA_949879835.1 uncultured Bacilli bacterium
ACCTCACAATAATTTTCTTGAATACATTTTGTTATAAATTTGACTTACAATACTACCAACCATATAAGCAAATAATTCATTGTATTCTTGTGTTCCAAATACCTTCTTGCAATTAGTTATTCTATATTCAAAATAAAAGGTTATTGCATGAGTACATTCATGTGATACTGTTCCACTTCCCATATAATTTCTGTTAAGAAGAATCCATCCACAACATTTATCAATATCAATAAATTTATCATCTTCAAAATAAGTGTGTGATGAATATTTACATATTGCTGAATAATTATGTTCTACCTTTTCACCAAAATACTTATCTGCATATTCATACATATCTTCAAAGGAATTGAATATAATAACTCTATAATAATCATTTTCATTTCTTTTATATTTCTTTATTAAATTTCCACAAACTACATCAGGAATGTTTTTCCACAATTTAACTTTAAAATAAGTTATAGGTTTCATCTTCTCATATAATCCACAACATTATAATTTTTAATTTTTGCAAGATTAAATAAGAAGTTTTGAAATTGAATCCATGAATCATAATCACATTTATCATCATGAATTAATCCTATTTTTCTATTGTCAACATAGTATGTAATATCTCTCAACATAACAATACATATTCTTTCAGTTATATAATCTGAATTATTTTTAATGAAATCAGGTACTTCATTTGTAACATAAGTTCTTCTTCCTAAAGCATATCTTAATGCCATAATCATAATGTCACCAAATGTTCCATCTTTATCTTCAATAACTTTTTTGGTTGCATCCTTTTCCATTTCTTATTCCCCCTCAAATACACTTTCAACTGTTAGTGCCATAGGTGGTAAAGTTTTACCTTGTTGTTGAACATATATTCTTTTTGTTTTATTAATAATTTCAAGTTCTTTGTCTGATAATTCCCAACAAGTTTCAATTGCAGGTGTACCATCTTCATATTGATAAGCAGCACCTGGTAAATCATTACAATCTTGTCTAATATAAAGTTTATTAGTATTTTTATTTGTTACTGGTTTCATTTATTTCACCATCCTATCCATAATATTCACTTTTATTTTTAATAACTTTTTGTTTTGGTTTTATATATGTACCATTCGATGAATCCCAAACTTTATTACATAATTGATTCTTTGCTTTAAAAACTTTTTGTCTTTCTTTATAACTCATTTTTGATAAATCTTTATCAGAAGTATTTGCTAATTTAATTAATTCTTGTATTTTTTCTGATCTAGTTTTCATTTTGTCTTTCATTTATACCCCATCCCTTCATATTCCCAAAACATAGTTCCTTTTGATTTACCACATTTTGGACATATATTTTCAATCGTGTCACCTTTTATATTGAAGAAAGTAGTTTTAGCATCAATTTTAACTAAATAAACAAAGTTATGTTTACATACTAATTGTTTAAATATATTTTTACGATTAACTTTTACTTCTTTCATAGGTTGTGATGATAATAAGTTTGTAAAATATCTAAATTTCTTTTTCTTCATAATTAACTTTGAATTCTTTCTTTACTATTTGAATTATTGTTTCTTTTGAAATATTTCCTTTTGTATTTTGAATATTTGAAATAATATTATTTAATATCAAATTCAATTTTTCTTTGTTCGATTTATCATAATTTTTGATAATTTTATTTAATTCCATCTTGTCTTTTATTAATGAATCAATTATTTCTAGTTGGGAATGTTTTAATCTTGTTTTTACTTCTTCTTCAATAGTTGAATTAATGTTATTTAATTTATCTTGTAATATATTTATTTTTATTTCTTTATCGTTACATCTTTCTTTTTCTTTATTTATTTTTTCATTTAAAGAAGATATTTCCTTTTGATAATTACTAGAAGTTATATCTCTTTCATCTATACGATTTTTTAATGCATCAATTGTTATAAGTGCAAGTTCATAATCTTTTTCAACATTTGCTTTTTTCTTAACTTCTTTTTCTAAAGATTTTACCTTTTTATATTGTTTGTTATTTCTTTTTATCTCATCAACTAAAACTTGTTTCATATCAGCAACTTTAATTGTCTTATTTCTGCTAAACATATCAATCACCTCTATTTTCTTTTAATCTTTTAGCATATAACATATAATCTTCTGCTTTCATAGTTTTTGATTCTTCTTCACATTCAAGATGCAAATGTGTTCTACATTGTGGGCAAGAACAACTTCCACTGTTAAATCCCATTTCCATGAATATTGATTTTGCAACATCAAAATTGTTTTTACATATTGGACATATAACTTTATACCTTACTTGTTTTTCCATTCTTTAAAATCCCAATACCTTTCACATTTTTTATCTTGATAAAATTCATTAAGTGGTAAATTATAACATCTATGATCATTAAGCATTTCCCTAAATTCTACAACAAACCATATGGTGAAAATTAATATTACAATTATTGTAATTATTCCCATAACATTTAAAACTTTTTCTAATTTATTCATAACACTTACTTCCCTTCAATGTTCAATTCTTTCTTTTAAAATTTCTTCTGATTTATAGATTCTATAATTATATGGTGCTGCTAATCTATTTTTAGTTTTATTAACTTCCATATTATGCTTTAACCTCAATAATGATTTTAGTATTTGGACTAATCGGATAATCTTTAACTAGTTCATCAAATAATTCAGGTTCTTCTTTTAAAAGTTTTTCTAAATCAATCATCAAATTAGTTTCATAAGATATAATTTTTACTTCTTCTTTCTTTTCCATAATTTTTCCTTCTTTCATTAATAAATTTTTAAATATTGCTTGAAGAACATTTACAACAATACTATTTCCTGCTTGTTTATAAAGTTGTGTATTTGAATTAACTTTTGCTGCTTTTTCAAATTCTTCATCATTGAATCCCATAAGTCTAAAACATTCTTTTGGTGTTAATTTTCTAATCTTTAAATTCTTTACTACAACACCTACATCAAGATTTGTTTTTAAAGTTGGTATCATTTCTTTTTGAACTGTACCTCTTTTTTTATCTATGTTAGAAATATAAACACCATCACCTTCATGTGCTTCTAGATAACCTTGTTTTGTAAAATTTTTAATTTTTAAATTGAAGTTATTTTCTACATCATTACACACATAATTACTTGCATCACATCTTCTTGAACCTTCACCTGTGTTTATTGTAGTAGCAATATCTTTATTAATAATCGATTCTTTATTATTACCACTCCATTTTTCATTACTAGCACTTATATATTCAATCATCTTTTCACTTAAATAAAATTTTTCATCAACTTCATCTTCTAATAGATTCTTTAATCTAATATCTAATGCTTTTTTAATAGGAAATTTAAATGTACTATCATCATGGTGGATGCTTATTGTAAATACTCTCTCTCTATGTTGTGGTATTCCATAATCTCTTGCATTTAATATTTGATAATAATTTGTATATCCTAATTCTTCTAATGTTTTTAAATAATTATCAAAATTATGTTTATGTGTTTTACTTAAAAGATTTTTTACATTTTCCCAAATAACATATTTAGGTTTTAGTTTTTCAACAATTCGTATAGTTTCATACATTAATGAACTTCTTGTTCCACTACCTTCATCACCACCTGCTTGTTTTCCAGCAAGTGAGAAATCTTGACAAGGTGAACCATGCATAATTAAATCAACTTCAACATCTTTATCCCATTTTGAAATATCTTGTGGTTCAAAATTGGTATTATGTATTGCATTAAATGATTTAACTGCATATTTATCTATTTCAACATAATCAACTATTTCATAATCTATATTTAATCTTTTTAAAGCAGTAGAACATGCACCAATACCACCAAATAATTCTAATACTTTTAATTTTTGCATTATATCACCTTCTTTAATTAATCCATTTTATAATTGGATCACCTTTAAAACCTTTTTCCCACACAAACCAAGCATAAGCAATTGCACTTGATTCATATTTATCAAAATCACCATTCATTGCACAATTTAATCTCGATGAACTAACATAAACAACTTTTGGTGGATTTTCCAAAAAGAATTGTTTCCTTGCTTTTCCTTCTAGAAATTGTAATTTTAGAAACATAGCAACTTTTCTTCCTACTTGAACACTATCTAATGCTTTTTGAACAAATTCTAAAGCATATTTGTAAGGGGGATTTGTTATTATGTCACCTTCAAATTCATCAAGTGTTTCTTCAAGAAAATTTAATGATTCTTTATCACCATATCCACGATAAATTAAATCAGTAGCAATGACTTCATAACCATTATTTTCAAGCACTTGTGCCAAGTGACCCCCCCCCACAAGCACATTCCCAAATGACTGGTGAAAATTTTTCAACCTCTAAAAGTAATTGTGTTGCTTTTGGTTCAGTAGCATAGTAGTCTTCATTCTGTCTTTCTTTATTAGAATGATTTGAAGCACCCATTGTTGTATAAATACTTTTACTATTACCTGTCCAATCTTTCATAATTACTTCCCTTCTTCATCTTTCACAAATATTCTTCTTACCTCACCATTTATTCTTTTTTGTTTAATGTCATATCCAAAATATTTCTTAACTTGTTTTGAAAACTCACCATTTGATAATGATTGAAAGCCATTTTCAGAACAGAATAGTGTATATTTTCTATAAACATCATTCGTTGGTTCATTTTCAACTTGTGTTTCACGATCTTCACAATCCTTAAAGAAAGTAAGTATTGGATTGTTGCTTTCTTCATATTCTTTTAATTCTGCTTTAACTTTATCTGAAGTAGTAAATTCTTTATTTTGTAGAACTTTTTTTAATCCTTCAACACCTAATTTAATTAAATATTCCATACTTTCTTGTGACTTTAAAGAATGTGTTATATAAGGTTTAAAACTATCACCTAATGATTCTTTTGTAAATTTAGCATTAAATGGAACAATGACTAATCTTCTTAAAATAGCAGTTGAATCTCTACCCTTTCCCATTCTAGGAATGTTATTTGCACTAAAAATTAGTTTTACATAAGGATTAAATTCAAATTTTGGTTGTCCTTTTTGTTCAGCATCTATTGTTTCACCTGTTACTATCTTTTTAAATTCACTAACATCTGTAATAAATTCTTCTGATATATCA
>CATLBU010000052.1 GCA_949879835.1 uncultured Bacilli bacterium
TTATATATTTTATAAATATTTTTTTATCATTTATTTCTAATTTTTCTGTTTTTGTTTCTATTTCTAATGTTCCGATATCCTTTATATCATACTTTCCAGGAATTGTCAAAAATTCTTGAAATTTTAGAAAAATTTGATATTCATCCGTTGTTCTCACGATTCTTAAAGTTTTATTTTCTATATAAATATTTACCCGAACACGATTCTCCAAAAAACTGATTTTATTTTGATTATAAATTCCTTTTATTTCATATTTGATATTGGTTTCATTATTTTTTAATGTTGTTTTTATTTTTATCTTCGACATATTTTATCCTCTTTATGCAAGTAATTATAACATAATATATATCTTTTGCAAATAGTTTTTATATAGATCTTTATTTAAAAAAAGTTATTGTTTTCAATAACTTTTATGCTATGGATAACATAGACGAAAGGGTATTAATTGTTTCATTTAACATTAAACATACAATAATACTGATAAGAACCGCACAAATTAGTTGGTAGTAAATTTTACTATCCAATTTTTCAAATGCAACTACTTCATTGATTCCCAGAATTAGAATCAAATTAGAATATACAAATCCTATAATCAAAATTATAATTGCTATTAAAAGAGAGAATTCACCAATAATTGGAAATAACACAAAAGTTGTAACTACAATTGGTAAAATAGATAAAGATATTAAGCTCAAAATGGGATATACTTTAATCTTTCTTCTAGCAAATAGAGCAACAACATAATAAATAGCTGTTAAAACAAGAATTATAATTAAAATATAAGCCCAGTTTTTTAATAGAATATCTATATAGTTTAATTCTTTTAGATTTTCAAAGTTCCATTCTATAGTTGTTCCACCATTATTCCAATCTATTGTTGTTTCCTTAATTGTATTGATAGCTTGTACAATAAAATTGAGTAAAACTGCTATTATACTGGTTAGTCCCATGATGATAGCAGAATCCTTCATGGTAAAATTATTTACCTGTTCCTGAATTGTAGAAATTGGTCTTCCTAAAAATTTACCTATCATTGAAAAGTAATGAACAGATTTTGAGGGTTTATCTTTTAGAGGTATTTCTTGTGATTTTATTTCTGCATTGGTTTGTTGACTACTATCTTCTTGTGAAATATAATTTTCGATATTCTCTATTGTCTGGTTTGAATCATCATTATTAGTTATTCGATTTTCTTCTACTAAGCTTGATTTATCTGTTATCCCTTGATTTTCTGATTCTTCATTCATTGAATTTATTTCTTGAGATGGAATATTCATTTCTGATATTCCCGAATTAAATGTGGCTAATATTTTTGCTTCAGATATTGGATTATTCTCTACACTTGGAGTAGATGTCTCTTCTTTTTCTTCCAATCCTATATTACTAGAATCTATCTTTGGGGTTGGAACATTCATTTCTGGTATTCCTGAGTTAAATGTAGTTAATTCTTCTGTTTTAGGTGTTGAATTACCCTCTATACTAGGAGTAGGGATTTCTTCCATTCCTGTATTATTTTGTTCTATTTCTGTCATAGGTTGATTAAAGATATCTAGCCCTATTCCTTTTTCTTCTTCTACCTGATCACTAAGATTTTGGGGCATTTCTATATTTTGGTTGATAGTTACTTCTGGTTTCTCCTCTAGTGGAGTGCCACAAACAATACAAAATCGATTTCCCTCAGCATTCTGTAGTCCACATTTTTTACATATCATATATTTCCCTCCTTATTCTAGGATAAGTATACTAAATATTTTACTTATCAATCAAGTTTTTTTTCTTTACATTTATAATTTGACATATTTTGACAAAAAAAGAATTAAAACTTAATTCTTTCTTGAATATAACTGGAAACTTCATCTAATTTTAATGTGATTTGTTCCATTGTATCACGATCACGTATTGTTACTATATCCTCATTTAAAGTATTATCATCTACTGTTAAAACAAATGGAGTCCCTATAATATCTTGACGGCGATATCTTTTTCCAATATTTCCTGTTTCATCATAATTAGTTGAAAATTCCTTACTTAACACCTTCTGAATTTTTTGGGCTTTATCACTATGATATTTCTTTATAAGTGGTAAAACTGCTACCTTATATGGAGCTATAAATGGATGAAGATGCATGACTTCTCTCTCTGTTCCATCTTCTAATGTTTGACTCTCATATGCCTCACAAAGTAAAGCTAAAACTGCCCGATCACATCCAATTGTAGACTCTACTACGTAGGGAATATATTTTTCATTTGTATCAGGATCCAAGTATTCTTGACTTTTTCCAGAAAACTTTTGATGTTGAGTTAAATCATAGTCTGTGCGATCATGAGTACCATTAATTTCACCATATCCAAATGGAAATTCATATTCAATATCACATGCCGCTGCTGCATAAAAAACTAATTTATCATGATCATGAAATCTAAGATGGTTAGAATTTAGTCCTAAATCTATAAAGAACTTCTTAGCATATTCTTTATAATATTCGTAAATTTCTAAATCTGTTCCTGGTTTACAAAATAATTGATGTTCCATTTGCTCAAATTCAATGGTCCTAAAAGTAAAATTTCCAGGAGTAATTTCATTTCTAAAAGCTTTCCCTATTTGTCCAATTCCAAACGGTAATTTTGTCCTCATTGTTCTTTGAACATTTGTAAAATTCACGTATTCTCCTTGGGCGTTTTCTGGTCTTAAATAAACCACACTCTTCGCATCTTTCACTACACCACGATTTGTTTCAAACATTAAATTAAATTCCCTAATATCCGTAAAATTAGAAGCCCCACATTTTGGACAACAAATTTTATTTTTTCGAATATAAGCAATCATTTCCTCATTGGTCATTGTATCTGGAATTACATCTGAAGTAAATCCCTCAATTAAATGATCAGCTCGATGTCTTGTTTTACATTCTTTACAATCCACTAAAGGATCAGAAAATCCACCAACATGTCCAGAAGCTTCCCAGACTTTAGGGTGCATCAGTATGGCAGCGTCTAATTCATATGAATTATCGTTTTCTTGAATAAATCGTTTTCGCCATGCATCCTTGACATTATTCTTTATTTTTACTCCTAATGGACCATAATCCCAAGTATTTGCAAGTCCATCATAAATCTCACTTCCTTGAAAAATAAACCCTTGGTTTTTACACAGATTTACTATTTTTTCCATCGTTACTTTTTCCATGTTACCCACTCACTTTCTCTTTTAATTCTTCTATGGTATTTACAACGATTAAATAATTTTTAATATCTTGTTGATTAAATCCCTGATCAATTAAGTTATCAATAAAATTTAATATAGGAGTATAAAAATTATGATAATTTAAAATAATAATTTTCTTTTGTTGATCCTGGGTTCTAATTTCCTCTAAAACTCCAAATAATTCTGTAAGACTTCCTGTTCCTCCTGGAAGAACAATAATTTGATCTGTTTGATTATAAATTCCTTTTAAGCGATCGAAAGTCTGATCATATAGAACTGTATTATCACATATTAAATCATCTTGATAGCATGATAATGTATTACATACCACACGATTTTTTCTTTTTATAAACTCTTCATATATTATTTTCATCATGGATCCAGATATTCCACCAACTACCAAATCAAATGATTGGCTTGCAAGAAAAGACCCAACTTTATGAGCAAGTTCTAAATATTCTGGATTTTGAACAGATGCAGATGACACTATTGTAATTTTCATATTCTCTCTCCTTTTATAAAAAAACTTCTAGAATTGTAAGGACGAGTGTATTCCCGCGGTTCCACCTTACTTATTCTAGAAGAATCAGCTCTTATTATATTGCTCGTGGCTTTCCACACCAGTCATCACATTTATACATATATCTTATTATAATATTTTCTTCGTGTCAACTCTAAATTTTTTATAAAATTATCTCCATTTATGAAAGATTTACATTGTGATAAATATGATTTGCATCATCAATATCCTCTAGCATTGTAATCAAACGGTTAAATAATTCCAAGTTTTCTCCATCTAAATCAATTTTATCTTTTGGTAGCATAGAGATTTCATCAATATCAAATTCAATATTTGGCTTTATCTTCTCAATAGCTTCTTTTAAAGCATGAGAGTCTTTTGGATCTCCATATATTATTACCATATCTTGATCTGTTTCAATATCTTCAATATCTAAGTCTGACATAATAATTGCATCCATGATTTCCTCTTCACTAAGTCCTTTTAAACCAATAATGCATAAATGATCATAATTAAAAGATACAGATCCTTGTACTCCAATTTTACATTTACATTTATTTAATACAGCTTTTACATCACTAATAGAGCGATTTACATTATCTGTTAAGCATTCTACAATTACTGTAGAGCCAGCTGGTCCAAATATTTCATAACTAACACGATCATAACTTTCATCTACTCCACTATTTACTTTATCGATTGCCCGATTGATAATATCCGCTGGAACCTGTTCCTTTTTAGCTCGATCTATTAACCTTTTTAAACTAGGATTCCCAGTTGGATCTGCTCCACCTTTTTTTGCAACATCATAAATTTCTCTTGCATACATAGAGTATAATTTGGCTTTCGCTGCACCTGTTTTTTGGATATCCTTTTTTCTAACTTCGTAAGCTCTACCCATAGTTTCACTTCCTTAACAATATCATTTTACATTATATATTTACTTTTTTCAAGGAGAAATATGAAACTATAGAAATCTAAATTTTTTAAATACATAGAAAAAACAGCAAAAATTTTGCTGTTTCTTTATTGTAATTTGAACCGCACCACTTACTTGTAATAATTTAATTCTATATCATAAGAACATTTAAAGTCAAATATTTTTCTAGGCATACTATTTATATTGAAGCAAATATCATCTAAATTGTTATTTTAAACTTGAAGTGCAACAAACAAGCATTGAAAAAGACACATGAATAATCTATAATATCTATTCGCAACAAACAGAAAGGAAAATTCATATGTCTGATACAAATAATACACTAAAAAAG
>CATLBU010000053.1 GCA_949879835.1 uncultured Bacilli bacterium
ATTTTCTCCTAATCATAATCATATTTTCTATTCTATACAATTATATCATAGTTCACAAAATTTCACTTCAGATTCTTGGTAATTTATCTAAAAAGCAATATACACCAAAACATATATTATGACCCGCTTTAATATAATAGAATATGAATACTAAAGAAACTGAGATTAAATTACTTGATATACAAATTATTGGAACCATTATTTATATTCTTAGTTTATTCATCTCTTATCTTCTAACTTATAATGATAAATATGAAGCAGTAAATGGAAAACCTTGGTTAAACAAAAAATTTTCAAGAAATATTTCAGTTGGAAATCGTGTCGTCGTTTTAATTTTAACGATTATTTTTCTATATGTAAATTATAAAAATTTCAATTTAGCAAAGCAGAAAAAAAGCGAAAACTTATCGGCCTTTCGCTTACAAATTACGGCATCTGAATTATCTGCAGTTGCTGCTATTATTGTTTTATATACCGTTCTAACGAGTGGAGAATATAGCATCGTAGCTGGAGCAGAAAATCCTAATTTATAGTTTCCTCTTCAATTTTTTCCATTTCGACTTGATTAATAGAAGTAAAACGTTTTGTAATTTTTTCCGTTGTTGTATGAATATCTTTGATGTCCCGTCCAACGGTTTCAATACTCCTTGATAATTTATCCCAGCGATCTTTATATCGTTTAAATTCTTCTGAAAGTAAATTTAATTCCCTGTGAATAATAGAAGCATATTGATCCCGTTCCATATTTTTTATAATTACTTGGATGGTCGTTAAAGTACTAATCAATGTAGTGGGACTAGTAACCCAAACACGTTTTTTATAAGCATACTCAATAATATCACTATGATAAGCATTTATATAAGCAAAGATAGCTTCTGCTGGTAAAAATAGAATTGCTTGATCAGAAGTTTCTCCATTAATGATATATTTATTAGCAATTGCATCAATGTGTTTTTTCATGTCATTTTTGAATAATTTCTCGGACTTTTCTCTAATTTCTAAAGAATTGTCCTTATCCACCATCATTCGATAATTCTCTAAGGGAAATTTAGAATCAATTCCAATTAAACCTAGGGGTTCTGGGGCAAATAATGCACAATCTACAATAGTTCCATTAGAAAAGGGATACTGCATTTGATATATTTTTTTATTATTTTCTCCAAATACATTAACCATGATATTCTTAAGATTTACTTCCCCAAAAATTCCCCTTGTTTTTTTGTCGGTCAAAATTCCCTGTAAAGAAACAATATCACTAGATAGAGTATCTATTTTCTTTTGAGCCTCATCTATTTTCGATAATCGCTCTAAAACAGAAGTAAATGTTTTATTTGTCTTTTCAAAATTTTGATCTAATCGTTCATTAACATGATCATTAATCATTCGAAGACGATTTTCTATTTTCTCATCAAGTTTTAAAAAATCATCATTAAATCCCTTTGTTAAATCGGATTTAAAGTTTCCTAATTCCTTTACCAAAGAAAGTTCCGTTTGTGATACTTTCTCATACAATTGTTGATCATTCCTTTTAAATAATAATATCAATACAAATACTAAGATTAGAGTCAATAAACCAATGATAATGTATTCCATAAATACCTCCTATTTAATATCAAATTTTTTAGTAACAATTTTTGATAGTATAAATGCAACAAATATGATAATAACTATTTTTATTAATACCCCAATATCTGTCAAACTCTCAACTAAGGTTGTTCCAATAAATCCCCAAAAATACACGATTGATATCTTGGATATAAGAAGAGCAAATAGGTATTTCTGGTAAGACATATTAGATAGACCTGCCCCAATATTAATGGAAAAAGCTGGAGTAAATGGAAAAGCCAAAATAATTACCAAGCTACTAAAGGATATTTGATCAACCCTATTCATTAATTCTATTAATCTTTCCCTTTTTCCTATCCATTTCCACAATTTATTCTTCAATTTTCTAAAAATGAAAAAGCTAAGTGTACATCCAATAATAGTTGCTATCCAGGAAAGAAAAAATCCAATTATATTTCCAAAGACAAGCATATTAATTGCAATAAAAACAGCAAGTGGTAACATAGGAATAATCGATTCTAAAATAATTAATCCCATACCAATTGCTAAAGCAAAAAATAAATTACTCTGTTGGACAAATTCCTTTAATAAATCTATATTTGTTTCTATTAAATTTGCTATCATATTATCTCCGTTCTATTTTCATTATAATACATTTCAGCCAAAAATAAAAGAAAGTATTAAACTTTCTTATGAATTCAAAATCCATTCTTCATATCCACCAATTATATCGACAACTTTATAACCATATCCAGATAAAATTTGACAGGCTTTTTTACTAACAAGACCCTTTTGGCAATAAATAAAATATTTAACATTAGGATTTAAATATTTACTAGGACTAGTAATTAATTTTTCAAATGGAATATTGATTGCATTTGGTATATGATTGTTATTATAACTTTGAATATTTCTGATATCAATGATATGTTCTGGTTTCATTTTTAATAAATCTTCAATCGAAATACTTGATATCATATTTAACCACCCTAATACAGTATATGTACAAGTAGTAAAATAAATAAAGACGAAAACACAAAAAAACAGACATTGTCTGCTTTATTCTCCATCAAAGAAGAAATCATCGAAAAATTGATCGTCTGTAATTTTCTTTTGTTCTATCTTTTCTACAGGCTTTTTCTCTTCCTGAATAGTTGGCTGAGATTCCGATTTTTCGGGTTGTTTCTCTTCCTGAATGGATTGATCAGATTCAGTCTTTTCAAGCTGTTTTTCTTTTTGAATAACTTCTGAAGAGTCTGTCTTTATAGACTCTTTTTCAATCTTAGTCTCTGATGCATTTTCCAAAGCCTTTTTAGCTTCCTTTGCTTTTTTTTCTTGTTCTTCCTTCTCTTTTCGTTCTTCCTCTTCTAACTCTGCAATTTTAGCATCAATTCTTTTTACCAAGTCATCCACATTTAACCCACCACTAGGAGCTGCAGGTCCCATATTTGGCGGAGTAGGAATTCCCCCACCAAACATAGCAGCAGGATTAAACATTGGGTTAACTGGTGGTGTTGGCTTTTTATCCATACCGACACCATTCAACATATCATTAATCTTACTTTGGCGTTTATCTTCTACATACTTCTTTAAATTAAATGTTTGTACATTTTTTGCTTCTCTTTCTGGATAATCAGCTTTTCCGTAATCTTTTCCCCAATCAATTTTATAATCAAATTTTAATTGTGTTTTATATGGGCGCATTCTAGAACGAAGAATAATGGCTTGTTCTTCTTTTAAATTTTGAAGATCTGTTACAGTAACAAGAGGCCTTGAATCTGTTTTATCATCTTTTTTAGATTTAATTTCTCCACACATTTTACTAATTTCCTCTAAGGCTGCAAGTTCTGTACTTAAAATATAAATAGTATTTCCACAGTTTCCACGAATTGTTTCTGCTTTTTCTTTCCCATATACATCATTTAATTGTGAAAAGTTCTGAATAATAAAAGATAATTTTATATTTCTAGAACGCGCTGCAGAAACCATCGCATCAACATCACTAAGTGGAGGCATATTTGCAAACTCATCCATTAAGAAATTCGTTCTATATTTTAACTTTCCACCAGTCTCTTGAGCTACTCTAACCAATGTTTCATAACATTGTTTTAAGAAAATTGTAACAAGAGGGTGGTATGTTTTCTTTTCATCTTGAATAACAATAAATACGGCAGTTTTCTTTCTTCCAATATCCTCAATATCAAAATCGCTATAAGAAAGCATTTCAGATAAATTATTTCGCGATGAAAATAATTTAATCTTTTGTTTAAATACAGATAATATACTTCCTTTTGTATCAGTTGGAGCCATTAAAGTACTAGATGCATTTATATAAGCACCTGAGGTTTGATCCTTATCGCTAAAGTATTCCTGAATATATGTTTTTCCACCAATTTTTTCTTCTCCTACGGTACTCATTAAGTTAATACTATTGATGTTAATTTCTTCTTCTTTAGCATCATCAAATAAAGCTAGGGTAAGTCCAGTAAAATAGTCTGCTGATGTATTTTCCCAGAATGGATCATTTCCCTTTGAAGATTCATCATAAAGAATATTTTTAGCCAAATCTTCTAGTAATTCTGTAGATTTATCAATATTTCCTTCTTTATAAAGTTTATATGGCAAATAAAAGGGATTCCAACAATTTCCTTTTTGAGGATCACGAAAGTTTAATAGAATAATATTATATCCTCTTTCTTTTAATTCGTTTGCAGTTCCTTCATATAATTCTCCCTTAGGGTCTGTAACAATCATAGATTCTCCTGCTTTTGCCATAACACGGATAAACGGAAAAGAAAGGGCTTGCGATTTACCACTTCCTGTGGATCCAATAATCATATTATGATATCCACTATTATCTACCCATACTTCATTCCCATTATTAATTAGTGGAATTCCTCCATTCTCTGTTGTTTCATCTGAAGGGTGTAACATTTTTAATTCTGCTTTTATTTCCTTATCTTTAGCCCAACGTGAATAGCCTTTTTCATCTTTTGGAGATGCCTTAATTCCTATTCCCTTTTCTCTTTCAAAGAAAGTGGAGGAAACACTTCCAATAACGGCAATTAAAGCACCTATATAAAATACCATTGTTGGTGCGAAATAGTCCCTAGAAAATACTGGAAACGGATTTAATCCACAAAGTTCTCCACTTTCTATAAATGACATAGCATTTAAAACAAGTAGTGCAATTACATAAAAGAGAAATAATGCGAAAATTCCAAACATAATCCAATCTTTTTTTTCTGCTCTAAATTTTAATTTCATACCCAAACCTCCTAAATCTTATTATTATGTTTTCCTTTTAAAACTGCAATACATATAATTAATACAATTACTCCGA
>CATLBU010000054.1 GCA_949879835.1 uncultured Bacilli bacterium
TTTTGCAAACAGTTCCAAGAACCCGAAAAGATTATTTTGGATGCGGAGAAAGAAGGGGTTTGCTGTATTTTGACCGGAACGGATAGGAAAGAGAATAGAAAAATTAATGATTTTGTAAAAGAGCATATAGAGATGGAAACAATGTTAGTTTGTGATGTTATTTTTAATGAAGGAAGGTTTTCTAAAGAAACGCTTGATCTTATAAAAGTAAAAAAAGACTTTGAAAAAGTTTGCAAACAATTACTAGAACAGTATAAGAGTTTGGAATCTGAAAAAGAATATGAAGAAAGAGAACAGGAGGAGATAGAGAAATAATGGATACATTGGTTATTAGTAATGAGAATAATATTCTTCATATATTTAACAAGGGTTATATCGTAGATTATACGCTTTATAATTCAAAAGGGCATAATATGGATGGTGGAGTTTTGGAAAGCAGTAATGGTAAATCTGATACTAATTTAGCCATAAAAGAAATTATTGAAATCTTGAAAGATACTTATACTTTTTCTTCTCCATATATCTATTTATCAGGTCATAGAGCTGAAAATTTATTGGAATTAATTGAAATGGAAGATTATAAAAACATGCAGAAAAAAGTTGAACAGTTGTCATCAATAAAAGATATTGGTGATATGGAATTAACTATATAAAAAGAAAAGGAGATATAAAACAATGAGAAAATTTTATGATGATTTTATTCAATCAAAACCTAGAGAAATGGCTAAATTAATGGAAGATATGACATTTAAATATCTTAATCCAGAATCACAGCAACCTACTAGAGTACCAGCTGCACACTATGAAAAAGAACTTGGTCAAGAATTAGAAAGAACAGTTTCACAAGCTGTTAGTTTAAGATTTCTAACGATAATGTATGATCAGTTAAATCTTTTTAAAAAGGAAAACGAAGATTTATTTTATAAGGCACTTATTTGTATGGATAATAATTTAAATCCAAAAGATTTAAGAATATCTGAACAGATTGCTTTAAATCATTCTTATGAAGTTTTACAAAATAAGCAAATTGAAGAAAAAAGAAAATTTCATTTCTTTAATCAAGATATTGTAGATGAATATAAAAAAGGATTAACTGATCCAAACCTTCAGGCTCGTGCTATGGAATTATCAAATTTTATTGAAAGAGAAGAAGATAGAGAATTAAATAATGTTCAAAATCCTAAAAATAATCAATCGCCATCTTATGAAGATGAATATGAAGAAGAACAAGATGATATAGATTATGAATATTAATGAAAGGAGAAATAATGTATAGTAAATTAGAAAAATTTTTATTAGATAATAAAAGTAATGATGAATTATTTGATTATCAATCACAAGAATATAAAATTCATAAAGAAAAATATGATGATAGATTTGATCTTCTTTATAGTAAGAAAAATAGTAAGGAACTAAGGCAACGCCGTTCCAATTATGAATTAGTAGGTTACTATGACAAAATAGAGCATTGTATATATGATGCAGATAAGTTTTTTACAGAAAAGCTTCAAGAGAGTGAGGTAATTAAATTTAATAATTTTTCTCAACTTGATGAGAAAATATTAGAAGAACTAAAAAATTATTTAACTGATTATAGTTTTTCTCATGAGGAAGAACTAACAAAATTAGCGATTAAAAAATATGATGCAAGAGATGATAGCAGAATTTTTAGTTATAAAAAAGATGTCAACAAAGATTTTGTTAATCAAAAAGAACCTAGTATTAAACTAACGATACCTGCTTATTCTTCTGATATTGCTATTAATATGTTTGATGGTAATAAAACCACTGCATACTTAGATAATCCAAAGAAGACTATCGAAGAAATGGCTAAAAAAATTCTTGATGAAAGAGGAGAAGAATTTGGTTTAGAATTATTAATTTATCATGATAAAATTGAATATTTAAATGATTTAAAGGACAATGCTAACCATGAGTATGATGATATACATGTTTGTAAAAACATTTTAGATGCAATTAAATATGTTGATACTAAAACAGTTAATATAACTATTCAATATGGTGAAAATAGCCATACATTTAAATATGAACTATATGATTTGCAATCTGCATTAAAAAGTGGAAAACTATCATCTTCTAGTTATAATAATAGCTATAGTAGAGTACAAGAATTTTTAAGAGATAATGATAAAACTGGATATAATAGAGATAACTATCATCATGAGTTCTTATTTAATCATATCACATCAATCACAAGTGGAAAAACAGAATTATATAGTAAAGAATCTTTAGACAATAGCAAGGAAGTAGAAGAGGATTTAGAAATAGAGATGTAATGAGGGGAGAGATAACTTTGAATGATATTGAAAGTTTTTTGTTAAATCCTGAAGAAAATGATAAAGTGTTTAAAGGAAATTATCATCCAAGAAAAATTCATAAAGAAAAATATGATGACAGATTTATTATCATATATATGAAAACTGATAAAGAAAATTATTTGGAACAAAATGATTATGAAGTAGCAGGGTATCTTGATATAAAAGAAAAGTGTATTTATAATCACAGTTATAATATGGATGAGTTTTTGCCAAAAGAAAAGGGATTGCTAGAAAGAAGCTCTTTTGGGTTCTTAGGTAATAAAATGTATGAAGAAATTAAAAATTATATTGAAAAATATTCTTTTGACAATGAAGAAATATTAAAAGAAATTGCTATTGAAAAATACAATCATGTGGATGATTGGAGAATAAATAATTATACAAAAGATGTAAGAGAAAAATTTATTGAAGAATCTGATGTAATTATCAAGTTAAACAAATCTTATACTGATTATGAAATGACGAATAGTGATGAGTATTGTGGAAAAACAATTTATATAGAATATTTAGATAATCCAGAAAAAACAGTAAAAAAATATGCAAATATGATCATTGAAACTATTGATGATTATAGAAATAATAAAGAAGAATTAGGATTAGAACTTTTGATTTATCGTGATAAAATTGATTATTTAAATCAGATAATATTAAATGAGAACCATAAATTTGATGACTTATATATTAATAAATCAATTTATCAATCTATTAAAGATTTAGATGCCAAAACAGTTAATATAACCATTCAATATGGTGAAAATAGCCATACATTTAAATATGACTATAATACTTTAAGAAGAGATTTATTAAATGATGATAAAGGAAGCAATGCTTGGGGTGTAGCTTATGAAAAAGTTAGTGATTTTATAAAAGCAAATACCAATAAGGAAGATTCTCGTACAACTGAGGAATTTCTTTTTACCCATGTTACTTCTATTACTTATGGTAAAAAAGAAGTTTATCATCATGATTTAGATATAAATATAAATCATGACATTGAAGAAGATGTAGAAATGGAACTAGATATATGTTGAGTCAAAATAAAGAAATAAAATGGTTGGAATTTATATCAGGCATAAATACAATTATGATTACAAATGAAGAAGAATTTAATAAATTTCGTAATTTTTTAACTATATTAGGTTTGGAAGAATTATTAAAAAATGAGAATACTTTTTCTGATTGGCAACACTTATCTGAAATAAATGGCAAAGATCCTAATTGCATTATTTTTGAATTTCAATTACACAAAGGAATGACTTTTGGATACACAAAAGAATCTTCTAAAAATTGGTATGGTAAAGAACCTCTTACTGTTGAAGTTATTGATGATTTCTTTAAAAAGTTAGAAAAACTTAGAGCTGAAAATCGTATTGAAATAGAAGAAGAAATAGAAAAATAGAAAAGGAGATAGAATATGTTAAATCAAACATTATTAATTGGTAGAATTGTAGAAGAACCAGAGTTAAGAGAAACAGGAACTGGTAAGAAAGTTACCAATGTTAGAATAGCTGTTCCTAGACCTTACAAGAATGAAAATGGTGTTTATGAAGCAGATTTTGTTGATTGTGTTATGTGGAATAATAAAGCAGAAAGAGCTTCTGAATATCATAAGACAGGAGATCTTGTTTTAATTACAGCAAGAATTCATACTTATATAGATAAGGATCATAAGAAGCAAGTTGAAATAGTCGCTGAAGATATTTCTTTTTTGTCTAAGAGTAAAAAAGCAATTGAACAAGAGATATTACAAGATGATTTTGAACCAGAGATAGAGATGGAATAGTCATGAATATAAGACTATTTATTGATATGGATGGAACTCTTGCCGAATGGAAAAATATTAAATCAAATGATGAATTATATCAAAAAGGATATTATGAATCGTTATCGCCTAATGAATATATTTTGAAAGAAACTAAGAAACTTATTGAAGAAGGAAGAAATGTTTTTATTCTTTCTTCTTTTTTAAGTGATAGTAACTATGCTTTAAAAGAAAAAAATAATTGGCTTGATAAATATCTTCCTGAGTTACCTAAAGAAAGAAGAATTTTCGTTCCTTATGGAGAGTGTAAATATAAATATATTCCTAATAAAATTACTTCATTGGATTATTTAATTGATGATTATACTAAGAATTTACTTGATTGGAAAAGCGTAGGGGGAATAGGCATTAAATTTTTAAATGGAATTAATCATTTAAAGGGAGTATGGCAGGGACTTTTATTAAGAGAAGATGAAAATCTAAGTCAAAACTTTAATTTGATACTTGATAATGAATTCAAAAAAGAAGAATTAAAACCAAAATATAATAACAATTTAGAAGAAGAATTAGAGATAGATATATGAAAGGAGAAATTATTTTGAATA
>CATLBU010000055.1 GCA_949879835.1 uncultured Bacilli bacterium
TTAAAAATTTTTAGGATTATGAAAGAAACCTATAGGAATAAACAAAATAGATACGAAGAAAAACTTCAAATTATGTGTGGTATTTATAACTTAAATAATTCTTAAAAGCTTTCCGGACAGGTCTAATGAACTTTATAAAGCAAATGAAGATGTCGTTTTTAAATATATTCCTGATATATGTGATAGTGTTACTTTTTCAAGAGAACCTATTACTATTGATGTAAAACCTATTATCTATGAAGAATTATACGATAATGAAGAAACTACCCTCGAAGCATAGTTTCTTCTACTTATAAAATTAACAACAGTTAATTTTGGATTCTAAGGCAAGCCTTAGCCCCCGTATTTTGTTAGTATGACAAAATTCCTAGGGGGTTAAATATTTTGTCAAAACAAAATATAGCTAAAAAATACAAAGAAAGGAGCTGTGATTTATATACCTAGTTTAGGTTACTCTTTCCATTTAAGTAATGATAAAAATAAGAAAAATAGTAGTAAAGCAAGTGCAAAATCTAATTTAAGTGGTACAACATCTAATAGTAATAATGCTATCCAAAATGCAGCAGGATTATCAAAATGTGACAATCACAATTGTAGAAAGTATGATGACAGAGAATATGATATTGAAATTATCAGAGGCTCTAATTCAATCGTAAATGATGTTAAAAATTTATATAAGGATGAGTTTGAAGAAGCAAGAATTGAATATAATAATAGACAAATTCGTGATGATAGAAAGATAAAAGATTATTTCATCCATGTTAGCAATAACACCAAAAAGGACTTAGCTTGTGAGATAATTATTGAACTTGGTGATATGGAATTTTGGAGTACGAAAGATATAGACTATAAAAAGAAAATGACTATTGTATTTGAAGAACAAGTTAAAGATTTAGAAAAATTAGTTCCTGATTTTAAGATAGCAAGTGCTATAATTCATTATGATGAAACAAGTCCACATCTTCATATAATTGGTGTTCCAATTAAAGTTAAAAACAAGTATGGTATGTCTAAACAAGTTGGAAAGTCTGATGTCTTTACTAAAGAATCATTAACAAAAATTCAAGACAAAATAAGGGTTCGATGCATGGAATCTTTCAATAAAGAATATCATACTAATTATAAGTTAAAACCTAAATTAAAAGGTCGAAATCGTGATTATCATATTTCAGAAATGGGAAAGTATCAAAAGATGAAAAAAACTCTTGAAATACATCAAAACACATTAAATAAAGCAAAAGCCAAAACAGATAATTTAAAAAATAGTACAAAAGAAATTAGAGATATGCTTGAAAATTTAAAGTCAAAAGGTTTAATTAAAAGTCAATTAGTCTTAGATGTAGTTGATAGAGATAAAGCAATTGTTTTTATTGATTTAATTGATAAAACTATTGCTGAATATCAAAGTATTCAAGAATTATCTGTTACACTAAAAGAAGTGGAAAGTGAACTGCTTAACAATCGTGATCAAATTAGATTATTATTAAAAAATAATGAAGAACTCAATACTGAAGTTGATAATTTAAAAGATAAAATCAAATCTAAAGATGAAAATATCAATGACCTACAAGAAGAAAACAGTTTACTAAAATCGTCTTTAGAACATCTTAAAAATTTGATTTACAATCTTGTTAAATTTCTTATGGATAGAATTTATAGAAATAAATATAAGGAAAAATATATAGAATTTGCTAAAGAATTATATGAGCATGGTGCTTTAGATGATGAAGATTTCAATCTTCTTCAAGACAATAAAAATACAAATAATAAAAATAAATCTGTAATAGAAAAAGATGATATTGAGCGTTAAAGTTTTCTATCATCTCTTTTTAATTTTAGTCTTTTGATTATTAGCCTGTATTACTAATCTACCATCACCAGGTATTTCATCAGGATCAACATTTGGATAAAATTGAAGTTGATCAACAGCAAAACTATGTTTTTGTAATAGTTCGAGTAATTCTTCTTGAGTATTTAAATTAACAAACAATGCTTCTTTTTGTTTACCTTCTGGCATTAAAGATTCGTCAACAAATGTTTCACCTTTACCAATTTGTATTACCATAAAAAATGGTGCTCCATCTTTCAAAACTTTTGATAATGCTTCTAAAACATTGTCCATTTGTTCTTTAGGTATAAAATAAAGAATATAAATGGCTAGTAATCCATCAAAAGTGTTCTCTTCAAAAGTTTTATCAACATTAGCAATATCCATATTGAAAAAAGGAATATTAGGATATTTTTGTTTAGCTATTTCTATCATTTTATCACTAAAATCAATTCCTACTGGACTCAAATTTTTATCAGCCATGTATTTTGAGATATATCCACTTCCACATCCTAAATCCAATACTTTACCATTAGGGATAATTGAATTTATAAAACTATTTATTTCATTTATAAATTCCCAATCATCTCCAAAATGTTCAACATACTTTTCAGCAGTTGTATTAAACACATCTAAGACATTTTTCTTTTTCTCTTCTATTGTCATTGTAATTCCTCCTTATTTTCTCTTAACAATAATCGAAAATTGATTTGTATCAACACCTGGTTCTTTAACTTTTTCAGAATTAAATATAGGATTATCAATAATATCTATAATTTCATAATCTTTTTCTTTAAACCAATCAATAAAGAATGTTTTGGTATATCTATTAAAATAAGTGTTATATTTTGGATTAAATGGTTCTTTTTCGTAAATTTCTTTATTACCACTAATATGTTCCATAACATTAATTATAATTAATCCATTATCTTTCAACATCGAATCAAATTTTTCTAAGATTTTAATAGCAGTATCATCATCTACATGAATTAATGTTGCTAAACAAATAATAGCATTAAAAGAATTGTCTGAAAAATCTAAACTTCTCATATCCATTACTTGAAAATTAGCTTTAGGGGCGTTTTTCATTGCAACATTTATCATATTTTCAGAGGAATCTATACCGATTACTTTAAAATCTTTATTACATTTTTCTATTAAATATTTTGGGTAATCTCCAATTGCTGTACCAACATCTAAAATTTTACTTCCATTTTCAAGATTTTCTACTAATATATCAATTTCTTTTTGAAATTGAACATTACCATGTAAATCTTTTGAATTAAAATAATCAATATATTCTTCTACTATATTATTATAAGTATCAATTGTTTCAGTTATCCTATCTTTCATTTTATCTCCTCACATTGTAAAATTTATTCAAAAACTAATTCTTCATTTTTCTCTTCTAATTCTTCCTTTAAGTTATTATTTTCATTACTTTCATTGGAAGAATTATCATCAATTTCGGCCATTTCATTTATTTCATCAGTAATTGCCTTGATTAAACTAATAACATCTGAAAAATATGTTTTGTCATTTTCATCTACAATATCATCTATATTGCTTTCAATATTATAAATTACATCAGGCTCATATGCTAGCATTTCATAAATAGATGGGGCTGTAATAGTTTTGTTATCATATAATATAGTAAAAAAATTTTCATTTGAAATATTTTTAATCACTATGTTTTTTTCTTCATTTAATGTTAAATTAATAGTCATCTCTTTCATATACTTTTAATCTCCTTTCAACCGCTTTATATCCACCATCAAGATTATTTTTTATTAATTCTAAGATAGAATAGTCACTATTTTCAAACTCTAGTGCTCCGTTTTTAACTTTAATTGTATTATTTTCTTTTGTTAAATGAATTACATTGTCTACATCAAGATTTACAACTAAAAGTGGATTATGAGTAACTAAAATAACCTGCTTTTTATCTTTTATCGAGCCTAAATATTTTAATAAAAAATCTTTGATTCTTTTAGGATTAATATCATCTTCTGGTTGATCTATCGCTAAAACATAAAATTCTTTATCTGATTCTTGAATTAAAAATTTATAATACACTAATGAAATTTCTCCTGGAGTATTACCTATATTCTCTTTAGAAGTTATTTCTGAAATAGATGTGGTTTCTTTACTCCAATCAGAAATAAATTTATTAAGCCTTCCTGACTTGAATGATTCTAATTCTTTTAATGAAGAATTTTTTAAAGCAGACGAAAGAGAATCTTTTGAATTTATGCTTTTTATGGCTTTTTCACTAGCATAATTAGTATTAAAACAATATTGATAAAACTCATTCTTTAAGTCAACATTATGATAAGCAGTATGTTTTTTGAATTCATAATTTTTATATGGTTTTATTGAGCTTCCATTCATTTTACTTGGAAAAGAAGGAAAAATATTTTCTTGATTTTTTAATTTGATATAATCAATTATACATTTTTTAAAATTATCATAATCATCAATTATTCTAGTTCTTTCAGTTTCTTCTGAAGTTCTTTTAGTATCTAAATCCATTTTGTAATTTTCCAAATGTTTTTTTATCAAATTTCTTACAGTATTACGTTTACTTTTTTCATTATATCTATTAATAACAATATTAAGTATCTCTTTCAATTCCTTCAAATTATTT
>CATLBU010000056.1 GCA_949879835.1 uncultured Bacilli bacterium
ACAAATTTTTCTAATTTATTTTTAGATAAAATATATTTTTTAGTCTCCTCACTATAATGATAATTATTTACATTTAAATCTAAATAATATATTCTTTTATCGATTGTAGTCAAATAGATTATAAATATTGTAATAATTACAATTCCTGTAATGATAATTGTCTTTATTTTCATAAAAACCCCCTAAAAAAAGTAGATTTCTCTACTTTCATTATATTTCAATAATTTTTATTTTAGCACCTACAGTTTGCAATTTCTCTACAATATTTTCATATCCTCTTAAAATATGTTCTACATCACTAATTACAGTCGTTCCTTGAGCGGATAATCCTGCTAAAACTAAACATGCTCCTGCACGTAAATCTGTAGCAACTACTTCTGTTCCCACTAACTTTGTTGGCCCTGTTATTTTTATCTTATCATTATGCATTTGAATATTTGCTCCCATTTTATTTAGATAGTAAACATTTTGAAAACGATTCTCATAAATAGTTTCTTGTAATACAGAGTCTCCAAGACATTGTGTTAAAAGTACAGTTATTGGTTGTTGCAAGTCTGTTGGAAATCCAGGATAACCTAAGGTTTTTAGATGAATAGAGCGTAGATTTTCTGCTTTTGAAATTTGAATATAATCCATTCCTATTTTCATTGGAATTCCTATTTCTTTTAATTTTAAAATTAATGATTCTATATGTTTAGGAATTAAGTTTTTAATGATTAAGTTCTTTCCCATTAAGGCGCCAGCTAAAACATAGGTTCCTGCCTCAATTCTATCTGGTATAACTTCTGCAAATCCTTTTTTTAATTGATCAACACCGTCGATTGTTATTTTACTAGTTCCTGCTCCGCGAATTTTTGCTCCCATACTATTTAAAAATGTTGCGACACTTACAATTTCTGGTTCTTTAGCGGCATTCTCTATAATTGTTGTACCTTCTGCTTTAACAGCTACTAACATTGTATTAATAGTAGCTCCTACACTTGGCATATCTAAATAAATATTTGTTCCAATTAATCGTTGGGCTGTTATTGTGTATTTATTTTTATTTTCAATTACTTTGGCTCCTAATAATTCAAAGGCTTTTAAAGTTTGGTCAATTGGACGTAGTCCTATTTTACATCCTCCTGGAAAATACATTTCTACTTTTTTATATTTTCCCAAAAGAGCTGCCATAAAATAATAAGAGGCACGTAATTTTGTAGAAATTGATTCTGGTATTTCTTTATTTATAATGCTATCAGAATGAATAATCATTGTATTTTTTTGATATTCTACTTTAGCTCCTAAATATGTTAATATTTCATTTAAGGCATCAATATCAGAAATGTTAGGAATATTATCTATTGTTACTTTTTCATCTGATAAAATAGATGCTGGAATAAGCGCTACTGCGCTATTTTTGGAACCACTAATAGAAATTGTACCTTCTAACAGTTGATTCCCTTCAATTTGTATTTTTTTCATGATTACCTCCTAAGATGATTAAAATTTAATACGGTTTTTACTACCTAAAATCTCTATTTTATGAGCAATTATTTGCTTCATATTTTTTTCTCCAGAACGGATGACTGTTCTTGGATCATAAGAAACTTTATCTATATTTAAAAATGTTCTTACTGCTTTAGTCCATTCTATTTGTAATTCCGTATTAATATTTATTTTACAAATTCCACTTTGAATTGCTTTTTTTAGTTTCTCATCATCTATTCCAGATCCACCATGTAAAACCAATGGAATATTTGTTTTCTCACTAATCTGTTGCATCTTAGCAAAATCTAAACAGGGTTCTCCCTTATATAATCCATGGACACTTCCTAAAGCTGGAGCCAAAAAATCAATATTAGTTTGCTTATATAATTGAATTGCATCATCTACCTTAGCATATGCAAGTTCGCTACTTATGTTATCTTCGCTTCCTCCAATATGGCCAATTTCCGCTTCTACTGTTATGTTTCTATCAGAAGCATAAGAAACAACTTCCCTTGTCATTTTTATATTTTCTTCTAATGAATATTTAGAAGCATCTAACATTACTGAAGTAAAACCTGCATCAATCGCTTTTTTACAGGATTCAACACTACTTCCATGGTCTAAATGAATTGCCACAGGCACATGGATCATTAGTTCTTCATCTAGATTTCGGGCTAAATTTGCTACTACTTTATATCCACCCATATATTTAATAGCACCTTCACTAACACCTAAAATAACTGGGCTTTTTAAATGTTCACATTCTTCTAAAATGTATCTTGTCCACTCTAAATTATTAATATTAAAATGAGGAACTGCATATTTTTCCTCTTTTGCATGTTCTAGCATTTTTTTTGCATTTACTACCATAATATCACCATATTTATTATATTATTTTTCTAAAAAAAACGCAAATTTTATATTACATATATTATTCCAATAATCATTAAAGCTATTCCTCCTAATAAAGTTGATATCTTTCCAATCCAATCATTAATTTTTTTACCTAAATATAGTCCTAAATATGTAAAAAGAGCACTGGATAATGAGAAAATGAAAGCACTAATATATACATTTTCATAAATAGTTTTTAGTCCTAGTCCTACTGAAAAACTATCTATACTAACAGCTAAACCAAAAATTAATAATTCACTAAATTTCATTAAGGATATTTTGCGATCCTGTTTAAATGTTTCAAAAATCATTTGAATACCAATAAAGCATAAAACAATAAAAACGATTGTATCAGGAGAGATAGGCAAAATCTTTAAAATTGTGGTCCCTATAAACATCCCTATTAATGGCATAAAAAAATGATATATTCCTACAATAATAGAGAGTATCTGTATCTCTTTTTTTTTCATATTTAAAGTTCCGTATGCTAAAGAAAGAGAAAAAGCATCCATACTAAGACTTACTGCGATTATAATTACCATAATGATAGACATAAAAAAACCTCCTATATCATTGTATTAAGAGATTCTTTTTTTATACTTACAAATATTTTTCTATTAATTCTTGAACAAAAAATTTATATTCAACTTCATCACTTTCTTCTGCTTCTATTAGACATAAAGGTGGAAATAATACACACCACCAATTTGTTCCTTTGCCTTCCCCTAAAGTAACTAAAATGGATTCATAGTATCCAGCTTCATACTGAATCCCCTTATATTCTTTAGAAGGAAAATAATTATCTCCAAAATGAATTTTATAATTTAGTGGGTAATTTTCTTTTAATAAAGTATCTTTAATATTTTGATCAATTGTCGATAAATTATCATTGATTGTTTTCCTTGCTTCTTCTATTCCTTTTGTATTCTTTAATAATTGGTACATATCTTGTTGTAATTTATCACTTACTTTCATTTTAATTCTTTGATCATATTCAGAATCACTGTTTGCGACTACTCTTAAGCGAATTGCTTCATCTGGAATCATATTTGTTTCTGCCTTTATTTTTCCTAATGATATCATAATACCTAATACTAAAATAATAATAAGTATTTTTTTCATATGTCATCATCTCCTATTCTATAGTGATGATGTTTTCTTATTTTATACATTTGATTTACAGAAAACATAATTTTTGATTGCATTTTTGTTATTTCTAATATATTATGATATTGAATAGGAGGAGATAAATATGCCAAATGAACAATTATATCAAATGATAGAAAATTTACAAACTACAGTAGGAAATTTGCAACATGAAGTTGATGATTTAAAAAAGAAGAATCAAAAATATGAATTGCTTCTTACTGCTTCTACTTCATTAGATAATAATGAACGACAAAATGCTTTATTTGAATTAGCTCAAATAACAGAACGTGAACAGCAAACTGATGACTTACGAAGACAATTTAAATAAAAGAATGATATCACAATTATCATTCTTTTATTTATGATATGTTTCATGATGATTAATTTTAAATGCTCGATAAATTTGTTCTAACAATAGTACACGAAATAATGGATGTGGAAAGGTCATTTTAGAAAAGGATAAAGAGAAATTACTTCGATTTTTAATATCCTTATGAAGTCCATATGACCCACCAATAATAAAGGTAATATTTGGATAAGAAATAAATGTCTTATCTATTTTTTGTGCAAATTCTAAAGAAGAAATTTCTTTTCCTTCTATTTCTAAAGTGATTACATAATCTTTCTCTTTAATAAAACGGTATATAGAATCTCTTTCTTTATTTAAAATATTATCGGTCTCATCAGATACTTCTATTATCTCTATTTTGGTGTATTTAGAAATTCTTTTTTTATATTCTAGAATAGCATCCTT
>CATLBU010000057.1 GCA_949879835.1 uncultured Bacilli bacterium
AGTAATTAATACCAGTATACTATAAATTTTATCATTTGTATACCTTTATTTTTGTTTCATTATCTTTTTTCTTCCCATTTTCTTTCCTGCATCTTTCATATCATCAATTTTTTCACTAATATCTTCTTTGAAATATTTAAAGGTTGTAATACAAATAATCGCAAGTGGAAGGGAAATAACAATTCCTGCTATTCCAAATAGCTTTCCTCCTGCAAAAACAGATATAATAACAACAAGAGGATGAACTTCATTCGTTTTTCCATAAACTAGCGGGTTAATCAAGTATCCATCAATTGCTGATAAAACGACAAATGTAATGACAGTTTTAACAAAAAGCGCTG
Source organism: uncultured Bacilli bacterium (assembly GCA_949879835.1). The sequence goes on from CATLBU010000057.1 coordinate 342, forward strand.
GACTAATAACAAAGGCAGTAATTGCTGCTACAATATTTGTAATTATTCCTCCAAAATAGGGAATTAAATTGGCTATCATAGCTAAAAATCCTAATAAAATGGCATTGGGATGTCCAATAACAGTATAAGCAATAGTGTATTCAACAACTGTAATTAACATAATTCTAATAAAACCTGTTAAATATAGTTTCATCTGCTCATCCAATAAAGAAATATATTTTAATATTTTTTTAGATTTTCGTTTCAGATATCTTTTTACACTTGCACGAATCATATCCATATCGGATAAAAAATAAATAGAGGCTGAAAAAGCAATCACTGCAATAGAGATATATCCTAATGATACACCAATGACGTTTACAGCTCCATTGGAAACATATTTACCAAGTGATAAAATAATATCATTAAAACTGGTGGAAAGAGATTTTTGAATTGGGCCTAGATCAATAGAAGATTCTAATGATATTTGTTTTATAAATGCAATAATTCCATTAAACAAACTAGATAATTGGGAAAATAAAAGTGGAACTACTAGAACAATAATAAATGCAATAATTCCTACTAGTAAAGCAACAACAATAAAGATAGATAGGGCCTTTGGTAATTTGTGATTTGTTAAAAACTTTAGAAATGGATGAAGCGCATATGCTACAACAAATGCCATAAAAAATGGTATGGCTATACTTAATATCGTAGATATAATTCCAATCCATAAATTCCCTGTTTGATAAATCAAAAATATAATAAATGCAATGACTGCAATATTCATTAATTTGTAATTTAGCTTATCTTTTAACATGATTTCCCCTACTTTCTAAAAGGATTGTGACTGGTCCGTCATTTGTAATTTGAACTTGCATATCTTCTCCATACTTTCCTGTTTCTACCCAAACGAATTGACTTAATTTTTGATTCCATATTTCATATAAATCTTTTGCCTCATCATAGGGCATTGCACTTTGAAAACTTGGACGGTTTCCCTTTTTTGTATCTGCTTGAAGAGTAAATTGTGAAATACTTAAAACTTTTCCATTGATATCCAAAATAGACTGATTCATTTTTCCTTCATCATCTGGAAATATTCGGAGATTTAATACTTTATGAAGCATATTATCAAGATCCTCTATTTGATCTTCTTTAGCAAATCCAATGAGCAATACTAGCCCTCGATCGATTTTTCCTACTATTTTATCATGGACTTTTACAAATGAATTTAAACTTCGTTGAACAACTATTTTCATTACTTGATATGCCTTTCACATAATGTAACACTACTAATAGAAGCAATTTCTATCATAAATTTTTTTAGGTTCTCTTTATTATCTACTAAAACCGTAATATCGTATGTATTATTTTCTTGACTATTATAATTATAAATACTTTGAACCGTTAAATTATGGTTGGAAGTCTTAGAAATAATATCTAACAATAAATTATCATTTTTTAAAGTTTTTATAATTAAATTAGTAGGGTATCTTTTTTCAATTGTTTTGTTCCACTTTACAGCGATTGTTCTTTCTTCTAAATCTTTTACATTGGGACAAGCCAAGCGATGAACAGAAATTCCATTCCCTTTGGTAATATATCCTATAATACGGTCTCCAGGAATTGGTTTACAACAGGATGCAATATTTACTTTAATATCATCAATTCCCTCTACAATAATATCTGTTTTGATGATTGGAGAAACCACCTCTTTATTTTGAGTTCTTTTTAAGATAATATCTTCTTTAGTATCGTTTTCACCTGTAACAATATTAATAACAGAGCCAATTGGTAATTTATTATTGCCAATATTGATGTATACTTCATCAAAATTCATGTATTTTAATTCTTGAACAATTTTGTCCATATTTTCGGAAGTTAAAAACTCGTTAAAAACAATTTTCCTTTTTCTAAGCTCTTTATTTAATAGTTCTTCTCCCTTTTTCAAATACTCTTCTTTTTCTATCTTGCGATAAAAACTTTTAATTTTGTTCTTAGCCCCTGTTGTTTTAGCCATCTGTATCCACTCACGGCTTGGACCGAATGAATTTTTATTCGTATTAATTTTAATAATATCGTTGTTTTTCAATTCGTAATCTAATGGGACAATATTATTATTTACAATTGCTCCTACCATTTTATCTCCAACATCAGAATGTACTCGGTAGGCAAAATCGATTGGAGTTGCCCCTTTTGGAAGTTCTATTACATCTCCTCTTGGTGTAAATACGTAAATTGTATTATTTAATACATCTTCTGTAACTGATTTTACAAATTCTTCATCATTTTCTTCTTCATTATTCAGTTCAATAATTGAACGAAAAAATTGTAATTTCTGTTCCATCTCATTTTGGATAGCGATGGTACTTCCATGTTCTTTATAAGACCAGTGGGAAGCGATTCCTCGTTCTGCAACTTCATCCATTTCATAAGTCCGAATTTGAATTTCAAATAAATATTCGTCTAATCCAAAAACAGTTGTATGAAGAGATTGATACATATTGGTTTTTGGCATCGCAATATAATCTTTAAATCTTCTTGGCATCGGTTTATATTTCGAATGAATAACTCCTAAAGCATGATAACATTCTTCCTCTGTATTGACGAAAACGCGAAGTGCGAGTAAATCAAAAATGTCACTAAATTTTTTCCCTTTATCTAGTTTCTTATAAATACTATAAATACTTTTTGCTCGGCCTTTTATTTCATGTTTGATTCCGTTTTCATCTAGTAAGCAAGAAATATCTTCTAGCATCTTTTTTACAACAGAATCACGTTCAGCTTTTGATTGATTCAATTTTTCAACAATATCAAAATAAATATCAGGACGATAATAACGAAGTGATAAATCTTCTAATTCACTTTTCATCTTATTAATTCCTAAACGAGAAGCAATGGGAACCAAAATATCTAATGTCTCTTTTGCCTTTTCTTTTTGTGTTTTTTCATTATGTACCCATAATGTTCGCATATTGTGAAGCCGATCGGCTAATTTTATGATAATTACTCTAACATCATTGCAAAGACCTACCAATATTTTTCTTTGAGTGGCAATCGTTGCATTTCCCCCGATTTCAAAATTCAATTTATTAATTTTTGTAACCCCATCTACTAAGTCGACTATTTCTTTTCCAAAACTACTTTCTAATTCTTCATATGTTACATCACAATCCTCTAATACATCATGTAATAAAGCAGCGCAGATGGTAGCATAATCTACTTTCATCTCCGATAAAATGTATGCAACATTTAGGGGATGTTCAATATAATCTTCCCCCGTCATACGTTTAATTCCAAAGTGCATTTTAGAAGCATATGCATATGCTTTTTCTACCATAGGAATTTCTTCTTCATCCATATAGCTTAATTTTTCTTTTAATTGATTAAACCTAAGTCCAATATTTTTTTTGGTCATTCTTTACCACATCTTTCGTTATAAAATTGGCTTCCCCCGAACTTGCTTTTCTCGTTCTAAACGCAGTTGTTTTTGCATCCTATCAAATGATTTTTGAATTAAATCTTGTTCATAAGACTCAAAAGAAAAGTATTTTTTTATAAAGGATATTTCTTCTTCATCTGATATAATCTCACTCATTAAATCTGTATTAGTAATTCCATTCCGTTCATTATCCATATATTTTCGAAAATGTCTAGTTAATTTTTTTTGCATCTCGTAATTATTTTCTGAAATTGCAA
>CATLBU010000058.1 GCA_949879835.1 uncultured Bacilli bacterium
CTTTTTTAGTGTATTATTTGTATCAGACATATGAATTTTCCTTTCTGTTTGTTGCGAATAGATATTATAGATTATTCATGTGTCTTTTTCAATGCTTGTTTGTTGCACTTCAAGTTTAAAATAACAAGAAATCAGTTATTTGCAAAAACGACTTTTTTATGTTAATATAAAGAACAATTCAAAGAGGAAGTGATATAATATGTTGCCATTAAATATAGAAAAAGAAAAAAGATTAGTGGAAATGCTAGGATATACTTTAATTGGACCAAATAATTCTAATCGTTGGATAATTGTAGATGAAAATAATAATCAAGTAGGATTTATACAATATAAGAAATTATTTAATCAAAATAAGAAAAAAGGTACTCCTGCAACATTTGGATATCATGTAGAAATAGATAGTCCAACAGTTTTATATAAATCGAAAAGAGAAATAAATGGTATTAGAGAACTAACAAATCCAGCTTCTGTTTATGAATTGGATATAAAAAGAGAAGATGGTACCATTGATCATATTGATATGGACTTGGGAGAATATCCTAGTTTAACTTTATGGAGTGAAAAATATGGATTTATGAATTTTGAAATATATTATGAGGGGTTATATTTAGAATTTACAAGTCAAACGGAAAAGTTTAATATAGAAGAAGTATTAGAATTTCAATCTAATAAAGAGAATTCATCTAATCATCAGAAAGCCTATACATATCAAATAAAATATTGTGATAGAAAAACAGATTTATTTAACGATAATCAGGAAGGAATAACCGTTCGAGAAATTAGTGGAAGAAGTACTCCATCTCAACAGGAGCATAATCAAATAGAAGTATCCGAAAAATCATGGATAAATGGGAAATTAAGAATAAATAGGGAAAATGTAGTGGATGGTACTATTGAACAAATAGTGATCAAAAATAAAATGGGAATAGAGTGTTTTGCTCACTTTAGGTTTTTAATAAATCAAATATTACCATTTAAAAAAGAAGTAGTTTCATCGTTATTGAATGATAAAGTCATTCAGGATAAGAATTTATCGATCATTATTCCAGATTTGAAATCAGAAAAAGTCAAAAAAGAGCCACAAAAAGAATTAAAAAAATGAATTTAGTACTAGTGATAAGATAAGGAGGAATTTTATGGAGAATAAAGTAGCGGTTGATACAACTGCTATTTATCCAATGGCAGATATCGATGAGACACAAATTATTCTACAAAGACATTGTAATTATGATAGAGATAAAGGAAATTTAGTAGAAGAGTCAATAATAGATCAAAAAAAGGTTGTGATAGGTTATTTAAGCGATTTAGAGAAACAGGATTTAGCTAACACATATTTTCTATTTATTGCTAGTAATACCATGAATAAAGGGCAACAAAAAAGAGCGGTAGATACCATTCATATTGCTATGAAAGAGACCGAATCTTTTCTTTTAAACAATGGAATTAGTAAGAGTCATATTCTCAATTTAGATGAATGCTTGAATTATCAAGGAGAAGTAAAACAAACCGCAAAGTTATCAGAACCAAAAATGTTGACACAAAAGGATGGCTATTTAGAGTTCTTAAAAGAAAAAAATGTAGGAATGAATCTACAATTTTGGATTGATTTTGAAGAAGATAAATATAAAGAGATAAGGGAACAATTAGGAGCAGAAGGACCAGATGAAATTGTTGAAAGAGGGGTTTTTTATGTTCAAACAATTCAAAGATATGCTGAAGATTTTCATTTAAAGTTTCCTCACAGTAAATTAATTGTCTGGTGTGGAACACACTATGATTTAATTAGCCCTTTTGTGAAACAAAAAATCTTTAATCTGGATAAAAGCGCAGCTGTTTTTGTTGAGTATTGCGGAGGAATATCATTAAAAATAGATAGTTCTAATAACATCATTGCTAATGTGAATGGCTCTGATTATCCAATTGGTTTTGAAGATAGCAAGCAGCTTCGTCGACACTTGTAAAAACAGGAACTCCATCTTTTGTAAATCTAGAAAAACGTTTTCTAGTTTTTTTAATTCTTTCAAGATCATCACTTTTTATACCGCCATCATAATGGTTCTCTTCACGATATTTAATATATTTTAAATGTGTTTCAAGATCAGGTATTACAATGGCATCTGGTATCATATTAACAGAGGAAGAACCAATAATCCAAAAACCCAGTTTTTTAGCTTGCTCTGTAATAATATCCGCTCTTCTTTCAATGGTATCCATTTCCTCGCCTGATAAGTTCCACCAATCTCCATCTGGAAGAGCTTTGGCTGCATACCATAATAAATCCCCATCTATCCAATTTTTTTCTTTTTGGTGATTTACAAAATAAGTTTTTCCAACCCCTGATGGGCCATATATAAAAAATCCTTTTTGATGGGTAATATATTCTTTTTTTAAATCCTTATAAACTTCAGTTCCATCGGAAAATACTAGGGGGATAGATTCATCATATAAATTTTCAAAATAGTTTTTATTCATATTTTCACTTCCTATAATGGCATTATATCATAATGTCGGGAAAACAATAAAAATTTTTAATATGTATCATTATAATTGACATTATATAAATTGTAGCAATACAAAACTTGACACAATCCTTGTCATGATTACTAGTAAAAGGATTTAAAATGTGCTATCCTAAATACAGGAGTGATTTTTTATGAAAAATGAAATTATTAATTTTGTAATGGCTACATTACGTTTCAGATGGCTTCCTGATTGGGAAGAAAAATCTGCGAAAAATTTTTGTAAACTGATATTAGATGCGGAAGGAATAGACTACCAAGAAGAGGATTTTAATACAATTGGTTTTGGTGGTGAAACAAAGGCGATTGAAGTTGTAAAAAGGTACGCTAAAATGTACAAGGATATATATGCAACAAGTGATTTAGAAAAAGCAATGGAAATGGGAAAAGTTTTAGACAGTTGCAATAAAATGTTAGGATTTACTGACGCTTTGGATGATATATTCGGTAATAACTTTAGTTCTAAAAAGCCTGAAGAGAGTATTACAATAAAACAAGGAGAGTCCATTAGTTTTTCAAACGGAGCTAGTTCAAATTTAACCTCTGATCAACTTCAAAACTTAATGAATGTAGCGTTTCCAGAAGACAACAAAGAAAAACCATTTACAATTAATTTTAATGCTTCAGTACCAGAAGATTTAAGGGAAGAAGTAATGAACCGTGTATCAACTATTTATGAGGAAGTAAGAGTGGAAATGGAAAGAAGAAAAGTAAGATAGGATTGAAATGGGAAGATTAATCAATATTTTCTGAAAGAAGTATGAATATGAAATCACAATTTAATTTATCTTATAAAATATTAAATATGGAAAACCTAAATATAGCCTTTGAAATTCAAAAAAGTATATGGCCGGAAGATCCCGATTATGATGATCTAGAAGATAAAGCCAAGAATCCATCAGTCGATAATTGTTTCTTTTTAGTTTATGATAAAGAAACATTAATTGGAATTACTGGAGTAGATATATGGGATAATTATACTGATTCCATTTGGATGAGTTGGTTTGCTGTGATACCTGAATGTAGATCAAAAGGTTATGGTAAAAAAATTTTGTTAGATACAATTGAATACTGTCGTAGTTTAAAAAAATATGACTATTTTCGAATCGATACAACTTACTATGAAAACCGACCAGCACTATTTCTTTATGATAAAGTAATGCATTTAAAAGAAGAGTATACGAGAGAAGATACGAAAGAATGTAAAAATCGATTCTTAATTTATACCTATAGTTTTACTGATCATATGGAACCATGGAATAATCGATATTTAGGCCTAAAAGAATATTATGACCAATGTATGGAATGAACCACATTCATAAAATGTGGTTTTTGTATGATGAAAAAAGAAAGGTTCTTTGTCAAATAGTGTTGGTGGGACCAAAAACTAATGATAAATGAATTGTATGAGGGAACTAGAAATAGTTCTCTTTAATTTTGCTTAATAGGGTTATAAATACCTTTAATCAACATAACTCT
>CATLBU010000059.1 GCA_949879835.1 uncultured Bacilli bacterium
CTTAAAGCTATTACTAACAAAGAAAGAAAGGAAGGAAGGAAAGAAAAAATGTTAAAGGAGAAAAATATGAAAGAAAAAAGATTGAAATTATTAGTAAGTGGTGATTACTATATTGCTTTTAACGAAGAACAAGACATACCAATATGGAACTATTTATTAAGTGAGGACAAAACTAAAATTTTTATTTATGACGAAGATGATACAACTATTTATGATGATTTTGTAGTAGATGTTCCAAATGAAATGTTTAAATATGGTAAACATTTTTGTAAAGTATCATTCAATGGATTAAACTTGGAAGAAAATATAGTAACAAGGAAAAATATTTATCTATTTAAAGAGCAAATATTAAATCAAATAAAGGATGGTGATTAAATATGTTTGCCAAAGTGGAATTAACTAAAGAATTAAACGATTTTATAAATCAATGTAAAAATCACAATGAAAGTTTTGAAGAAATTAAAGAATTAATTTTTACATCTGAAATGTTAAAAAGAAACTATTCATTTGTAGATCAATTAAATATAAAAATGCAATTCCAAGGAATGAAAAATAATACATTTTTTAAAGTTCTTAATAACAAAGAATTAAATTATATTGAAGGAATGTTACTTGAACGCTTAATTGATAAGCATGATAACATTGAGCTAAAATCTTTAGAAGAACATTTAAAAGAAATTGAAATGTGTTGCAAATATGTACCTGCTAAAAGTAAAACTGCTAAAATGTTTGCATGTATTTCAGAAAGGTTTGGCTCATGAATGATAAACAGCAAATATTAGAAAGAATCATTTTAGAAAGTGATTATTCCTACTCTGTATTAGTTTATAAATTGATACATCAAGGTTATTTTAAAAAATCTATTAATAAAATAGATAATGTAGGAGTTTCTTGCAATGTAGATCCTAATAAAATAACATCAGCTAATGAACAATTCCTACGATTGCTAGATCGTTTTATAGAATTTTTTGATAACTCATTTTATTTTTTGCATTCAGACTCCGATTGTTATATTCACATTATTATAGAAACAAACTATAAGGACTTAGAAAAATTTTTGTTATCAAAACATTATCTTGGGGATAATGATTACATTGATTTTTTTCAGGATAGTATTTATCGAATTATTGTATCAAATTTTATAAAAAATGCAGCTATTTCTAAAACTTTAAAAAATCTATTTAAAAAGAATGGACTATCTGTTAAATCTGTAAAAGATTATTCCTTAGATGAAATCTTAAAAATTAATAATTTATTATCTGACATTGTCTTAGCAAATGCAAAGAATAATTTTACGGCAATTATGTTATTTGATGATGTTGATGAAAATATATCAAGAATCATACAAAGAATGAAAAAAAGAAATATCAACGAAAAAGATATTTTAGATAAAAAAAAGAGTATAACCAATTTTTCATTGCTTCAGATTGATTCACTTGTTGAAGAATACGAAAAAAAGAAAGAATATTTAATTTTTTTAAAATAATTTATTTGTAATATTAGTATAAAAAGGATGGTAAAAATATGTTAGATGAAGATACAAAATATAGTATAGAAAGCGAATTTGATAAAGCTTTTCCCTATTTAGATAAACTTGATGAACAAATTAAGCAATTAAAAAAAGAAATAGAAGAAAAGGAATTATTAGAGTCATCAAAAGAAATAAAGTCAAAAAAATTCAGTCTATTTAGTATATTTCATAAAAATCAGAAAAACTCATCATTTAGTAATAAATTGCCTAAGACTGGACTACCATTAAGAAAAAAGACTTTAAAGCACCATGAATATTCTAAAGATGGATATATATTTCGGATTCAGCTTATTCAAAGATATAATGAAGTCAAAGTTCATTATTATGAATTTAGTGTTAATATTAAATATTCTGAATTAGAAAAAAAAGAACAATTTTATAAAAAGTTCTTTGATCTAAATGAAGCCAAACAATACTATGGTAATATGGAAGGTGTATTTAAACTTCTTAAACGAAGAGATTTAATAGAACGATTATTCAAAGAAAAAAAGCAAGAAATAGATACTTATGAAGCTATTCTTTAGAAACTTAAAACTAGCCATTTAAGCTAGTTTTTTCATAAATAACTTTATATATTTTTTAATAATTCATCCTAAAGGAAGTTACAGCATACCACATTCCATTAATTTCATATATACTAACTGCCATTGCAACATTCTGTTCTCTAAGCATTGCTGCATTATGAGAGGGACTGTTTTTCCATGCAGTAATAAAATCAGAGCCTACTCCTCCATAACCAATATTTTCTCCAAATCCGTAACCTGCTCCATCATGAGAATAATTTGTTGATATTTCTTTAGATCTTCTATCTGCTTCTGCTTGAGCTTCAGAAGTTATTGGCAATTCAGACAATCCTTTTTCCTTTCTATACGCATTTATCTGGTTTACATAAGAATTAGATATGTCCTTACGATATTTAGGAGAGGAAACATTTTTATTATCTGTGCTATTATTTGATGGCTTCTTAGATGAATTGTTTGATGAAGAGTCATTATTTGTGATTGGTTTCTTTTCAGAAACTTTTGGATGCTCTATTTTTTTATTTTGAATTTTTAATGTAAAATCTTTGGAATTTATATTACTATTTTCATCTTCAGCAATAATCTTTAAATTATACTCGCCTGCTTTTTGAAGATTATATTCTCCTTCGATTTTAAGATTCACATTTGTTAGATCAGTAGCTTTAAAATATGATGTTAAATTTACATCATTAGTATCTTCTTCTAATTCTATTACCTCTTCACAAACTGAAAATTCTGGTTTTGTTGTATCTACTACTTTTATAACAAATTCTTTATATTTCCTTTTATATGATATTTTCACTTTATAATCGCCTACTGGAACAAATTCATTGTCTTTTAAAATCAATAAGTGATTATCAATTTTTAATAATTCAGAAGATAGTTTATAATCTTTTATATTTTTAGTAGCATCAGCATCTTTCAAATAGTTAGATACATCAGAACTAATATTTTCTCCTAATTCATAAACAAATTCTTCATTTTTTAATTCTATTTTATATGTGTTTTTATACATAATAAATAATCCTACTAAAAATATAATCAGTATTATTATAATAGGTATTACTATCTTTAATTTACGCTTCATATATTACTCCTCCAAACTTCTATGTCATTGTGGCTGTTAATTGCCACAATACAATAAATCTATTTAATCTAAGTAGAAATGATAAGTTTTCTCAAAAATAAATTCCACCTGATTTGAGTAAACAGCTAAATAGAAATATGCTCTATTCTTATATCTTCTTAGAGTTCTTTCTGATATTTCTAGTTTATCAGAGATTTCTCTGTCAGTATAGCCATAAAAACATTTTAACCTTAAAAATTCTTTTATTTTTTTATCTTCATTTTGAATTCTAAAAATGCTTTGTATATAATGTGCTATTTGATCATCATTCCAAGATAAACAGCGTAATAACTTATCAGACTTAGAAGATCCTGTTGATTCTCCAGAAAAGACGATTATACTAGCTGAGTTAAATGCCTTAGTATTTAATTGCCTTAGTCTTTTTTCAACAAGTGGTTGATATAATTCACAGATTTCTTTTCCATTCATAACTGTTTTGTCCATATCTATTTTTGATATTATTTCTTTATCAAAAATATTAAACATTATTCAGATTCAATATCGGTTTCTACATTAGATTCTTCTTTAGTTACTTTACGAACATTTAAGGCTTTTTTCATTTCTTCATCATAATCAAAAATTACTGAATCATTTTCCTCTAATGCTTTAAATCCTTTCATCTGAATATCCGAAAAATGAACATATATATCATTTTCTATTTCACTACATGAAATAAAT
>CATLBU010000060.1 GCA_949879835.1 uncultured Bacilli bacterium
ATCTATTTCAAAAGGTATAATAGAAGATGGGACTTATTTAGGAAATATCGAGAATAAATACAAAGAGATAAATTTTATCGGTGATAACAATCAAACTCAGCAAAATGATAATATATCTTCTTGGAAAGATGTGACTCTTAGATTTATTGAGGATGAAGAAAATTATAAGTCTATAATTCTCAAATTTGATATTACAAACAATTTAGAAGATAGATTATTTGTAAATTTTGAGGTCATTAAAGGAATTGGCGAAAATACTCAAAATATAAAAATTGAATATTTAGGGGATGAAGTTATAAATTCCAATGGCATAGGGCATTATTCAATAAAATTTAGTTGTCTTGAAAAAATTATATCAAAACTTGATAATTTTGAAATCAGCATTTCTCTAGTTAAAGAGGAAATTGCTAAAGTAAGTGGAAACATTAATTTTGTTGGAGATAATTGCAATGCTAACATTTTTAATGGCGAGTTTTCTAATGGAATTTATCAAGGAGATATCGATAGTATTTTAAAAGATTTCACTCTTAATGAAGTTGTTCAACCTGATTTGAGCGATAAATTAAGTTCTTGGAAAAACTTAAAAGTTAGATTTGATGAAGATAATGGGCAGTATTTACCAATCACGCTTGAATTTGATATAAAAAATAATTTAGAAGAAAGGCTTCTAGTAAATTTTGACATAGTTAAGGGAAATGGCAAAAATTCTGAAAATATTAAGGTAGAAAGTCAGGGACAAACGATTATTAACTCTTTTAATCAAGAACATTATTTATTGAGATTTAGTTGCGATGATGATATTGTTTCTATGTTAGATAATTTTTCAATAACGTTAACTCTCAAAAAGGAAGAAGTTTCTTGGGTGAAAGGCGATATAAATTTTGAGGGTGAAGGATTTGACGTAAGTGTTTCAAAAGGAAGTGCTGTTCAGGGAAGTGTGAATGAGGAACTCGAAAATAAATTGGAGGCTTTTTCATTTAATCAAGAAGGAGTTGAGCTGTTAAAGGAAACTTGGAAGAATTTAAAATTACAATTCATAGAAAATGAAAATACTTTTATTCCTATCGTGCTTGAATTTGATATAATAAATAATCTAAAAGAAAGACTTTTTGTAGGAGTTGATGTTATAAATGGCGAGGGCGAAAATGCTGAAAATATTTCTATTGAAGTTATTGATAGCGCTTTAATTAATTCGCTTGGCCAAAAACATTTTCAGATAAGATTTATTTGCAATCAAAAAATCATTTCAAAACTTGATAATTTTCAGATAAATATCTCTTTTGTTAAGGAAGAGATTGCTTCAGTGAATGGTAATATTATCTTTGAAGGAGAAAAAATTGATGTTTTAGTTTCGGAAGGAACTCTCTTAGGTGGAAACATAAAAGGTGATATTTCAAATAAATTTAAAAACATAAACTTTAATAACTATGGTGAAAGTGGATTTGATGAAAAACTTAATTCTTGGCAAAACTTAAAGATAGATTTTGAAAAAGAAAATTTCATTGCAAAACCTATAAATTTGAGTTTTAATATCACTAATAACTGCGAAGAAAATGTGGAACTCGGTTTTGAATTATATAAAGGGCTAGGAATTAATGCTGATAAAATATCTATGAATTTAGTAGGACAATCTTTAATTAACTCAAATACTACAGAAAATTATACCATCAGCTTTATGTGTGAAGGGGATTTAAAATCCATTCTTGATAGTTTCTCAATAAAAATTACTATTTTAGAAGTAGTTACTATAAAAACTAAAGGAAAAATTTCTTTTGCAGGCGAAAATATTGATGCTTTTATTTCAGCAGGTACTATTGAAGAGGGCTCTTATATAGGTGATTTGTCTGAAAAGATGAAGGAGTTGAACTTTAATTCTAATGATTTTGATAAGACACTTTTAACTTGGCAAGATATTAATTTTAAATTTGTTAAAAATGAAGAAAAGTTTGTACCTATTGTTATTAATTTTAAGATCTCTAATAATAATTATGAAAGATATGATTTGACTGTTGAAGTTGATAAAGGTGATGGATTAAATACAGATAATATAAACATTGAAATATCAACTATTAGACGAATAACTTCCTTTAATACATCAAGTTATACAATAAGATTTACTGCAAAGGAATTTTTAAAAACGGCATTAAATGGTTGGGAAGTAAATATAAAGATACAGAAAAACTATGAAGCGAAGGTTTTAGACGAAGAAAATATTTATGAATTTATTAGTTTTGACTTTGTAGATGATGTAGCAATTAATGCAACTGATAGAAATGTTAAAGGTAAAGCAATAATTTCATCTTTTGTTAATAGTGAGGAAAACACTTTAGAAAATTTAGTTATTCCTGCTTATATTCAAAATGAAAACGGTTTATATAGAGTTACAAGCATTAAAGATGCTCAAAATGCAATGAGTGGTGTGTTTGCAAACAGAACTTTATTAAAAATGATAAGTATGCCAAGTACTATTGAAAATGTAGGAGATTATGCCTTTTATAATTGTAGTAATCTTGCATCTGTTGTTTTAAGAAAATCGACACAAACTATTGGAAACTATGCTTTTTATAATTGCTCAAAACTTTCAGAAATTGCTTTGCCTGATACAGTAACAGTTATAGGAGATTACGCTTTTTATAATTGTAGTAATATTCAAGCGTTTACAGTCAGCAAAACTTTGAGAACAGTTGGTAATTATGCTTTTTATAATTGTTATAAAATGATAAAAATTTCTCTACCAGAAACAGTGACAACAATAGGACAATATGCTTTTTATAGATGTTCTGCTCTTACAGAATTTGTTATTCCTTCTAATGTTAGAGAAATAAAAGATTGCACTTTCTATTTTTGCAGTTCATTAACCGAAATTTCTATCCCTTCAAGAGTTAGAAGTATAGGAGTGAGTGCTTTTGAAAGTTGCTATGGTATTGAAGAAATCTCACTTCCATTAAGTATGACTATTTTAAGTAAAAATGCTTTCTATAATTGCATAGAATTAAAAAGTGTTTCTATAGGATTAAATGTTAGAGAAATTGGAGAAAACGTTTTCACGCGATGTCCAAAAATTGAATCAATTACTATAAATGAAAATAACAGATATTTTGAAGACGGTGACGGTAATTCTATTATAGAAAAGGCTAGCAATAAATTGATAGTTGGTTGTAAAACAACGGTTATAGCACCAAATGTTACAGCAATAGGGGCATCTGCATTCTTATATTGTTTAAATTTAACTAATATCACAATACCAGAAAATGTTGTTACTATTGAAAATAAAGCATTTTATGGTTGCGAAAGTCTTGAAAGTGTAAATTTTGCACTAAATTCAAGATTATTAACACTAAATGATGAAGCATTTTCTACTTGTAAAACATTGCAAGCAATAGAATTGCCGGATACTGTTGAAACAATAGGTTATTCTTGTTTCTTTACTTGCGAAAATCTTAAATCAGTTAAAATAGGAAAATATGCTAGAGAAATAGCATTAAATGCCTTTTTAAGATGTTATGCACTTGAAACTATTGAAATAGATGATAAAAATGCGATTTACGAAGATGGCAACGCAAATGCGATTATTATCAAGGCAGAAAATAAACTCTATTATGGATGCAAAAATACAATTATTCCTGAAAATATAAAAATTATAGCATCATCTGCTTTTACTTCTTGTATAACTCTTTCAAGGATTAATATTCCAGCAGGAATTGAAACTATTGAATCAATG
>CATLBU010000061.1 GCA_949879835.1 uncultured Bacilli bacterium
TGCAGATTTAATTCCTAATAAATTCAACAACATTACTTTTTTATCTTTTGGCCATTTATTTAAATCATCTAAATCTAAATAATTATATATCATTTGTCTTGATACACCTAAAAATTTTGCTAATTTAACTTTTGAAATACCAAGTTCGTGTAAAATTTCATTCAGTCTTTCCATATCCTCTAACCTCCTATTAACATTTTATCACTTATGTGTCAATTGTCAAGCGTAAAGAAATAGTAAAGCTATAAATACCAAATTTTTTGTTCGCTTTTATAAACTTCTTTAATCATTCCCCCACCCAAACACTCTTCTTTCAAATAAAACACACAAGCCTGCCCTGGAGTTACTGCTTTAATCTTTTGGGGATACTTTACTAATAAATTCCCATTCTCTAAAAAATTAATAAAAACCTCATTGTCTGGTTGACGATAGCGGAACTTTGCACTACATTTAGTAATAGATTTATCTGCATTCCAGTTTACCATCTCTACAATACAAGAATCACTAAACAAATATTCATTGGAATCCCCAAAAGCAACATATAAAATATTCTTATCTAAATTTTTTCCTACTACAAAAATTCGATCTTTATTCCCTCCTATATTTAATCCTTTTCTTTGACCAATGGTATAATACATAAGACCTATATGTTTTCCAATAATTTCTTTTGTTTGAATATTAACGATATCTCCGGGAATATTTGGTAAATAATTACTTAAAAATTTCGAAAAATTTCTTTCTCCAATAAAACAAATTCCTGTAGAATCTTTTTTTTCTGCTGTAACAAGTTCATACTCTTTGGCAATTTTGCGAACTTCACTTTTTTCAAGCTCACCAATTGGAAATAAGACATCTTGTAATTGATTTTTAGATAATTGAGATAAAAAATATGTTTGATCCTTATTTTTATCACAGCCACGTAGTAACTTTCCATCCTTTATTCTTGCATAATGTCCAGTTGCAATATAATCTGCCCCTAATTTTTTTGCCTCTTTAGCAAACATATCAAATTTAATATATTTATTACACATAATATCTGGATTTGGAGTTCTTCCTTTTTTTAATTCTTCCAAAAAATAAGTAAATACATAATCCCAATACTCCTTTACAAAATCTATTCGATGAAGAGGAATTTCTATTTTTTTACATACCGCTAACGCATCATTATAGTCTTGTTCTTGTGGACAGATATCATTATTTAAATCAGGATTCCCTTCTACATCATTATTTAAACTACTATCCCAATTTCGCATAAAAAGACCCTCTACATCATATCCTTGCCTCTTTAGTAGAATAGCTGCAACACTGCTATCTACGCCTCCACTCATCCCAACAATTACTTTTTTCATACAGCATCACCTTATATCATTATAACAAAAACATATAAAATTGTCTTGTATTTCTATGATAAAACCCCAATAAACTTTTGAATAATAAACGGTACTATAAAACATTCATACAAAGCAGCAACAATTACCATACTAATACATATCCCAAGGATCATTAAATAACGATTCATAATCGGTTTAAAATTAATACTTTTCTTTTTTATAATACTATTAATTAAAATATATGATATTTTAAGAGAATAAATCATCATTAAGGTATAAGAAAGCATATTTATAATGTGATGAGGAAAGAAATAAAAGATTGCAACCAATATTCCTTTTGCTTTATACTGTAAAATAAAAGAACTAAGAGAAAATCCTAAAATAAAAGATTTGGAAAAATACATAAAAATAACAATTGGAATTCCTATTACAGATAATCCTAATAACCATGCAATTATCAAAAATGTAATATTTGAAATACTGGTATTTTTAAATGCGTCGATATAATTTAGTTTTCCCTTATCAATTCGTGCAATAAATTCTTTTACATACTCCTTTACCAAGGCCTGATCTGTTTTTGAAATGATAGTCACAAATAAAGATCCTACAATTAACCCAATAATAAATAATCCAAATAAAAAAATAATAATACGTTTATTAGATGATGTTTTCTTTTTTAACTTGTCCATTTGCTTTTTCATATTCCACCTCTAATTAAGGCTATGCGAAAAATATAAAATTATGATAAAACTTTTGCATTCATAAACATTTTATATTATAATAAACTTAGTCGAGGTGAATAAGATGGCAAAAGAAAAGAAAAAAAACACTACAAAGAATGTAAATGTCCAAAGAATTGTTGCAATTGTTTTATTGGTAGCAATGGTTGCAATGTATTTGTCCAGTTTATTTATGTATAGCTAGTGATTACTAGTTTTTATTTTGCAGTTTTGGGTGAAGAGCTGTATTAATTCCTTCTCCTAAAATTTCTCCTAATTTTTCAATTACAAAATCTACTTCTTTTGGAGTAACCATCAAATTATAGCCAATAGGACTTAGTACTTCAAAAAGAAGCTGTTTAATTTCAGATTCGTTTAAACTACCTACAACCCCTAATAAATTTAATTTATCTTCTTGGTGAATATCTACTTGTTTTTTTAAATAATTAATTTGAGTAGGATTAATAATCTTACTAAGAGGATCATGAACAAATTTTTTATGAAAAGCATAATGTTTATGCATATATTGAATGGTATCACTAACTACTGTTACAGCATCTACAACAGTCGGAACACCTATAGCAATAACAGGAATTCCAATTGTTTCAAAACTAATCTCTTTTCGACTATTTCCTACCCCACTTCCAGGATGAATTCCTGTATTACTAATTTGAATGGTTCGATTAACTCTAGATAAAGATTGACTAGCAAGAGCATCAATCATAATTAGAAAATCAGGTTTTATTCCGTCTACGACACTTTTGATAAAATCACTTGTTTCAATTCCTGTTGTTCCAGTAACGCCAGGAACAATTGCTTGCACACTACGAAATCCTTCCTCTATTTCTCCAATCATAAATAAATGATTCGTAATTAAAATATTTTCGACAGTAATAGGGCCAAGAGCATCAGGAGTTGATTTTTCATTTCCAAGACCTACAACTAAGCAAGTATCTTTCTTTTTAATCTTAGAATCCTTTAGTATCTGCATCAAATATTTACTAAATATACCTTTTACAATCTCCTTATTTTCAGAGTCTGTTACATCTTCAAATTCAATTGTAATATATCTTCCTGGCTTTTTATCAATTCTTTTACTTCCAACATCACTAACCTCTACATCTGTAATTTTTACATTATCTTCCTCATATAATTTACTGATAATTCCCTCTTCATCATTTCCGAGTTGTTCAACTAATAAATCTGTTCGAAGTTGATACTTTTGCAAATCAATTTCATGTCCCATATTATCACCTAATCTATATTTTCTCCAAAATTATAATTTTTATTGCATTTTTTTCTTTTATTTGCTAAAATAGTATGGAATGGTGAGATGACATGGAGGTGAACATAATGCCAAATATGAAAAATGCTAAAAAAGCTGTGAAAACACAAGAGAAAAAAAATAAAAGAAATAACGATTACAAAGCAAGCATGAAAACGGCTATTAAAAATGTAGAGAAAGCTGTTTTTGCTAAAGATAAAGAAAAAGCAACAGAAGCTTTAAAAATCGCAATCAAAAGATTAGATAAAGCATGTGCTGCAGGAGTTATTACTAGTAATTTTGTTGCTAGAAATAAATCACGTTTAACAATTAAAGTAAATGAAATGAAATAAAATGTCGA
>CATLBU010000062.1 GCA_949879835.1 uncultured Bacilli bacterium
CGTGAAATTGTAAAAAAGACCACCCGCATCCCAAACCCAATTAATTTATAAAAAAATTTTTAACAAAAAATTTTAAAAAAAAATAAAAAAAAAAAGTTGGGGCCAAAAATTAAATTTAAAATTAAAAACCAAAAATTAAAAATATAAATAAAAATATCGAAGTGAATGAAGAATTAAGAGATAATTGTAAAGATGAAGAAAAACAAAAAGAATACAATCGTCATGTTACTGATGATAATAAATTATTAGATAAATTAGAAAAATATAAAAAGACTGATGCTGAAGGTCATGTGTTCTATTATTTTTTCCCAAATGAACTAGAAGCTATTATGTGGGTTTTATTAGAAAATAGTACATTAGGAGTAAATATTGCCTAATTGGACATATAATAGAATTACTTGTAAACGAGAATTAGCTGAAAAATTATTGACTAAAACTGATGATAAGTATATTTTTGATTTTAATAAATTAATTCCAATGCCAAATACATTACATTTAGTAGCAGGATCTACTGAAGATGAAGCAATTGCAAGTTATTATCTTTCTTTAAAGAAACTTGAACAAAAAGCTCTTAAAGAATTATTACAAAGCAAAGAAGTATTTTATTATGGAGATTATTGGAATAAGTACGAAAGATATATAAAGGATTTTAAAACAGGAAAAATGTCTTTAAGTAAATGCAAAAAAAAATTTAAAAAAGATAAGCAAGAAGATAACTACAAAAAATTTAGAAGTTTAAAAGGATTAGGAAAACAATATATTGATAATATTATGCAATATGGTTTTGCTCAATGGTATGATTGGCGTAATGAAAATTGGGGAACGAAGTGGAATGTTAATGATCAATGTGATGTTATTATAGATGAGAGTACGGACACTTTTGAGATAATATTTAATACAGCATGGTCTATTCCTTCAGGAATTTTTCAAAAATTTTTTGATTACTGTGAAGATGGCGAATTTAATTGGGTTTATGAGGATGAAGATTATGATGGAACTCATACATTAACCAAAGAAAATGGAAATGTTGTTGATATGATTGAATATGAAAAGTACGAGGATGAAACATTTGAAGAATATGATGAAGTTCTACCAGAACGCATTCAAGCAGAAACTCTTCCTACTGGTTGGATTTGGGTAAAATATGAAGATAGGTCAGGACATTTGGAATCACCTGAAGGAAAAAGTTATATGATATATGATTTGGATACTAAAGAATATAAAATAGATGAAGATGGTTCTTGGAATTGTTATATCGAGGGTTGGAACATTGTTCCTTACAGTAGCGAAGAAATAAAAAAATATGACCAAGACTTTTTTAAAGAAGCAGAACGTATGATAAAAACATTTGGGTTGATAAAAGAAGAGGAAGTAGTAGAATTATGATTTTTGAAAAAATGGAACAAATAGCAGAAAGAATAGTTCAATACAAAAAAGATTCAGACCCTTATGAATTTCGTGATTCTTACAATTCTATAGAAGAAGCAATAGAAGATGTTAAAAAAATGCTTTATAAATCGAAGGATATATTTGATTTAATTCGAGATATGACATTTGAAATAGAATGTCTTTCTATTGAAAAAGATTTAAATGATAAAGAAATGAAGAATTATTTTAATCAAGCATTTCGCATTATCTATGATTTAAATCAATATAGTATTGCTTTAGAAAAAGAAAAGGAAAAACAACTATCAGCATGAAGTTGTTTATTTTATAATGCAAGAAGAACAAAAACAATTAAATCAAATGGTAATTGGTCGAGTTATAAAAAACGGTAATAATTTGATATATGAAGCAGGCGTAACATTTAATGGAATGGCTTATAAAAATTGGAATGAATTTTATTATGGGAATGGTATTTGTTATATATCAGAACATGGTTTTGATGACAGAAAAGATTGGTCTATAGAGATTCCAGAAGAAGATGAGCAAGTAATAGGCTATACAAGACAAGATTTTTTAAATATGGTGCGTGAAGAAGTAGGAGATGATGTTCCTGATAATGTAGTAATGGCTATTGCTACAGATATTTTTGAAACTGTTGATTGGCAATATCCTGAAACTTATTTAAATGAAATTGATATAGAAGAACAACTTAAATATTTTAAAAATACTAATACAAAAGGAGGTTTGGATGGGGCAATATTATAAATTTATGAATCTTGATAAAAAACAAAGATGTGATCGAAATCAATATATGTTGAAATTGTTAGAACATTCTTATTTAGAGAATGAACATTGTATGGATATTTTGTCCTTATTAAGTAATAAATGGAAAGGCGATAGAGTCTTACATGTTGGAGATTATGCAAATGGAAGTGATGGAACAACTACTTGTGAAGTGATTGGTAAGATTGAAAAAGACTATCAATTAAATCAGACTGTGTATGATTGGCAAGATGAATTCGAGGATGTCAAACCAGAGAAAAAGAAAAATAGAATTCGATATGTATACAATTTAGATAAGAAAGAATATATTGATTTATTAAAGCAGCCTATACAGTGGTTTTGGTTAGAAAAAAATGGAATTCATTTTTCAAAACTTAATTCATTTGCATTATTAGTTGGCTGTGGAAACGAGCAAGGCGGAGGCGATTACCGTCTAGTAAATCATTTACAAGTTGGAAGTTGGGCTGGAGATCATTTTGTGTCATCAGATTCTATGCTAAAAGATTTTGAAGATTTTAAAGAGAATAATTATATTTTTAATGAAGAACTAGGTATATCAAAAAATCGAAAAAAATACGACAAAAGAAATGAACAGGTTATTTTATTTTATGAAGAAAAAGCATTTTTGGAATTCTTAAATAGATTTAATGATTATAAAGAATATGATATTAATAAATTTAAATTACAAACGTATTTTCTTACTGATAATGAAAAAGAACGTTTAGAAGATTTTTTTGAACGATATAAAATCTTTATAAATAATCGTGAAGAACGTTTAGAAGATGAAGAAGAGATATTGCAATTTGATGAAAAACGACTAAAAGAAGTAGAACAATTTATTTAAAGGAAGGTGAAAAAAGTTTTGAATAATAAAATCGAAGTAGAAGTAAATAACAATAGGATTTTAAGATTATCTCAAACTGAAGAAGATAGAATTAGAAACGGTATAGCTCTAGAAAGTGTAAATTCTGATGGAACTATTGATAGAAGGGATTTAATAAGTGAAGGAGATTTTGTAATGCTTATGAATTATTATAGAAATATTAAAGATTATGATATACAAGATGATTTCATAAATCCTAACGGAACAAATAATCGAGATAAGTTATTTCTAAATGATAATGAACAAGATTTATATTAATCCAAGGAGTTATATCTTATGAAAAGAAAGTGCTATTTTTATAATTGTGGGACAGTTTTTGATAAAAATAATAAGGAATATTTATTTGATTGTTGGAATTGCAATCCGAATTGTTGCAAATCAGATTTATGTAATGGATTATGGTGCGAGGATTATGGTATATATTTTAATAAAAAAATGACTGAAGATGTTATCAAAGAATACG
>CATLBU010000063.1 GCA_949879835.1 uncultured Bacilli bacterium
GGTTTCTTTCTAGAACTGCAAAAAAAAGAAATCAATAAGAAAGAGGACACTTATTTTAAAGTGAAGAATAGTGATCTTTATATTTATTATGATGATGTAAAAAAGACAAAAGAGGAAGAACCAGAAAAAAATAACTACTTAGTTTTTAATGAAAATGTTAAAACCGAGAAAAAAACAACCTTTTATCAAAATGATAAAGAAATTTTAACCATCAATAAATCCATTGATTTACCTTTGGAATATATGGATGATAAATATTATTATGTTATTTATTTAAACCAAATATTACAGATTAAAAAGGAAAATATAGAATTAAAAAAGCACGAGAACACAAAAGAAAAAGAATCTAATTATATTAGTATTATTCATTATCCAACAATTGATGTAAAAGATAAATGTAATACAGATACTTGTATACAAGAAGAACAATTAAAACAACAAATCAATTATTTAAAAGAAAATAATTTTTATACGATTAGTCTAGAAGAATATACAAAATGGTTAGAGGGAAAAATTCGATTAAAAGAAAAAGCTATTTTATTAACAACAACCTCTAATACTGATACCCTAAAAAACTTGAATAATAGTCAAGAATTTAAAATCCAAATTGTTGATCAAAACGTACCTTTCAAATTTCAGGATACTAATAATAAAACAACAAGGGAAAGTAAAAAAGATCAGTTATCTCGATATAATATTAAAACAACCACCACTTTAGATAATTTTAAAAAAATGGCAAACGGAGAAGAAGTAAAAGAAATTATTCCAGAAAAAGTAAACCAAACAGTAAATGTTAAGGGACAAACAATTCCTGTCCTCAATTATCACTTTTTCTACGATGCATCCATTGGAGAACAATGCAATGAAAATATTTGTTTAGATGTTGCTGTATTTAAGCAACAACTAGATTATTTAAAAAATAATGGCTATAAAACATTAACAATGGAAGAATTTAGAAAATGGATGTATGGAGAAATAGAACTTCCTAATAAAAGTGTTTTAATTACAGTAGATGATGGAGCTATGGGAACAGGGAAACACAATGGAAATAAATTAATTCCAATACTAGAACAATACAATATGCATGCAACGTTATTTTTAATTTCAGGATGGTGGGATGTCAATAATTATCGTTCTAATTATTTAGATATTCAATCTCATACTTATGATATGCATCAATATGGAACCTGTGGAAAGGGGCAAGTTGTGTGTGCAACAAAAGAACAATTAATAGAAGACCTACAAAAATCATTATCCATTGTTGATAACAATAATTCTTTCTGTTTCCCATTTTATAGTTATAGTGATGTTGCTATTCAAGGTGTAAAAGAAGCGGGATTTAAAATGGCTTTTATTGGAGGATATCGAAAAGCATCTCGAAGTGATGATAAATATAAAATTCCAAGATATCCAATTCATAAAACAACAACTATGCAACAATTTATACAAATGGTTAGTTAATGATAGACAAAAAGAAAAAATTATATTATAATAATCCACCAGTAAGCGGTGGATTTTATGATTGTATATGATGAAAAAGGACAGGAATTGAATATTGATGACGATTATGAGAAAAATGGTATTGGTCAGGGAAAGAATGGAACAGTTTATCATGAGGGTGCAGATCAATGCGCAAAAATCTATTATGGGAAAGTATTTCATAAAAATCGATTACAAAAGGATGCTTATGATATATTAAAATCTATTGATTTCCCATTTCTAGTACAGATGAAGCGATTATTATATAACGATCCACATCTAGATGAACTGATCGGATATTTGATGAAATATTATTCCCCAAAGAAACTAAAAATATTATGGAAAAATACAAAATATAGTCTCTATATTTTAGGAGAATTTATGAAAGTAAGTGAAATTTTATCAAAAGAGCATATAGTTATGAGAGATTTAGCGAGGAAAAATACAATTTATACAGGAAATGAAGTCGTGATTGTTGATCCTGATTTATTCAAACATCTTCCAGATAGTAGTATAGAGGATTGCCAAAAAAACAATTATATAGAGATTTACAAATTAATGAGAAATATATATTTTGTTGAAGTAAAAAATATGGTTGATGAAGAATTAACACTAGAAGGTAAACGAAATTTGTATCAAAAAATGAACGATTTATTTGATTATGACTGGGATAGTAAGATGGTGAAGAGTCTATCTCGTAAATTAAGAAAATACAAATATCCAATAGATTATTTTCTAAAATGAAAAGGATGATTATATGATTTTATATAATGAAGAAAACAAGAAAGTGGAAATTGGATCCAAAATTATTGGTGGTGGACATTGTTCTGAAATTCATCATGTTAATGAACAAATATGCGCTAAAGTATATTATGATTCCTGCCTAATTAAAAATAGGATAGAAAAAGATATATATAAAGATTTAAAAACAATCAAAACGGATTATCTTGTTAGAATGTATCAATTACTTTATAAAGATCCTAGCTGTAAAATAGTAGCAGATGGTTATATTATGAAACAATATAAAGACAATTTGTTAGAAATATTAGGGAAAGCAATTGAATTTACTTTATATATGATGGAACAGCATTTAAAACTTTTCGATCAATTAGCGGCTAGGCATATTATCGTAGATGATTTAAAGCCTGAGAATGTAATTTATACAGATGAAAAAATTGTTCTTCTTGATCCTGACTTATTCTATTACAGAAAAGATTTTGATACGAAATTATGTCGTTTGGTAAATTACCATGAATTAGTCAAGCTCTATAAAAAAATATATGAGGAAGAAATTATTAAGTGTAAATTTTTAGATATATTTCAAAAAGAAATTATTTTAGACGAATTATTTAATTTTAAAGAAGATAGTCAGTTAGTAAAAAGGTTATCAGATAATTTCAGGGGATATAAATATCCAATTGACTATGTTTTATCTAAGAGGAAAAGAATAAGTTATTAGTTTATTTAAAATACAGAATAATATAAAAAAGGGAAGGATAATGAATATGTCAAATGTAGAAAAAGAAGCTATTACTCAGTTTATCTATGATAACAGCAATCAAGATGGTTTGGATTTAACAAAATTATATTTTGGGAAATTAAACTATTATAAGGATGAAAAAATAAATCCAGTAGAACAGGCACTTACAGATAAAATAACAATAGTATATCTTGTTCATAATGATGAATATATGGATTTATTTAAGGAAAAGCGGATTCTAGCCACAACATATCAAATCTCAGGACTACTATCCTTTGCTCCTATGATAAGAACAGGTTTATCTATCAAAGATTTAGTAAGACTCTCCGATATATTAAATATTGAAAGACTTCCAATTGAAGAAATTCAAAATTTATATAATAAAATAGAAAAAATGAATTATGATGATTTTTTTAAAACAGTATTAGTAGAGGTAAATCAATTCTATACAAGTAAACCTAATATAAAAAGTATTAGTAAAATAAAATAATAAATAATTCAAAATTTAATTAAAT
>CATLBU010000064.1 GCA_949879835.1 uncultured Bacilli bacterium
TTTTAAAATTGAAAAATTATTATTAAAAATTATAAATGCAATATGACATAATCTATCCTTATCAAATTTTCCATTTTCTATTATTGTACGTTTTACACTTCTCCATTGCATAACATAATTTTTCCATATCATTCCTTTACTCTGTGAAGTATTAATCGTTAATGCATATATTGCATAATCTATAACAATAATTTTAGACGATCTACAAATCGCTTCTGTCATGCCCTCATAATCTGCATAAAAAGGTTCATAAAAATCAATTTTATTTTTCCTAAGAACCTCTAAACTAACAAAATGAAAAAATGAATTATAATAAACACTAGTCATAATATCAAACAATTCAAAAATCTTATCTTTACCCTGATATATCTTTCTTTCCGGAATAATTCCATTACATATATTATACATATTTTTATTTAATTGTACTGTCATATGACCACAGAAAACTATATCTGGATTTTCTGATAACACACATTCTACTGCATATAAACTTCCTGGACTTACAAAAAAATCATCTGCTGCAAGAAATGTCATATATTTCCCGACAGCATATTCCATACATATACTTACCCCTTTAGGCCAACCAATTCCATGCTCTAAATGAATTCCATGTATTCTTGAATCCCTTTCCATAGCTGCTTGCATTAATAACCAGGTTTTATCTTCACTACCATTATCTATCATTATCAATTCCCAATTTTTACAATTTTGAAATATCACGGAATCTATTGCACGATTAATTGTTTTTTCAGCATTTCTTGCACACATAAAAATACTAAATATAACATTTGAATCCATATCTTTTTCTCCTATAATCCTATATATTTCCTTACAAATTCATCAAACGTCATTAAAAACATATCTTTTTCTGAAAGGATCGGATTCAAAGTTATCCATTCTACTGAAATATCTTTATCATTCCATCGGATACCTGTATCATACTCTTTTCTATATTTTCCAAAACATTTATATGACATAATTGCATTTTCTGATAAAACTTCAAATCCATGTGCAAACCCTGCAGGAATCCATAACATATAATGATTTTTTTCATTTAACACTATATCCATATACTTGCCAAAAGTTTTTGAATTTTTTCGTAAATCTACAACAACATCTCGTATCTCTCCCTTTATTACTCGTACAAGTTTACTTTGAGGATATTGTGTTTGAAAATGCAATCCACGTATTACCCCCCCAATGGAATAAGATTCAAAATCTTCATATATTTCTGTCTGTATACCAAAACTTTTAAAAATATCCTTTTCAAAACTTTTCATAAAATACCCCCGTTTATCCTCTATATAAAAAGGATTAATCAATTTTATTCCTTCTATCTTCTGTTCCTGTATTTCAAAATCAATATTCATTTTTCCTCCTCTAAAATCCATTTTTGTAATAATATAATTCCTTCTTCAAATGTAATTTCAGGTACAAATCCTAATTTCAATACTTTTCTCGTATCAAACTCCTTATATGTAAGCATTACACCTTGAAATGGTATACTACCAAAAAATAATTCTGACTCACTATGTAATACTTCCTTCATCTGCAAAATAAAATATTTTAATATCTTAGGTTCTCCATTCCCAATATAATAAACACTATTCCTTTCTCCTTTTTTTCCTGCCAATATAATTTCTTTTACTGCATCTTTAATATAAATAAAATCATACAATTGCATTGCATGCGTAAAAAAAATCTTTTCATTTTTTAGCATTTTTCTGATTGTAGAATTAATGAATCGCTCCGACCGCTCACCTGGACCATATATATTTGAAATTACCACATTAATATATTCCATATATTTATTAACAGTCATTATCTTTGCAATAAAATCCGCTGCAAGCTTAGCTGTACTATATATATACTTTTCTCCTGGTTTAGCATATTCAAGTGGAATATATTGCATTGCTTCATATTCCATAATACTACCAGCGTTTACAAATCGCTTACATTTCAATTTTTCAGCAAGCTCAACAGCATTACAAGTATTTATTATATTTTCTAACTGCAATGAAATGTCTGCTCTATGTTCTCCTGATGTACCATCCCATGATAAATGAAAAAATATATCTGCTTCCTCCCAGGGAAAATATGACTCTTCTAACTTATCCAAATCCTGCAATGACATTTCTATAATATGCAACTTATTTTTCCAGTTTTCAGGAACATATTGAATATCTCTCACAATAATTACTATTTCATCTTTTTGATACAACAACTCATCTACTAACCATTTTCCAACAAAACCTACCGCTCCTGTAACAATTACTCTCATATTTATAAATTACCTTCCTAGAAAAATTTGAACATTATAACTATTGTTGTTTTATAAATGCTGTTGTTTTTAATATTCCATCCCGAAATGAAGTAAGATTTACCTGACCAAATTCCTTTTCATATCTACTAATATCCAATATATTTACAGGTACATCAACTTTTCGATTTTCTACATATCTCACTTTAGCTTCTATACCTAAAATCTGTTGTATTTTTATAATAATCTCATTAATACTTAGTCCTATCCCACTTCCAACATTGTATATTTTTTCCTTCGCATTATCACCAGAAATATTCATAATAGCACAAAGTGCATCATCTATATATAAATAAGCCCTTACTATACTTCCATCTCCATAAACAAGTAATTCTTTATTATACAATAAATTATAAATAAAATTAACAATTACTCCTTGTAATCCATTCACTTTCTGATAAGGACCATAAGGATTTGATAACCTTACAATTCGATAATCCAATTCCCCTATATAAGAATATAAATAAAAAAGTTTTTCAATAGAAAGTTTTTGTAATCCATAAGATGTAATCGGATTTGTCTGCATATCCTCAAAAATTTTCCTATTACTGGTAATTCCATAAACTGTACCTCCGCTTGAAAGAAATATAACCTTTTTTACTTTATACTTTAAACATGCCTCTAACAATACAGATGTACTTTCAATATTTTCAGCAATTTCTTTTGCAATATTTCTATTAGAAGTAGTTGGTACAGTTGTACTAATCAAATGAAAAATAATATCTTTTTCTTTTACCAAACTATCAAAATCACAACTAGAACTAAATTCTCCCTTAACAATTTTTATTCGACTATCCTCTTGTAAATCTAGAGGATAGTAATTCAAGTTTCGACCAAATACAGTAATTTCATATTCAAAATTCTTTAAAAAATATAGCGTCAAATTAATACCAATAAACCCCGTTCCACCTAAAATTAATACTTTTTTCATTAATAATATCTCCCATATAATATA
>CATLBU010000065.1 GCA_949879835.1 uncultured Bacilli bacterium
CCTATTAGTATTACCCCCCGATTATCCAAGCTATGATATATCGAATTATTTTAAAAGATAATTTTTCTTTTAAATATAGCATAATTATCTATTCTCCTTATCAATTAACCTCTTATTCTCCTACAATCATATTAAGAACTTTTTGAACAGCCTGGATCTCAACCTGTTTATGTATGCCTCCATTTTCCCCATCAAGTGTCCACTCCATTTCTTCTGATTCCAAATGCATTTTTTCTACTTGCCCAAAATAAATATACTTTTCATCTAACTTTTCACTTAATAAAGAAGTAATCAATAGTTGTAACTCTATTAAATTTTCCGGCATTTTTACAAATAAATACTCCAGTTTTCCATCGTCTAATTTAGTAATATTCCTAGTTCTATTTTTTATACCTGCTACAGAAAATGAATTCGTTATCATCCCAAGTACAATATTATCTTCAATCCATATCTTATCATCTAATAAAACTTTAATATATTTCCCTTTAATATCTGATAAATGTTTTACTCCCTCCAATAAATATGCAAAATATCCTAGGATATTTTTTATTTTTTGGGAGGTTATAAAAGGTATATTTGTAAAAGCACCAAATGCAGCTATATAATTAAAATATTCTCCGTTAAAAATTCCAAGATCTATTATAGTAATTTCTTTTCTTTTAATAAAATACACGGCATTTTCTTTCGTTATTCCTATATTCTTTGCACAATCATTTGTTGATCCAGATGGAATATATGCCAAAATGTTTCTTTCTTCTATTTCCATTATTCCATTTACTACCTCATGTAATGTACCATCTCCTCCACAGCAAATAATCTTATCAAATCTAATCTGTTTTCTTTTTATATATTCTTTAGCATCTCCCTTATTTTGTGTCTGATATACCGTAACCATTGTTCCATTTTCTGTTAGTTCCTGTACAATTCTGCCTAAAAAATCATCTTTTAAACCTGTTCTTCCTGACTTTGGATTATATATCAATAAATCATGTTCCATCACTATCTCCATATTACTTTACTGTAAAAATTTCTTCTATCCGATTACTTCGATCATATACATTGTTATATTGTAGAATCTTATATTCTTCCAGTAATTCAACATAATATTCTGGAATTTCATTCCACTGATACCAGATACCATCTTTATCACAAATTCCTCCATACCCAATAACTGGTATCTCTCTCCATAGTTCAAGTAAAAATTGATTATATGGTGTTAATTCCAATCCAGCAATACTTAAAATATAACTTCCAAAATAATTTGTACTCATTCTAACATGATCATTTTCTTCTATATCGTAATTAGTCCAAATAATAAATGGCGTAACATACCTCTCCTGCTTTTCTTCAAATGACAAATCTTTTAACGGTTTTCCAAATAATTCTGCATAAAACTCTTCTTCAATTGATGCCTGATGATCTCCAAACATAACAATCATAGTAGGTTCTTCAATACTCGAAAAATATTCTATCAATTCTTGAAATGCTCTATCTGATTCCTGCAGCAAAGATAAATACTGTTCTGCCTGCGGATAATCATTCTTATAATCTAACTCTATCGTATTTTTAAAGTTATCCCATTCTGAAGCATATCCGCCATGATTTTGCATCGTTACTAAAAAAGCAAAAAACATACCATCCGTTTTCTGATCAATTTCAATTAATTTATTGTATGCTGTTCTGTCCGATGCACACCAGCGAAGATATTCTATTTCTTTCCAATCCTCTCCAGATAAAAAATTATCAAATCCCATATATTGATACACTATTTTTCTATTCCAATTCTCTGCCAAATATGGATGCAAAGCATAAGCATCATAATTTTGTCCTTTTAACGTAGACACTAAACTATATTCATTATCAAACACATTCATCTGATAAGCAGTACTTCCTCCTACTAAAAAAGACATACTATTTCCAGTCAGTACTTCATACTCTGTATTAGCTGTCCCTGCTCCAAAAACAGGAACATGAAGATAACCTTTTATTACATTTTTATTTATACTTTTTATATGCGGCAACAATTCAGCATTACTAGAGATTTCATCTATATATTCTAAATCTGCAAAACTTTCATTCATAATCAATAATATATTTTCAGGAATAATCTCTTGTTTATCTTCTGTACAACAAACTTCATCTATTATACTTTCCACTTTTTCTATACTATATGTTTCCGGCTTTTCTCCGACTAAATATGGAATCTCGGAAATAAGAGTTAATAATAATCCCCCCGATTTATAATTACCCTCCAAATCCCACATATTAATTTTTAATAGATATTTACTTTTTCCCAACATAGTAATTCCTATTACACACATCATACAAACAGAAATCATAGAAATTTTATATCTTAATAAAATCTTTATTTCTATACTAGAACAAATACAAATAAAGTAAATAAATACTATTAAAATTATAAATACCTCATATGGTATTTGATAATGATAAGTATTTGCTACTGTTGTTGCTGTCTTCCAAGAATAAATATCCTGTATCATAAAAACTCTTCCTCTAAATAATGATACAAAATATTGGATAAAAGCTAAAATAAAACAGATAGAAAAATATATTACAGACAAATGCCCAAATTTTTTTA
Organism: uncultured Bacilli bacterium; assembly: GCA_949879835.1. Next base: position 2,600 of record CATLBU010000065.1, read on the forward strand.
TTATAAATGATAAAGTAGCCAATAATAAATAATATAATAAAATATTTTTTATTATTCCCCACCCTATAATAGTAGAAATATATCCTGTAATAATTTCTACTGATATAAAAGCAAAAATAGGAAGTAAAAAATATAATATATAAACTATTCTTCTTTTTATTTTATCACTAATTTGTAATTTCTTTTTTAACAGATAAAAAATAAAAAGCCCTGCTATAAACAGTATATTAGCAATGATTTGTTTTAATATAAGCTCTTTATCAATATAGTTATAAACATAACTTACCTCAAATTCTCCCTCAACCTGTTCTCCATTATAAAAATAACAGGTTTCATTTTCTAAAACGTGTTCAACAGCATGGAATATCACATAAGAAATAAGATATTTTTCCGATTTTTCATCTTTCGGTCCCACTATCTGCCGAATTCTTATAGAATATTCTTGATTCATATCTAATTTTCGGGCAATCTCAAAATTATAATAAGTCCAATTTTTTATTTGCTTATTTGTTATTTCTTCTCTTTTAAGAACCTGATC
>CATLBU010000066.1 GCA_949879835.1 uncultured Bacilli bacterium
TTTATAGAATCTTCATACAAATCATATATTCTTGTAACATGCATTAATACTTTTTGTATTTTAGAATCCATTTTTCCATAATTTCTAACAGATATTTCCTCAATTGCCTGTTGTTCTGAAACTTGTTTTTCTTCCATGAGTTGATGAATGTGAGCTTGCATTTGAATATAGCTATTCTCTACTTCATTATATTGAAAATAAAGGGTATCAATTTTATTTTGTATCATACGAATTCTAGATAAATATTGATTAATATGGCGAAGGGTTCCATGTTGATTGGACAATTGATCTAATTGTTTTGATAATGTCTGCTCTCCATAACATAGTGTTTGGGCTAGAATATCATCACTAACAAATAATTTTAATTGCCAGATAATATTAGCAGTTAAATCAAAATAAGGAAGCGAAGTATTATAACAGCGATAATAAAATTCTTGTTTGTTGATTTCTTTAGATCCAGAAAAATAAAGAGATATCGATCTTTCTAAATTTGGATCTAATTGACTGTTAGATAATAGCCTTAATCCAATTTGTTTAAGGCGAATCATCATAATTTCTCCCTTTTCAGATTTTATAATACTTTCTAAGGAGTTACCTGCGAAACTAGAATCTAAAATAAGGGTCTTATCCTGTAATTCTATGAATGATGAAATTGAATCTGCGCTTAACCAAATTTTATCTATTTTAGAATTTACTAATCTTGCAATATCTGGAAAAGAGTAATAATATCCAATATCCGTTTTTTCTGCAACATCAGAAACAACTTGAATAATAAGTCGTTTAAAATGAAGCGTTTGTTGATAATTTAAATATTGATTCATCATATTTTCCATTCGAATCCCTCCAAATAAAAATAGTAATGTCTATTATAACACACATTACTATTTTTTAAACATTTTTTTAAATAATTTCATTTTTTATGTTAGAATTTGATAAAATTTTTACCAAGTAATCAATTTCCTCTTTTGTATTATAAAAAGCAAAACTAATTCGACAAGTATTTTTAATTCCAAGTTCATCTTTTAAGATTTTAGCACAATGGTTTCCAGCTCGAACACATATGTTATATTTATTTAAATAGATTGCTAAATCCTGAGCAAATATATCTTGATAATTAAAAGCAATAATACTGCTTTCACTATACTCGTTATAAATTATTAAATTGGGAATTTGTTTTAACTTCGAAATAGCATATTTGCGCAATTCGGTTTCATATTCATGGATTTTTTTCATTCCAATTTGATTTAAATATTCTAAAACACTACCAAATCCAATCACATCTGCAATATTGGGTGTTCCAGCTTCTAACATATGAGGAATTTCATTATAAATACGAATTCCATCACTATTGAAAGTAACATTCATCCCACCCCCATAAATAATTGGTTGAATATTTTTTAAGAGTTCCTCTTTTCCATATAAAACACCAACTCCAGTAGGTCCATACATTTTATGGGCAGAAAAAGCTAAAAAATCAATGTCTAAGTCTTGAACATCTACCGGCATATGGGCAACACTTTGAGCTCCATCTACTAGTACTAAAATGTGATTTTGATGAGCAATCTGAATAAGTTCTTTTAAAGGACGAATATCTCCTGCTACATTAGTAATATGAGCAATACTCATTACCTTTGTCTTGGAAGAGATTATCTTTTTTAAATTGGATACATTCACCTTTAAATTCTCATCCAAATCAATATATTTTATTTGAATACCAATCATATCAGCTAGTTCAAACCAAGGAAGAACATTAGAAGCATGTTCACTCTTCGTTAAAATTACTTCGTCACCTTCTTGAAGATTATTTTTAAAATATCCAAAAATAATTTTATTTAAAGAATCAGTTGCACCACTTGTAAAAACAATCTCATTTGTTTTTTTTGCATGAATGAATTCTTTTACCAACTCTCTTGTATGTTCATAAGCTTGGTCTACTTTTAAACTAATATCGTAGTCTCCTCGATGAGCATTGGCTGAGTAAGTGTTATAATATTCACTAATTTTTTCAGATAATATTTGGGGTTTAAATGTTGTTGCCCCATTATCAAAATAAATAATATTTTGCATGAACATTGGAAAATCATTTCGATTCATATTTCACCTCCAATATTGATTAATCGTCTTGATGATTTCTTCATCATGAATATTTTCTAGCAAAAATCCCTTAATAAGCAAGCTTAAAGCTTCTTGATAGGAAATTGCCCTACTTTGTAAATAAAATAGTTCTTCTTCACTAAATTTACCAACAAAAGCGGAGTGATTTGCAATAACATCATTTTCTTCAATTAATAAATTTGGATTGATATTACATTTCTTTTCATTCAATGTTACAATACGACTATTTTGATTTAAAATACAATTCACTTTATCTTTATATACAATTCCAGTTAGATTAAATGATAAACTTCCATCTTGCATATTAACACCATGATGAATGATATTACTTTTTGTTGTACTGGCATTATGGTGTACCTGCAAATCAAAAACTTGATCTTCTCTACTAATTGTTTTCAAATGATAGGATATTTCTGCATTCTCACCATTCAAATCTATTAAATCTGATTCTCTTCCTTGTTTTGCATCATAAAATTTCAAAAGATTCAAAGTACTATTTTTTTCTAAAGAATATTCGTATTCCATTTGGAAATTTTCTCCCTGTTTGAAATCTAAAACATTTAAAACAACTTCTGGTTTTACTTCTAATATAATATGAAATTTTTTTTGTTTTTTCATCTTTTGGTTGATTTTTAAACTGGTACTTTCTTTGACTATTAATTTTATTTGACATACACCTATTACTTTAGAAGAGCCCTCTACTATCATATCAATCAAACCATCTTTTTTTTCAAATCCTTGACCTAAAGCTTGTACTAAATTCATTGCTAAACTAGGTTTCTCTGCTATTATTAATTTTTTCATTAGTATCTCTCCTTTTGAATAATCTTCAAGAAAAAGCCTCTATTTCTTTTCTTGAGCTTATTATTTTATTTTTTAATTATTTATTCATTTACGAGTATTTCTATTAAGATATATCTACATTACATCTAAATTTTTTTCAAAGTTTTT
>CATLBU010000067.1 GCA_949879835.1 uncultured Bacilli bacterium
ATATAGATTGAATGGAAAAAATAAGAAGGGAATATTGATGGAAAGAGAATTTATAAAAAGAGAAAAAATATATGATTTAGATTGGTATTTTGCTTGTGAACGGCAAAATATATTTTGGAAAAAGAAAAATGGAGAATCTGCTCCATGGACGAATGATCTCATTTTACAAGAATATAAATTTTGTAATAGTTATCGAGTAAATGATAGAGTTAGTCAATATTTACTAAAAAATGTTATATATAATGATAAAAATTATTCTAGAGAAGATATGTTATTTAGAATATTGTTATTTAAACTATTTAATAAAGAATCTACATGGGAATTGTTTTTAAAACATTTTGGGGATATTACTCTTAAAACATTTCATATTCAGAAATATTCTAAAGTATTAGAAAAGGCAATATCTAATGGCATAAAGATCTATAATGATGCTTATATAAGTTGTGCGAATAAGGCCTTTGGATATCATAGAAAACATGATAATCATTTAGCATTAATTGATAAAATGTTTAATCAAGATAAGATTCAAAATAGACTTACAGAATGTAAAACGATGGAGGAAGCATTCCATATTATAAAAAGTTATCCTTTAATAGGTAATTTTATGGCGTATCAGTTAGTAACGGATATTAATTATAGTGAAGTGGTAAATTGGAAAGAAGATGAATTTACAGTTGTAGGGCCAGGATCTCTTCGAGGAATTAAAAAATGTTTCATAGATACAGGAACAATGACTAATGAAGATATTATTTGGTATATGTATAAGCATCAAACACAAGAATTTAAAAGATTAAATCTGAAATTTAAAAGAATTGGAAATAGACCCCTTCAATTAATAGACTGTCAAAATATTTTTTGTGAGTTAGACAAATACTGTAGACAAGCGATACCTGAGTTAAAATCAAATAGAAAACGGATTAAAAAGAGATATCTCCCTAAAAATAAATCTATTCAATATATTTACCCACCAAAATGGAAGATAGAATAATATATATTATGGATATTGAGAATACTATGTGGTATAATAATATAGAAATTTTTGAGGTGATACAATGGATCAAAATTTAAGACGAAGTATTATTTTAGAACATTATCAAAACCCTAAAAATAGGGGATTAACCGATGAAGAAGGATATATTAGAGTAAATACTAATAACGATAGTTGTATTGATGAGATTGATTTAATGATTAAAATAGAAAATAATGTGATTCAAGATATAAAATTTGATGGGGAAGCATGCGCAATATGTACCTCTTCTACCTCTATTATGATTGATACTTTGATTGGAAAAACATTGGAAGAAGCAATTGAAATATATCAAAATTTTGGTAATATGATTGATGAAAAAGAATATAAAGAAGAGATTTTAGAAGAAGCTGTTGTTTATGATGATATTTATAAACAACCAAATCGAAAAAAATGTGCTTTACTTCCATGGTGGGGAATCGAAAAAGTATTAAAACAAGTGAAAGGGGATTTATCATAAAAAAATATTTCGGAAACATTCGAACATATGACAGAATATTTAGTTTTGTTATTAAAAAACATTAGATAGATAGGTAGAGTATTGATACACAAAATATTTATTGAAAAAAACAATGAAAAGAAAGCAAATTTCTTTTTTTTTTAGGTTAGATTTAGTATAATATAAAAGGTGATAAGATGAAAAAACTGGATTTGGAAAAAGTAAAAGAAATCTCTAAAATAAAAAAAGAACCAGAGTGGATGTGTGAATTTAGAATAAGTGCCTACCAGAAATTTTTAGATCTTTCAAACCCACACTTTGGTCCAACTTTAGATATTGATTTTGATATCATTCATTATTATAAGAAGGTATCAGATGAAGTCTATGATAATTGGAATAAAGTGGATGAAAATATTAAAAATACATTTGAAAATTTGGGATTAATAGATGCTGAAAAGAAGTATCTAGGTGGTGTTGGAGCTCAATTTGAAAGTGAAGTCGTCTATCATAATATGATTCAAGAATTAGAAGAAAAAAAAGTTATCTTTTGCGATACTGATACAGCTTTGAAAAAATATCCTGATATTTTTAAAAAATACTTTAATAATTTAGTAAAATATGATGAGAATAAATATACAGCATTAAATGGAGCAGTTTGGAGTGGAGGAACATTTATTTATATTCCTCCTCATACTAAATTGGATCGCCCTTTACAAAGTTATTTTCGCATTAACAGCAAAAATATGGGGCAATTTGAACGAACAATTATTATTGTTGATGAGGAAAGTGAACTACACTATATGGAAGGATGTACAGCTCCTACCTATACAAGTGATTCTCTTCATGCTGCTGTTGTTGAAATTTATGTTAAAAAGAATGCGAAATGTCGTTATACAACTATTCAAAATTGGTCTACTGATGTATATAATTTGGTTACTAAAAGAGCAATTGTAGAGGAGGGTGGACTAATGGAATGGATTGATGGAAATATTGGGTCAAAGGTTAATATGAAATATCCCTGTTGTATTTTAAATGGAAAATATGCCAAGGGGAATTGTATTAGTATTGCTGTTTCGAAAGATCATCAAGTTCAGGACACAGGAGCTAAAATGATTCATCTTGCTCCAAATACAAGTAGTAATATTATTAGTAAATCGATTGCTGTTAAGGGGGGAGAAGCAGACTATAGAGGGACCGTTCATATTGGCGCACAAGCAAGGAACTCTAAGGCAAATGTAAAATGTGATACCATCATTGTTGATGATGAATCTAAAAGTGATACGATTCCTACCAATATCATATCCAATCAAGATTCTTTTTTGGAACATGAAGCTACTGTTTCTAAAATCAGTAAAGAAAAATTATTTTATTTAATGAGCAGAGGAATTTCAGAGGAAAAAGCGAAGGAATTGATTATTATGGGATTTATCGATCGTTTTCGAGAAGAACTCCCTATGGAATATGCAGTGGAACTAAATAGTTTGTTAAAGAATTATTTTTAATTTTATAGATTGGATGTAAAAAGAATAGAGAATTATTAAATCGCAGTAGATAAGATGGATATTTTTAAATGAAATA
>CATLBU010000068.1 GCA_949879835.1 uncultured Bacilli bacterium
TTTCTAATCAGAATAAAAGACTTAAGTATAAGAGTAATTTTAAATATGGAACAAAAATTAAGAATATTAATAATTTAGATATTGGTGATTATGTTGTTCATGTGATTCATGGAATTGGTCGATATAGAGGATTAAAAACTCTAGTAAAAAATGGTTTAAAGAAAGATTATTTGACAGTTGAATATAAGGATGGAGATAAATTATATATTCCAGTTGAAAAAATAGAATTCATTAGTAAATTTTCTTCTAATGAAGGTATTCAACCAAGAATTAATAAACTAGGTAGTACAGAGTGGGAAAAAACAAAATTAAGAGTAAAAAAGAAATTAGAAAATATAGCTAATCAACTTTTAGAATTGTATGCCAAAAGAGAATCAAGTATTGGAATATCTTTTGAAAAAGATGATGAAAATCAATTAAAATTTGAAAAAGAATTCGAATATACTGAAACTTCAGATCAAATTCGAGTAATAGAAGAGATAAAAAAGGATATGGAATCTAAACGTCCAATGGATCGATTACTTTGTGGTGATGTTGGATATGGCAAAACAGAAGTTGCTTTTCGTGCTATATTTAAAGCTGTATTATCAGGAAAACAAGTTGCATATCTATGTCCTACTACAATTTTATCTAATCAACACTATGAAAATGCTTTAAAACGCTTTAAAAATTATCCTGTGAACATTGAAGTATTAAATCGTTTTGTTTCACCAAGAAGAGTAAAACAAATTAAACAAAATTTAATAAATGGGAAAGTTGATATTGTTATAGGTACGCATAGATTACTTAGTGATGATATTCAATTTAAAAACCTTGGGTTATTAGTAGTAGATGAAGAACAAAGATTTGGAGTAAAACAAAAAGAAAAAATTAAACAGTTAAAAAATAATATTGATATTTTAACTTTATCAGCTACACCAATTCCAAGAACACTTCAAATGTCTTTAACGGGAATTCGTAATTTATCATTAATTGAAACACCACCAGTAGATCGTTATCCAATTCAGACTTATGTTTTAGAAGAAAATAAAAATATTATTAGAGATGCTATTTACAAAGAATTGTCGAGAAAAGGTCAGGTATTTATTCTTTTTAATAATATAACAGAAATGGAACAAAAGCTATTAGAAATTCAATCTCTTGTTCCAGATGCTAGAATTGTATGTGCTCATGGAAAAATGAATAAAAATGATATAGAAGATGTCATGATAAAATTTATTGATCAAGATTATGATATATTGTTGTGTACAACTATCATTGAGACAGGAATTGATATACCAAATGTCAACACATTAATCATTATTGACGCTGATCGATTTGGTTTATCTCAATTATATCAAATTAGAGGAAGAGTCGGTAGAAGTAACAAAATTGCCTATTGTTACTTAATGTATAATAAAGGAAAAGTTTTAAGTGAGATTGCTCAAAAACGATTGAATGTAATAAAAGAGTTTACAGAACTTGGTAGTGGATTTAAAATCGCAATGCGTGATTTATCTATTAGAGGCGCAGGTGATATATTAGGTGGAGAGCAAGCTGGTTTTATTGACAGTGTTGGAATTGATTTATATTTAACTATGTTAGAAGAAGAAATTAATAAACTAAAAGGAACTCCAACTTTAATATCAGAATCTCTTGATGAAAAGCCCCTTTTGGAGGTGGAGACTTTTATTGATAATAAGTATGTCGAAGAAGAAGATTTAAAAATAGAGATTCACAAGAAAATTAATTCAATAGATTCTTATGAAAAATTGATAGAAATAAAAAAAGAGATAGAAGATCGTTTTGGGAAAATTGATGAGAATATTTTAATTTATATGTATGAAGAATGGTTTGAAAAAGAGGCACAAAAACTCAATATTACAAATGTAAAACAAACAAAGAATTTTATAGAAATGACACTTTCAGAGGAATTGACGAATTTGTTAAAAGGAGATTTATTATTTACTGAAGTTAGCTCTATATCTAGAATGTTTCGTTTTAGTATGAAAAGGGAATGCTTAATCATTACATTGGACATTATTAAATTAGAACGTCATTTTATTTATTATTTGATTGAATTATTAGATATTATAAAAAAAGCCATAAAGCCATAAAAAAAGTTTATGAGTAAATTCATAAACTTATTTTTTTTCGATTTCTTCCATAATGTTTGGAAGCATTTGTTTTTTACGGGAAACCAATCCTTCTAAATAGTGTCCTTGTTCTAAATTCTCGACATTAAAACCATTTTCTAAAATATCTTTTGAAGTATCATTAAAATAAATATAAGATCCATTTTTAATAATATCTGTTGCAAATAAAGTAATAATGTCATATTCTTTATTCTCAGCTGTACGATTAATTAAATCAATATATTCTTGTTTTTCTTGATTAATTTCATTGATATCTAGGATAAAAACTTGTCCAATTCCAACTTTCTTTTCGCCTATTTTGAAATTTTTGAAGTCCATATTTAGAACTTCCTCTTTTGTTTTTCCTTTTAGAGTAGCCCCAGCTTTTAACATTTCCATTCCATATTTCTCATAATCCAGTTTTGCAATTTTTGATAATTTTTTTACTACTATTTTATCTGTTTCTGTCGTGGTAGGAGATTTAAATAATAATGTATCACTTAAGATGGCTGATAACATTAATCCAGCTATATCTTTAGGAATTTCGACATTTGCTTCTTCAAATAATTTATAAAGCAAAGTACAAGTGCATCCTACAGGCATACTTCTAAAATTAATTGGAATAGAGGTACCAATAGTACCTAAATTATGATGATCAACTACTTCCATAATTTCTGCTTCTTCAATTCCATCTACACTTTGTGAAGATTGATTATGATCTACTAATATAACCTTTTTCTTATCAAATGTATTTTGGTCAATTAATCGAATCATTCCTAAACATTTATTTTCTTTATTTACAATAGGATAATTGGTATGTCCATATTTTGTAGTAATTTCGATAAAATCATCACGATAATCATATATACTAAAAGAAATTGGATTAGGATTAATGTTAATTAGTTTG
>CATLBU010000069.1 GCA_949879835.1 uncultured Bacilli bacterium
CTAAAAATATATAAAATCGCCGAGGAGGATGGTTTTTCGATTGGAGGACACGAAGAAATAGAATCACTTTATAGTGCGGCATTTCCTTTATTTGGAAGATTTTTAGAAAGACATTTAGAAGATATAAAAGATATAGTTTTAAATGAGGATGGCAAGGCAATGGAAAGATATTTAGGGGCGAAAAATCTTACTAAACTTTCAAACTTTGCCACCGAAATGCTTAATTATTGCAATAAAAATATCTGTAATAAAGATTATAGAAAGATGCTGGGATTTATAGGTGGAGAAAGAGAGGTTGATTTCTTTAAACTAGCAAAGAGAAAAAATGAACTCATATTTTCGCCATATAAGAAATATTTATCTTTTTATAGTAGGGGCGAAAAACTTTTTAAAGAAGTAGAGGATTATCTTGATAAACATAAAAATGTTAATAAAGTTAACGAGTTAAGAGTCGAGGAAGAGAAAGTTTTCTTAGAAGAAAACAAGGCGGAAGAGTAATATGGAACACGGACTTGAGGGAATAGATTTATATAATCCGATAAAAGGAAAATTAACACAGATTATTGATTATTTTGTGGAATTTTATGGCGAGGAATATAGAAAGAAAATAACAGAGAGATTATATAATACAGATTATATTTTTGCTGATCGTGTGACAACGGAATCAAGAAATCCTCTTGAACAATATTTTTATGTACTAAATAGAAACAAAGTTCTTGAATTTAAAGAAATGGTCTTGAGAAAACTTAGAGTAATGATAAATTTTTCACCGGATAATATTAAAGAATATTTTGACAAAATTGAAAAGTGGAAAGAAGGAATAAGTGAGAAGGATATTTTACCTGTATTTGAGTTATTTCAACATATTGCTACTGAGATAAGGACACCAAGAGATTTACAATTTTTTCTTTCTTTGCCAGGGTCATCACAAAAAATTTATAAACTACTTAATAACCTTTATGATATCTATGTAAAAGGTGGATTTAAAGAGGCTTTTGATTATTATCATAGTGAAGAAAAGCACCTGGCTAAGCAAGATGATATAGAGTTTGCCATAATCTCATCAGAACTTAAAAGAAGATTTAAAAGACAGAGTGAATGTATTGTTCTAGAGGCTTTAACTAGCAAGTTAAATATTATTACTTCAGATAAAAATATAGCAAAATTAATAGAGTTGACGCCGTATATTGTTGACTATATAGAAATAGATAAGATTTCATCTGCATATAGAGAACCTTTGCTTGCTAGATTAACTGAAGATTTAAAATCGCTTTCAAAATTATCGGCAACAAAGGTGGCGGGGAATTTGAACCAAAGTGAAGATATTTTTAAAAATAAAGTTAAACAAGCGATAGAAAGTATTGAAGATGATATAAATAAAATTAGAGATTCTGAGTTTTTTGGATTGCTTTCTGCAAAAGCTGGACTATTTGATAAACTTGACAATATTTATAAAGATTATTTGCTTGGGGCGGACTGTATTGCATCTATTCAAGATTTTATGCTTTCAAAAGAGCTTTCAAAGGGTGGTTTTAATGCCTGCGTAGTAGAACTTAAAAATCCTAATAAAATTAAAAATGTTTGCGTCAATAATTCATATTTAACTCTTGATGATGAATCAATAATACACGAGATGAACCACGCATTGTCAAGTTATGCGACATTTAATAATGGTATTTTTACTCAGAAGACGGGAATTAGAAGTCAAGTGATAGAATTATTTGATGATGACGCGAGAGTGTTATATGAATGTTTTCATAAATACACTTCGCTTGATGAGGTAATAAATGAATATCTATCTCAACAAATTGTTGAAAGACTTAGAAGAGATGATTTTAAAATAGGCTATTTAGATGGTTCAGATGTTTTATATAGAGCAGGATTTCCTCTTCTTGAGACATTCATTAATGAAAATATGAAAGATATTATTGACTGCTATTTTTCTGATGATGGTTCTATATTATTCAAGCGTTTTGACAAACAAGGACTCAACGAACTTGCCGATGTTGCAGATGATATACTTAAAATTAGTAGAAATGCTAGAGAATATATTGATATAATCAAAGAAATTGAAAGCAAAGTTGGAAAAAATGAAGATATGTTTGATATAGCAAAGATTAGTGGTTTTGATTGGAAGCCAAGCACTAAAAAATATTTAGATTGTTTCTTGCGTGCGGAAAAAGCAATAGATAAAATAAAAAGAGCAAAAGAAATAAATTCTGTTTATGACAGCGAAAATAATATGTCAGAGGGAAAAGATGATTGATGATACATTTGAAGAGATAGAGGATGCAAGCAATCCTCTTAAAGATAAACTTCCGATGATAATTGAATATTTTGTAGATTTTTATGGCGAGGATAATCGTGAAAGAATAACTCAAAGATTAAATGATGCCATTTATGTTTTTGTTGAACGTGGTGAGAAAAATAGTCTAGCCAAATTCTTTAAGGAACGTAGAGATGAAATTGCTTTAAATTTTAAAATCGCTTTGGAACTTTATTCGGATTATGATGTTGTTAATGAAGTTATAGCACAAAGTGACTATTTTATTAAAATTATTTCAAAAGTAGAAAAATGGAGAAAGAATATAACAAAAGAAGATGTCGAAGAGGTTTATTCACTTCTTGATATGATTCGAGATAAACAACTTAAAGTTGAAAGCCCTAAACAACTTGAAAAAATGTTGAAGGATAAAAATTCCGCAAAAAAGATATATGAATTTTTAGGTAATTTATATTCAATTTATGAATTAGATTATAAAGAAGATATGGAGCATCTTCTTAGTGAAGAGGACAGGCTTAATAATGGCAGTCAGGCTGAAAAGGTTAAAGAAATTCAAAAACAATTCGAAAATGATTGTAAAGAACTAATCAGTATAAAGCTTATTGCTCTTTTATCTATATCAATGGATGAGAAAAATATATTACAGCTAAAT
>CATLBU010000070.1 GCA_949879835.1 uncultured Bacilli bacterium
ATATTTTTATTTAAACAATCTATATTTTTTAAATAAAATTGATAATTTAAATCATATTTATCAACAATATATCCAGCTCTAATAAATGAATTTGATATTTTATTACAAAATGTCTCATCGTAAAAAAATGGTGGCAATTTAAAACTGATTTTACTAATATTATTATTAATACAATAATCTTCCAACAATTTTAACATTTCATCTATATTTTCAATTGATATATTTTTATCTAATTTTTCAAAAATTGAAAATGGTGCAGAATATGGAAATTTCATCTCTTTATTAATAATTCCACCAATTATAGCTAATTTATACTTTTTAGTCTTAAACAATAAACGCTTTATTTTTTCAACTTTTTCTTTATTTAATTCATGAAACCATGAAGAGTTATAAATATATTTTTCATTTATCACAATCTTATCATAATCTTTTCTGTTAACACATATTAATTCCATTATAATCAGCCTTTCTTACAATTAACATATATTTCAGAACCGTATTCAGGAAAATATTTTATAATTTTATATAAGGCATCCAATATTTTTTCATTTATTATCTTATTTTGTATCATTTTAAACATCTGACTATGCGTAAACGGTTTTAAAAAGTATGAACCACTTTCTATTATGTAAAAACCTGAATCTAAAATTTTTTTCTTTAAAAGACCAATATCAAAAACAGTATTATGCTGGTATAATATATTATTTTCAGAAAAATCATGTATATCACTAATTAATTCCATTTCTTTTGCTAAAATTCTATGAAATGAATTCGCATTAGGAACATTTATGTGTACCACTGTATTAGTGTTACATACATCCGCAATACTTTTTAATAATTTATCTGGTGACTCAACCTCGTGTAATAAACCAGAACATATAATACATGAAAATTCAGTATTATACTTATTAAAAAAGTCTTCCATAAAACCATTATATATATTTATCCGGTTATCACCCTTCCCTAATTTTTCTGCATTATTACAAAATTTTTCATTAGGCTCAATTAATGTATAATACTTAAACCTGTCATCTAAATATTTAAATAATGGCTCCATTCCACATCCAATTTCTAATATTGAACTTGTATCATATTGTTCTAACACCTCCATTATTTTTTTTCTTCTGTATATAACTTGATATTTTTCAAAATTATCTTTCAAATATGATATTAATTCCTCTAAGGCTAAACGCAACAAAGCACAAGCGGCTCTAGGAGAATCCCCTAAGACATTAGAAGCTTCCTTGTAGATTGCTTCAATGGATTTGGGCATATCCTCTGCTGGAGGAATAGCAGAGTATTTGGGATAGAGTATTTCCCTTACTAATTTTGGCTTGCCATTTTGTGAGAATCCACATTCTTGCCAAATGCTATAACTTTTGCATACTTGACACACTGCAATATGGATAGAATAACCTATTGTGCCAACATTACCCTCATATAAACGCTCCCAATTCATTTGAGCTAATACACCACAATAAGGACAAGTAAAGGCTGTTTGCCAAAAACTTGGAGAGACAAATTTTTGCATTATTTTTCCTCTTTTTCAAATGGAATATTATAATCACATTCTACTAAGAATCTCTTTTGTTTAATTTCCCTTTCATTTTAAAAGCCATTCTTGCTTTTTTCTAATTTTATGCTAAATTCCTTTTAATATAAAATAATTATTTAGGAATTATTATGGAAATGGAAGAGATTATAGAAAAGCTAAAGGATATTTTGGCGAGTGAGGGACAAACAAAGATTAAAAGCATTGATATAGCTAAAGCCTTAAACATACACCCTGATACTTTTAATAGTATGAAGTTTAGAAACTCTATCCCCTATAAACAAATCTTAAATTTCCTAGAGCAAAGAAAGATTAATATTAATTACTTTTTCTTTGGAAGTTCTCCTAAAGAAAGCTTAGAATGTGAGGAGAAATATAGGATTCTAAAACTCTATAAAACAAATGCTTCTTTAGGAGGGGGTGGAATGAATGAGTTTGTAGAATATCAAGAAATAGTAGTGGATAATACCATGCTCAATTTCTTTCAGAGTCAAAATTGCGAATGGATTACAAGTTTTGGCGAATCTATGGAGCCTGTCATCAAGGACGGCTCTATTTGTGTGATTGATAAGGCAAAACCCTTTAAAGATAAAGGTATTTATGTTATTAATACAAGAGAGGGGCTTTTTATTAAGCAGGTTTTTAAACAAGACAAAAGCCTCTTGTTAAGATGACAAAAGGCTTTTAATTGAGAATGTAAGTTGCAAACTCTCACTTGGTTTCAAGCCTATAAACTCTCACGCACCTCTTTCAATGTGTCTGCTATTCTCTCCAAACAATCCGAGAGAAACCACATCTCTTGCGATTCTATTTGAAATTCTTTACAGCCAATCCCCATAAACATTGCAATATTAGAAAGGCTCTTTAAATCATTGGTGATATTCTCTAGTGTATCTTTTGTTTCTAGTCTTTGCATAGGAATCCTTTATTTGTATTTTCTGACACTTGATTTGCTTACTCCAAGCGTCCTTGCAATCTCTAATGTGCCTACACCACTTTTAGCTAATTCTTGAATTTTTGCAATAGTTACAGGAGAATGTTCTTTAACCTTACTCTTGGGTTGGAATCTGTAAAGGTTTAACAGCTCCCTTTGAGTAACTAGTAATTCGTCTTTAAAGCTCTCTAACTCTCTTTTTAAAGAATCTTTGCTTAAATTAGAATCCCTTAACTCTGCAATCAAAGTAGATTCTACATTGGAGGTTAGATAATAGCCTTGTTTTCTAATGCTTGGGAGGACTTCATTTACTACCCATTGCCTAAAGGGCTTTGCTTTAGGCTTATCACTACGCATTAGCACAAAGTAGAGCTGGGGTTCAGTAATCATAGTAAATTGCTTAACGCCAAAACCTGTATCAAAGCT
>CATLBU010000071.1 GCA_949879835.1 uncultured Bacilli bacterium
TGTTTATAATGGAAAGTATTATATAAGCTTATCAAAAATAACTATTCCAGATAATCAATGCTTCCGCTTTTATGCCACATTAAAACCATCTTTTATTATTAATGGTATAGAACCTATCAAATGTGCAAATATAGCTGAATATGAAAGATATATTGATACAAAAGATCCAAGGCGTATGGGAAACTATGATGGTGAATATCAATATTATTATTTTATACCGTACACCTATATTACTGGAATTGTATACAATTTGTTAGAAATGCAGAAAAGAATAACTAGATTTGAAAAAGATCCTATAATAGAATTGATAAAAATAAATTCATTATTAGAAGAACTTGGTATTGATATTCCAATATATGATTATTCTAGAAGAGATAAAGTACTAGTTCATGAAATTAATAAGGAAAAGATAAAATATTATTCAAAAAAATTTTATAATAATTAGAAACAAGATATTTCTAATTTTAAAAGGAAAAATTATAAAAAATGAATGCTACATGTTTCATGCTACATAATAAGGGTAATACTATACTTTATTATGACGGAGACTTTAGTGGCTACGCCATTGTCCTCGCTCATAAAGGCATATTTTAATGCTATGGAATCCGTAGTATTTTTTTACATTTAAAATTAATACTTTAAAAAAATCCAAAATTTTTACTACTAATTTACTACTTTTGAAAGTAAAAATATAAGAAATTATAAGAATATAAGTGATTATCTACCAAAAATAAAAATGATGTAAACACTTATAAATAAAGGTTATAATGACATTTAAGAACTTATAAAAGGTTACCTAAAAAAGTACTATATTTTTAACAGAAAAGAAAATTGTCTTTTAACAATTTCCTATAGAACAATTGCAAATAAATTTCCAGAACCTTTATTTACCAATTTTGATAATGTTTGTTGTAATTTGAATCTAGCATTTTCTGGAAGAAGTGAAAGTTTTGCCTGAATTCCTTCTTTAACAATTACGTCTAGACTACGTCCAAAGATTTCACTTTTCCAAATTTCTTCTGTTTCTGAGTCTTTCATTAAGTAATCAATTAATTCTTTACTTTGGATTTCAGATCCAATAATAGGTTCAAACGTTGATTCTACATCGACCCTTATCATGTGAATGGAAGGAGCAACTGCTTTTAATTTGATTCCATATCTACTTCCTTGTTTAATAATTTCTGGAGTATCTAATTTCATATCTGTTAAACTAGGAGAAGCTACTCCATAACCAGTTTGTTTGACCATCTTTAAGGCACCCTTAATTTGATCATATTCGGTTTTTGCTTCATTATAATCTTGGAAGAGTTTTAGTAAGTCTGCTTTACTAGTGATATCTACCCCAATAATATCTTTTAATACTTGATTATAAAGACCATCTGGGGCTTCTAATGTCAATGTAACAACTCCAGTTGAAGTATCTACCTCTGACAAATAGGATTTGCTGATGTATTCTGAATCATTAAAATGATTTGTAATGGTATCAATGTCACGTAGTTTGTCAATCTCTATAACGCTTTCTCTAATTTTATCAATATAAATTTTTTTCAACCAATTATTAGGAGATAAGCAAGCAATCCATTCTGGCATGTTAACATTTACTTCCATTACTGGAAATTCATATAATGCTTCTCTTAAAATACTATAAATATCATGATCTGTCATATTCTCAACACTAATTGGAAGAACAGGTACCTCATAATTCTCTCTTAATTTTTCTGCTAAACGTTCTGTTTCTGGTAACATTGGATGATTAGAATTTAATACTACAATAAATGGTTTTCCAATTTCTTTTAATTCGTGAATAACACGTTCTTCTGCTTCCACATAATTTTCACGTGATATTTCATTGAAAGATCCATCTGTAGTAACAACAATTCCAATTGAAGAGTGATCACGAATCACTTTTTCTGTTCCAATTTCGGCAGCTTCAACAAATGGTATTTCTTCGTCATACCATGGGCATTTTACCATTCTAGGCCCATTTTCATCTTCATATCCTTTTACACCAGGAATTACATACCCTACGCAATCTACAAGTCGAATGCTTGATTCAAAAGTATCGATTTGTATTTTTGCTGCATTACTTGGTACAAATTTTGGCTCTGTTGTCATAATTGTCTTTCCTTGAGCACTTTGTGGAATTTCATCTAGCGCACGTTTTTTTTCATATTCATCCTCGATATTTGGAACAACAAGAGTTTCGATTACTTTTTTTATAAAAGTTGATTTTCCTGTTCGAACAGCTCCAACAACACCTAGATAGATATCCCCACCAGTTCTTTCAGTAATACTTTTAATAATGTCTATTTTTTCCATTTAATCCCTACTTTCTTAAATTCACTTAACTATATGTGAAGATAATGATTTATATTCCCATAAAAAAAGAAACTCAGTTTCTTTAAATCATTTTATCTATATCTTTTGGTACTTGATCATTTACAACCGCACTAATAATCTTATCTTCCTTTTCTTTAGAAACCTCTTTTCCTGTTAGTTTGCCAAGTTCTTGTATTACCTCTCGAAGTGTACCTTCATTTTTTAAATCAGATTTTTGTAATTTAATAGCAAGATCTAAGATAGTGTCTTTTCCAACATTTGTTTTCTTTTCTACACGTTTAAAAAAATTATCTGAAAAATTCATAATTCCACATCCTTCTAAAGTAGTATATGAAATATAAAAATATAGGTTAATATAATTAAAATAGCAACATATATTTTTTGTAAAAAATAAGAAACTAAAAAAGATGAATTATTAAAAAAGTTAGAACTATGTATCGAGGAACGTTTTTCGGAATCCTGCCAAGTACTGCAAAAAATTATAGATACTTCCGCAGAGAAAATATGGGATG
>CATLBU010000072.1 GCA_949879835.1 uncultured Bacilli bacterium
ATACTGCTCCTATCATTATTCCAATTAGTATATTTATCATTCCTATCACCATAGCCTTTATTCTTATTATTATGATACCATTTTTTTCTTATATTTTAAATAAAACCTTTCCGGACAGGTCTATTATTTTTATTAACATATAAAACACCATAATTATGAATATCTTTTTTATTTTGAGAATCTATCTTTTTATAATCCTTCATAGGAAATACTCTAACTATATCTGTTTTGTTTTCATCTAATTCAAATTTGAATACTTGATCTTGAACATAATATTCAGCTTCATAAAATCTTACATCATAAAATTGTCTTAATCTCATAATGTGTTCTCCAACTTTTTCGATTGGAAGATATTCACTAAATCTCATATAACCAGCAAAGTTTCCAAACATTTGAACCTTCTTATCCAAGTAACCCTGAGTTTCTAATTCAGTCATAGGCTTACAAATGGATTCTCTAAATTTAACAAATTTAACTTCGTATTTATTATTAGCTTTATCAAGTTCTATTTCATCAACATATCTCATTATTAACTCTGATTTTTCTTCTCTAGTATAATCTTTCCAAAATTTATTGAAATCTAGATACTTGTCAGGATATTTAATTTTATTGATAAAATCAATATCTCTTTTTAACAAAATATCTTCAGAAGTAAATCGTAGTTCATCACTTACTTCAGTATCAATGATTTTATTTTCTAAGCTCTCAATTGTTTTATCAATATTCTTTTTCTCTTTTTTATAATCTTCTAAAAGAAATACACCTTCAAGATATGCTTGTTTTAATCTTTCATCTTTTGCTTTTAATTCTTTGATTTCTTTTTCTAATTGTTCTATAGGATTTTCAACTTTTTGTTTAATCATAGGTAGGAAAAATTGATTAACAACTGAATCGTATTCTACAATATCATCAATGAAATTTTTAATATAATTTTCAATTGTTTCTTCTTTAATATTGCACTTACAATCAGTACAATAATAGTAATAATATACATTGCCATTTTTCTTTTTCGTTGCTTTACCACCCATGATTCTATTACAATGAGGACACTTTAATTTTTGTAAAAATAAGTAAGTTAAATTTCTGATATAACTACGAGAGTTTTTCTTCTTTTGTACCTGACATTCTTCCCATAATTCACGAGATACAATTGGCTCAACAACATCCTTGTAATAAATAGGATTCTTTGTTCTTTTGCCATGCACAAAATCACCTTTATAAACATCATTTTGTAAAATAGTAGTAATAGTAGAATCGCACCAATTTGTTTTGCCAAGAACTTTTTCCTTATTAAATAAATTACTAATCTTTTGGTAGGACATACCACTATGATAAAGTTCAAATATTCTAACAACAATATCTTTTGTTAAAGGATTAGGAACAAGCATTTTATTTTCATGTTTATAACCTAAACAAGCTCTGTATGGCAAATGTCCTTTTTTGATAGCTCCAGCTAAACCAAACTTCGTTCTTTCTGATGTTCTTTCAATTTCAAGTTGAGCAAGGATAGTAGTCATTCTCATAAAGAAGATACCAGTTGAAGTTTCTGTATTTAATTCTTCGCAAATGCTTTCCAAACTACAATTGGTTTCTCCTAGCAAATTACAAATGAACTCTAAATCTTGAATAGAACGAGTAAGTCTATCAAGTTTATAAACAATAATTTTGTTTATTTTGCCATCTTTCATATCTTGAACCATTTCTTGAAATTTAGGTCGTTTCATATTTTTAGCTGAAACTCCTTCTTCACGATAAATTTTGTAAATCTTATACTTCTTATAATCACATAATCTTTTCATACTTTCTTCTTGTTCATCAAGACTAAAACCTTCACGGACTTGATCTTCTGTACTCACTCGAGGGTATAAACCACAAATTACTTCTTTTTCATTCAATACAAATTCATCTCCTTTTCTTTTTTTCTTGCAACATTTCTTATGACAATTCTTACGGCATTTGTTACGACATTTCAAAAAAAGAGAAGTGAAGGTACTACGAAATATAATACTTTCACTTCTCAAATACATTGTAAGACTATGGGATAATTAACTATCCACTATATTAATTATACAACTTTTGTCTTAAAATGTCCATCTTGTGAAAGACTATTTAATAGTGTTTAAGTAATCTTCTAACTCTGATATTTGAATTTTATTCGTTAGATTTTCAATATAAATATCAGTAGAATAATTAAATACAAGAAATGTAATACCTTTAATGATAACTCTATGAGGTTCTATAAAGTTTAAATTAGATTTATCAATTCTTCTAATGCTACCATTAATAAATATGGGCTTAGTTTTACAGAACTGACAGATAAACTCTAATCTTTGCATTAAAGCCTTCTCGAAAGGTATCTCTTGTGTAGTAAATTTAATCATAAACACCATCCTTCCTTTAGGATGATTTCTTTGTAAACAACAAAAAAACCAATCTTTCGATTGATTTCTATATATCAATGTCCGAAAAGTTCGAACAGATTCGTCAATGGAGCGGATGATGGGAATCGAACCCACGTTATCAGCTTGGAAGGCTGAAGCTCTACCATTAAACTACATCCGCGTTTCTTCAAATGACAATTAAAATTATAACAATAAAGTTTAATAAATTCAACTATTTTTTATCACTTTTCTATATATTATATGCATTTTTTAAAAATTTATGATTAGACCTGTCCGGAAAGGTTTTATTTAAAATATAAGAAAAAAATGGTATCATAATAATAAGAATAAAGGCTATGGTGATAGGAATGATAAATATACTAATTGGAATAATGATAGGAGCAGTATTA
>CATLBU010000073.1 GCA_949879835.1 uncultured Bacilli bacterium
ATGTATATGATTTACTCCGTAAATTAATATTTATTGTTCTAAAGTATAGAGATATTTTCTCTTCGCTATATCAAGGTTATTCATATGATAGCAGTTACTCTTATTATCACAGTAAATACATCTATGAGAACAGCCTCTATATAAGTTCATATTATAGTGGATACCCAACCACCGTATTTTTCTTTCGTTTTTTATAAGTTCCATTTTATCTCTTTATTAATTTTTCAAACGAGTTGGCATTTAATATCGTATTTGAGATAAACTTTCCTTTATAAAAATTAGCCCAATTATTAAATACACAAGGAGCATTTTTGGCTTTCTCTAAAGTATCTATTTTTATAAAGTTTATTTTAATGTTTTTTTCTTTCGCGTATAGAGTTAGTTCTTGTACTTCATATTCTACATAAGGACATTCATTACTATAATAAATTGTAAAATCCTCACTCTCTATTTTCATAGCTCTAGCATTATTATTAAATCTAGGTGTATCATTATTATCAAATTTTAAGGCTAATAATTCATAATCCTCTATTTCATCAACAACCTGAAATCCATAATGAAGAAAAAATTGTTTGTCTCCAATAAAAGGTTTTTTCTTTTTAGAAGTTAAAGTACAAATGCCACTCATTCCTTTTTCTTTGGCATCTTTTATCGCATATTCTAATAATTCCTTAGCAATCCCTTTTCCTTTGAAACTTCCTGCTACCCATAAACAATAAATATATTCATAATTTTTTCCACTTATAGGTACCCAGGCAGTTTCGATTGGTTCGTATTCAATAAATATTTTTCCTCTAGCATTTAATTTTCTAAAGACATGACCCTCTTTTAATTTATTTTTAATCCATTCTTTTTTCTTATCAACACCCCATTGATGCTTTTTGTCTCCAATCGCACAACATATATGCTCATCAAGAATATTTTCTAATGTTAAATTTATATATTCGTTCATTTTATTTTACTCCCTCTAAAGATTTTATACCATTCATCATTATTTCTAAGGATAAGTCAAAACTTTCTTTAATTGATATTGGATTGCCAAAAGCATTATTATTTACAAGTAACGAAAATCCTTCTAAAAAGCTTCTCAATGTTCTGATACTATGATTGATATTCTCTTCACTTATATTTAAAGATTTCATTACTTTAAATAATAAATCAAATAATCTTGAAGTTGAATTGTTGTTCTCTTGTGTTTCATATTTGTTATACCATAACATGGCAGCAAAAACACCTTTATTAGTTGTAGCATAATTATAAAAAGCGGAACACATATTCTTTAATGCTTCATATCCAGAAACCCCAACTGCTTCTTCTATCATCTTATTTTCAACTTGTTTCCATCCATAAATCATAAGTTTTTCTTTAATACTATTTAAACTAGAAATGTGATTATACAAAGAAGGCGACTTAATATTTAAATTTTCAGCAATTCTTTTTAAAGATAAATTATCTAACCCTACTTCGTTTGCTATACGAGCAGAGGTTTTTATAATAAGTTCATCACTAATATTATTTTTGGCCATATTCTTCTCCTTTGCTAATTGTATTATGATTATAACTAATTTGATTAGTTATGTCAATATAATAAAAAGAGATTTTTTTAAGAAACGCTTTTATAATTTACCATTTAGCTATTGCTTTATAATTAATATTCGCTAATTTTGCTTGTTTATACAAGTCTTTTGTTTGTATTTTATAGTGTTTTCCATCTTTGATTGTATAGGTTCCACATTGTCTAAATTCAAAATCAACATTTTTTCTTATACATTGTTCTCTAATATCTAACGCCCAATCATAATGAAATACCCTAGCGTTTCTGTCAGATTCTCCGCCTACTACTACGAGTTCGATTGTTTCAAGATATTTTTCAATGTCAATTCTCTCTAATAATGGTTGTGCTGTTATACATTTATGTTTTATGGGTAAGTCTTTAAAAATTGACAATTTATAATCTGCATTTTTTTGATTTTCGATAGTGCAACATACCACTACATTATCGTACCCATTATTCCAATCATTGGGAATACATTTCATAAATCTATCTATTCTTTTTGTTAAAAGCAGAAAAGTACAGTCTTGTCGTATCTTTATCATTTTCCAACATTCCTTTCTCCACTCATCTGCTTCTTCAATAAGAAAATCCGTAGAAAAACATAAATAGACCATTCCCGATTTCATTTTAAACTCGCCATTTTTTAATTTCTCTATTGGTTTTTCAAAGTCTTTTGTTTTTATAATTTCAAAAGTATTTCTATTTCTTTTTGCATCTCCTTTATGAATATAGCAATGTAAACAGCCATCACTACATTTTTTACAACCGCGCCACGGATTCCACATTGCCATAAAATCTCACTCCTAGAATCTTGATTTTTCGTAATTATATGGAATACTTGTTCCTACAACAACATCTTCTATTTTTTCTATAATTAGCCAATCATCCATATTTCCTTGATGATCAAAATCTAATGGCTCAATACTTTCTACATTATCAAACTCCACTAAACATAGACATTTTTTGTGCCATCTTTCTTTTTGTTTATCCGTTAATTGTAATTTGCTATTATTATTTTCAATGGTGCTAGTTATTTCTTCTTCAGATAACTTCACAAAATTTTGAACATCAGTTACTATGCCTTTAGCACTAATCTTCTTTGATCCTTTCTCCATAAAGTAAAGGATCTCATCTTTAAATACTCTACTATGTGGTATTTTTCTTCCTGCTGCACCTCTTATAACCATTGTTTTACTACCATCT
>CATLBU010000074.1 GCA_949879835.1 uncultured Bacilli bacterium
TTCTTCCATAGATCACAACAAACTCAAAGGCGTCACTCTGATACAGCCTCTCCAGCGTCCCCATTTCCCGTTCTCTTCCGATAAACATCCTGCCACCTCACCTTTTATATTATTCAGTTTTAAAATATATTCCAAATGCTATAAGAATGGAAACTATAAATGTCGGAGTTGCAGTTCATTATCCTTCAAAGAAATATTCTCATTTTTTTAAAACTAATAATATGAGAAGAGTAGCAGCTTTTGACGATGAATATAATAAAGCTTTCTTTTCAATGGTAATGGAATCATTAGAATATGATTTAGATTATAATTTGGATAAAGACGTTGAAACTTTAAATTTCAATTTACCAGATGAATCTGATGAAGGAAGATTTAATAATATTTCTGATCCAAATTATTTAACAAATAAAGTATCCTATTTGACTAATGAATTCCGTTTTTCGTCTGTGCAAGCTATATATACATCTGATGAAAATTGGAAATCGGATGTAGAAGATTTAAAATCCACCTTTTTATATTATGACAAGCCTAAGAATGAAAGAATATCTAAAGAAAAGGTTCGTAGTCTTCTAAATAAACAAATTAGATCCTTTAAGTTACCTAAAGATCAAGTAAAATTAAAACCCGAAATATCAAATAGTCTTGGTGTTAATGATATATACGATTTTCAAATTGCAAAAACGCTACTTAGATCCATGAGTTTTGACTATAAGCGTAAAGATAATCTGGTTAAAGAATTAAAAGTTATATTATATGATTTGGGTAATATTAAGCCTCAAGATGATATTTCTTCAGTATTATTAATTAGCAATGAACTTGAAAAACCAGAAGATGAAAATGTGTATGATAACTTTCTAAAAAGTGCACGAGAGATAGCTAGCTCTAGAAAATATAAAGTAGATTTAGTTCAGCTAGATCAATTAAAAGATAAATTAAAGCAAGAAATAAGCTTTTTCGATGTAATAGATGAACAGCATTCAATATCATAAATAACTGTTCCGTATAAAAGAAGATATTAAAATTTTTCAAATCATTTTTATTGTGAGTAATGATAAGGAATAGGCTTTATTGTTATTTTGTTTGAATGTCTTTACCTTTTTATCAAATATCTTAAAGTATAAAGGTAGATAGAAACATGACGATGTTTTTATCTATCTTTTTTCTTATACTTAGATTGAGGTCGATAAAACATAATGATCATTGTCCTTAAGATTAACTGAGCAACAATAAGTAAGTTGAATGAGTTCATCTAGATAAATTTTATGAAACTTATCGTTAATACGTTTTTCAAGGTAATTATAAAAAACAATGTTTTTATCTTTAATTTAAATTGAAAAACATTTGGTTAGTAGTAAACTAAAAGCGTGAGATAGCTTTTTTGATTTAGTTAGTAGTTTTAGATGGTTGTTAGATCAATGAATGCTAGTTGAAAGAGTTACTCACATTATTTTTAGCAGTGTAAGAAAGCGCTTTATTAATTTAGGAAGGGGTTAATGATGACTAAGATTAAAGATGCGTACATAGTCGGTTTAGACATTGGCACTAACTCATGCGGTTGGGTAGCAATGGATTCTGACAATGATATTCTTAAACTCCAAGGTAAAACTGCGATCGGATCACACTTATTTGATGCTGGAAAGTCAGCAGCTGAGCGGCGTTCGTTTAGAACGACCCATCGAAGAATAAAAAGAAGAAGATGGCGCTTAAAATTATTAGAAGAATTTTTTGATCCTTATATGGCTGAAGTAGATCCATATTTCTTTGCTAGGTTGAAAGAATCAGATCTTTCCCCATTAGATAAAAGAAAAAAAGTATCCTCAATTGTTTTTCCAACTGCTTCTGAAGATAAGAAATTTTACGATGCTTATCCAACTATTTATCATCTTCGATATAGACTGATGACTGAGGATAAAAAATTTGATTTAAGAGAAGTCTACTTGGCAATTCATCATATTATTAAATATCGTGGTAATTTCTTATATAATACATCTGTAAAAGATTTTAAAGCATCAAAAATCGATGTAAAAAGTAGTATTGAAAAATTAAATAAGTTATACGAACAGTTGGCTTTAGATTTAAATATTGAATTTGATATTTCTAAGGCAGCAGAAATTGAAAAAGTTATTAAAGATAAACAGATTTTCAAAAGAAATAAGGTTAAGAAGATAGCAGAATTATTTGCTATAAAAACTGAAAATAAAGAACAAAGTAAACTTATAAAAAATATTTCTAAACAAGTAGCTAATGCGATTTTAGGTTATAAAACAAGATTTGACACTATTTTACTAAAAGACATTAGTAAAGATGAATTATCAGACTGGAATTTTAAACTTAGTGATAGCGATGCAGACAGTAAATTTGAAGCTTCAAATTTACTGTCTGCATCGCTATCACTAAGTTTAAAATTCCAGTCTGATAATTCATCTT
>CATLBU010000075.1 GCA_949879835.1 uncultured Bacilli bacterium
AATATCGAAGAACTCATTCAAAAAGAAATTTTAATTTTAAAAGATAAAGGTGAAAAAAGAAAAGATTGTTTTTATCGTACAATCCAAGATGGCATTTCTTTCTATGATACTCATCATAATAAAAGATTGACTATTTTTTTAGAGGGAACGTTACTAGATAGTATAGTACTGATTCATGAACTGCTGCACTATATCAATCAACCTAAAGGAAAGAGGAATGTTGTTAGTGATTTATTAACAGAAGCGTTATCTTATGGAGGAGAACTTATATTTTGTAAGGAGTTAGATGTTTCATATTTAGAAGATCAAAAGAAACACTTTCAAAATCTTGGAAGTTTGCTATTTTTTTATGCTTCCAAGTTATATGATATATATAAAATTATTTTATTATATAAGAAAAAGGGAGATATTCGTCCAGAATTATATAATGAACTTTTTGATGATCATAATTATATGATGACCATGGATATATTTGAACACTATACTACTCAACAGAAAGCAATTTTTAAGGATACATGGTATCTAGTGGGAATTCCAATCGCTATTTATATTGTAGAGGAGTATAAAAAAGATGATAAATTTTTTGAAAGATTAAAGAAATTTAATGCTAGTCTTAATGATCTCACAATATGGGAATGTCTTAAGATTTTAAATTTGAATGATAAACAAGAATTTATTGATAAAATTAAAAATTCTAATGAATCTTTTGTAGAATCTTTGATTGAATGATCCTTTGGGAGAAGAAAATCATTATAGTATATAGGAATAAAAATTAGTAAGATTTGAAACTTGAGATTTTTTTTAAAATATGCTACTATACTGATTGTTAAAAAGGAGAAATTTTATGGATTTAAAAAATTTTCAATTAGCCCCGTTTTATGATCTTGATCAAGAATGGGCAATAGTAACAGTTGGAAAAAAGGATAAATTTAATGCTATGACAATTAGTTGGGGAGGTTTTGGAACAATTTGGAATAAACCTGTAGCTACTATTTACATCAGACCCAATCGTTATACTTATGAATTTTTAGAAACTAATGAATATTATACTATTAGTTTTTATGATTTAAAATATAAAAAAGATTTAGCTATATTGGGAAGTAAATCTGGAAGGGATAGTAATAAGATTTCTCTCACTGAACTAACACCTAACTTTCTTAAAAATGGGATTTCGTTTCAAGAGGCTAAGTTAACAATTGTATGCAGAAAAATTTATTTTCAGGATATGGATATTAAAAATATTGATAATCACAGTATTCCACAAAGCGAGATTGATCGATTTTATAAGAAGGAACCTATTCATCGAATGTATATAGGAGAAGTAATAAGTATTATAGATAATAGAAAATAAATATTGGTTTTATATAGAAGGAGTATAGATCATGGCAAAAATATTATGGGAAAGTGTAGAAGAAAAATTATTGAAATTAGATCAAAATATATCTTATGAAAGTGAAAAAGGAATTGTAAATATCTCAGTAGATAAAGAGGTAACCAATAATCAAGAATCAGTAACTTGTGTTATTGATATAAATGGAAACCGCTTTTTGGAAAAATGTTTTGGGCATGATGATACTAAAAGTTCTTGGAATTATGAAACTTTTACCTTTGGTAATTTTGAAATTAGAAGTATACCAGATTATTCTCAAGAAACATATTATTCCATGTATGGATATGACTTAGTGGATGGTGTCCTTTACAATCAAAGGTTTAAACAATATGGAACGGTTCTTTGTGATAATAGAATCATTACAAAAATTAATGAAAATGTAGGAGTTTATTTTGATAGCAAGAAGAATGAAAAGGGAATATTAATAGGAAAGATAGAGCAAAAAATTGATTCATTTGATGAAGAGAATTTAGATTATCCAGAACAAGTAAAAAATGCGTTAACTTCATATAATCAAAAAATTCAAACTATAGTACAAACTATGATGTCCCAATTAGAAACATCTATTAAGATTCAGAATTCCATGGAATTAACAGAAGAAAAATATGAAACTATCAAAAATCTTGTTTGTGAGAATTTATATTTACAATTGAATCCAGCTACTATGATTGATATGATTATGTCTATCAAAGATATTGAAGAAAGATATGTAATATATAAAAAAATATTAAAATGTAAGAGTACTTTGAATGAACAAATGAAAGAAACAAATATGATATTAGAAGAGTGTCTTAACTATTATTTTGGAAAAGGGAAAAGCAAATCCTTTCTTGTCGATTAGAATAGTTACTAATCCATTTAATCAAGAGATTTTGATAAATACGAATATACTTTATAACACTAATAACAGTTAGTGTTTTTATCTGTTTTTAAAATGATAATCTTTATGGAAAATGGTAAATGTTAGAAGAATATTTTAGAAGCAAGAAACAAGAATATGAATTTTAAAATATGACAGTAAAAGATACAG
>CATLBU010000076.1 GCA_949879835.1 uncultured Bacilli bacterium
CTAAAAAGAAAAGGCTACTTACTTATGCCACTGCCTTTACTTTAGCTACGTCTTCTCTTACGGGATGTAGTGAAGAATTATTGTCTGAAAAGACTACAGTGGAGCAAAATTATGATAAACAAAATAAACCAGATAAATCTGTTAAAACATTTTCGTATGATGAATTAGCTAATTCATATTATATATCGATATATAATATAAAGGAAGACAGACATGAGCCCTATTTTTGCAAAGAGGAAATATATGTGAATGAAGATCAAACAAATCGCTATTATGGAACAGAAAAAAGATCTAAATTAGTAGATATTGATACAAATAAAGAAATTGTTTTTGGATTTAAACCCGAATCGGGAGCCTATAATGTAGATCACATAGATAATATAATAGATGCACGTGATTATGAAGATATAAATGGTAAATTTGTTCGTAAAGTTTGGGTAAAAGAATGTCATGATAATGTTGGAGATAAGTGTCAACATCCAGAGGCTTTTGAGGATGTTTACTTCTGTAACATATTTCATCATTTAGGATCTGCTTATGAACTTGATCATGAGAATGAAGATCATCATACTGATTTATGTATTTATGGGAAAGTAAAAGATTTTTTAAATCCAGAAGATAAAAAGAGTAGCTATACTAAAGAAGAATATGATCAATTAAAAGCATCAATTGTAACAAAATATCATATTTTAAAACAAACTCCGGCAGAACATAGAGTAAAGACCAAACAAGCAAGGAATTAAATTCGTGCGTGACAGGCAATATGGATTATCTAAAAGAAAAAGTTGTTTGATATAATAGTTAGAGGACTTGATGAAAAGAAAAAATTAAAGAACACTATAGAAAGATTATGTGATAATTTACAATCTTTAGAAGTAAGAATTTAGAAACAAGAGACAAAAATATGAATTTGAAAGATGTAAGGAATATTATCCTGAATCATTTGAAGAAGCTAATGAGTTTAAAAGAATTATGAATAGTGGAATAGATGATGTAATCCAGTATAGTAAAAAACGAGAAAAAAGAAAATAATATTATTCTTTTTTTTGTTTATGATGATAATCTTTATGGAAAATGGTAAGTATGGTATAATAATAACAGATTTCATAATACTAGTAGTTATGATAGAGTAGCGTAAATGCTTAAAGGAATAGGGATGATATTTTGATAGAAAGAATACTCAAGTTATCTAAAGGTAATACAGAAATGGCTGAAATTTTGACATTAGAAAAAGAGATAATTCATAGTAATAATTCTAGATTTATGTTTTTATATGCCTATTATTTTCCAAACCAGAATTTAAATAATATAAGTGAAGCTATATTAAAAACAAATGATAAGCGATATATAAATTTTTTCTTTATTCAAATTCATCGCATTGATTTAAATATGTTTTTTTCAAAAATACTAGAATATGATAATCAGACAATATTTTATGCTTTATATGACAGAAAAAATTTGGATGATATTTTTTTTATAAAGGGAATCAGTAAAATGTTAGAGAATGGAGAAGATAAATATTTATATCTTATATTTTATTACTACTTTTTGGTGTTAAATAGATTTCATAAAGATATTTTTCATTTATTATTGAAATTAGAGAATACTCTTAATGAAAAAAATTATAAACAGTATCTTGTAAATCTACGACATAGTATTAGAGAAGAACCTAGATATTATGACTATTATAGTCCAAATAAATATAATGGTCATCATGGGTGTATTCCTGACATGATTGTATGTCATATTAGTTTTGATTATGGAAAAGTGATTAAAAATTTTTATACAGATACGTTAGAAGTCTCAAGCCATTTTGCTGTATCTGAAAGTGGTAATTATATCCAACTTGTCGGTTTAGAAGATAGTGCTTGGGCAAATGGAACATCTTTAAATGATTCTAGTGATGTATATTATAAATTTGCAAAGAACAATATTGTAAGAAATAGAAAAATAAATGCGAATTATTATACATATTCCATTGAAAATGAGTCTATAGATGGATCGCTAACGGAGAAGCAATATCAAACAACTTTAAGATTGATGTGTAAAATCATTGATTATGTAGAACATACCTATCATACTGATTTTAAGATAGATGAAGAGCATATTGTTGGACATCAGGATATTAATCCGATTGTTAGAACTTCATGTCCTGGTATTAAATTTCCTTTAAAACGTTTGATTTTAGATTTGAATAAAATTTATAAAAGAATATAAAATGGGAATGTTTTTTCAATAGAAACAATCTATTCTAATAAAAATTTTGGATTATAAAAGAGATGTATATT
>CATLBU010000077.1 GCA_949879835.1 uncultured Bacilli bacterium
CTGAAAGTTTTTTTATTTCTCGTTCTTGCTGGGTAATTCTTAGTTCCTTTAAAAGTTGTTCCTGAGCATATTGATGCTTAAATTTTGTATAATTTCCATCATAAACAGTTATTTTATGTGTAACTTTATTAACAAATAAAATTTTATTTACTATCTCATTTAAAAATTCAATATCGTGACTGATTATTAGAACGCTTCCCTTATAATTTTTTAAATACTTTGTAATATACTCCTTTGTCATTGCATCGAGATGATTTGTAGGTTCATCAAGAAGAAGAATATCTGCATTTGAATATAATAAATGTGCAAATGCTATCTTTGACTTTTGTCCACCTGATAAATTTTCAAGTTTCATATCTAAAAGATTATCATCGATCTTCATATCAGCAAGTAGTTCAAGTAGAACGTTTTCAGCATTATAAATATCAAGTGCATCAAGCCTAGCCTGCAAATTTCCCATTTTTCTAAGTAGAACTTTTTGCTCTTCTTCATTTGCCGAGGTAAGTGCCTCATATACTTCATTTAGTTTTTCTTCTAGTTCTTTAATTGGTCTAGCAGATAGCAAATAATCCCAAACAGTTTTTTGTTTATCTTCAAAGTCAATGACTTGTGGCAGATAACCAATCCTTTTATCACTGGTCGTAAGTTTTCCACCGTCTAATTCTTGCTTGCCCAAAATCACCTTAAATAATGTCGTTTTACCTGCACCATTAACTCCAACTATTCCAGTTTTATCTGTATCGTTTATAAAAAATTCAGCATCATCAAATATGATTTCATTGCCAAAAGATAAGTGTAAATTTTGTCCTCTCATAAATCCTCCAAATATATTAGTAAACCACGAGGATACTTCTGTCGTCATTCACTTTTTATTTTAATCAAATGCCTGCCAATCAAGTTCATTGTTATCTATATCTAGTTTAACAATAGGTGTATCATTATTTATATTAATTGACAAATCTAGAAAAAATATCGCACCACTATCAGCACTTAAAATTAAATCCAAATATTCGCTAGGCGACATTCCTCCAAGTGTTTTATTTTTATCATCTTTATCTGCTTTAACCACTTCTTCAAAAGCAGTACTAAATATTTTATCATAAAAGCCATTTTTTATTTTTTCAATTTTTTCATTTATCTGAGTTACAACTTTTTGTTTTTGCTCATCATTTAAAGTTAATTTTAATTCAGATAATTCTTCATCAATATCTAAATATTCTAATTGAGATATATACATATCTTTTAATTTATCCACTGCATCCATTTTTTGAAATTCTTTCCAAACAGCGTCAAAAAAAGAAAGTTTATTATCATTCATATATTTAATAATTTGTTCATCTATACTAGGCATTAATATTTCTCCTTGAAAAGATTATATCATAAAAAATATTAATTTGGATTGCAAAATTAAATATTTTTAAAAAAAGAGTTGAATATTTCTACTCTTTTAAATATTATTTAGATTTTAATTCATTTTCTTCAAAACATAATAGCCATTGACTTTTCCGCCATATGTATAGTCACCCGACTTCCATTCAACAATCATATATTTTTGATTTTGTTTTTCAACAATTTCATATTCGCTAACTGTTGAAATTTCCTTATCTATAACCACACCATTCGACCAAGCAAGTTTTGCCACGTTGTCAAAAGCATAAAAATCTGCAAGAAGAGTTCCGTCAGGTTGAAAGGTATATCTTTTTAAAAACATATCATACTTCCAATATCGATTACTTGGATCAAATTCTTCCCTTTTATTCACAAAGTCTACAACCTCCCAAAAACCAACTGCCTCTTCATCAGTTATAAATGGGATATCGGTATTATCTTTAATGGCTATCTCCTCTTTTGAGTAAATCTTATCATCCACCTTTTCATATACAGCATAATTGTCAATTTGACCTGTCACATAGTCAACAACCCCGATAAACAACTTGCCGTCAATAATCTCATAAGGCATTTGTCTGTCTTTTACATAAAGAATTCTCTTTGACCAACTAAGCACCCAGTACTC
>CATLBU010000078.1 GCA_949879835.1 uncultured Bacilli bacterium
ATTAAAATACCTTTCCGCTCTGCTGCGCGCTAAACAGAACTTTTTCTTCTGGCTCAAGCTAGTATTATATATACTATTATTAAAAAAATTGTATTACTATGTAAGTAATTGGGTATAATAGTTCTATTTTTTAACTATTGTCATATAATGAATCAGATAGATATACTGAACTGCTTCGATGAGATTTTTTATTTTTCAAACAATCAAATAAGAAAAATATGCCTTTTTATATTTTTTTAATAAGTTTCACAAAAACTTTATAATTATGGGAGAGAACAGAATGAGCAAACAAACGCCAAAAAAAGAAGAAAATAATACTACCCAAAAAATTATAGGCAGATCTTCAAATGAAGAGATTAAAAACAGACATGAGGCTTACTGTAAATTACGCAAAATCTATCCAACTTTATCAAAAGGGGAGTTTATTAATAAAGTAACAGCATATTTTATAAAAAATAAAATTAGGGTTTGTAAAGATGCTTTGAAATTTAATGAAGAAGATATTGTTGTCCAAGAGGAATTGAAACAATATGAATTTGCTCTTTTTACATTGAAGTTTTGTGATACTTTAGTGGTAAAGCAAATTAAGGAAAGGTCTAAATAGTGGTTGATTATTCTTGTTTAGATGGAAGTAAAAATCCATTAAATTTAGAAAAAGTTTCATAAATTATTGACAGTATAAAAAAAATAATATAAAATAAACACTGTTAGAAAATTGTGTAAGTGAGGTTCTATTATGATATCTACCACAGTTATAATTATTGGTGGCGGTGCAACAGGCAGTGGGGTCCTGCGGGATTTAAGTATGCGTGGAATACCTGCTATAATGCTTGAACAGGGTGGTTTAGCTTATGGCACAAGTTCTCGTTTCCATGGTTTGCTCCACAGTGGTGCAAGATATGCTGTTAATGATAACGAATCAGCAAAAGAATGTATTGAAGAAAATATGATTCTTCGTAAAGGTTCTGTTTCTGCTCAGAAAGGAGAAAAAATTTTAATTCCTATGAATATGAGGGATGGTTCTCTTATCTGTATTGGAAAAGGAAATCCTGATTGGAATTTTTCAGCTCCTCATGGTGCAGGTAGATTAATGTCTCGTTCTAAA
This sequence comes from uncultured Bacilli bacterium, assembly GCA_949879835.1. Next base: position 1,106 of record CATLBU010000078.1, read on the forward strand.
GCAAAAGAAAGTATTTCTATGAATGATTTCAAAAAATCAATGGAAGGAATTTATACTTCATGTGTAAATGCAAGTACTATTGATGAATCTCCTATGGCATATAAGCCTATGGATGAAATAGTTGAAAATATTCAAGATACTGCTGAGATTGTAGATATTATCAAACCTATTTATAATTTTAAAGCATCTGAGATGTGATAAAAAGAAGGGAAGCAACTTGCTTCCCTTCTTTTTTATTTTTTATAACACCGTATTGACCATTTTTTGAAGCAATCAAATATACATCATCACTAGTAATATCAAGTATTCTACTTACTGAAATATATTCTGTATTTAATATCTTTTTCCATTTATGATTAATATAACCACATCTATACCCATTCTCAGTTTTATTTTTAACAATATATCCGAGAATTTTTATAGCTGTCATTATAATACTTATCTGCTTCAATTTCGTCATAATTAAATGGAATAAGTACTGTACCTTTATTATTTATAACACCATATTTTCCATTCTTTTTTGCAAGGATTTCTCCTTCTTTATATTTTACAGAAGCAATTTCTTCATATATTGGTTTTGCTACAATATTTCCTGAAAAATCTATTAGTCCAATCTTTCCATTTTCCTCATATGCAAGAACTGACTTTTCATAAGGAAGGTTAGTTGTTGCACCATTTATTTCTATTGCTTGTACATTTTGATATTCAGAAAATATTTCTTTTCCTTCTT
>CATLBU010000079.1 GCA_949879835.1 uncultured Bacilli bacterium
CAACTAAAATACCTTGTCCTTTTGCTGGCTTAATGAACTTCCATTGATTTTTTGCCATTTGATTAAATGTTATCCATCTATTATCTTGATAGCCTCTTTTTTGGGCAATAAGAGTTAAATATAGATTGTTTATTCCCTTATATTTTATTCCAGTAATGCCATTTTCAGGAGCAGAAGTCTTCCACATCTGTTGCCATGGAATATTTCCTTCTTCCAAACTATTTATAAACATTTCAATTAAATCTTCTCTTGTTTTTTGAATCTTACTCATATTCTATTTCTTCCATTTCTTCATTTTGTTCAACAGATTCTTCAGGAGGCATTATTGTTTTTAAGCCAGATAATAGAGATATTTCATTTGATAAATCTTTTACAAGGAATTTATTTTGAGCAATGAAAAATACATCTGTATTCTTTGATTGAAGTATTCCTTTTATTTCACACATTTTATCAAGATCCCTTGATAATCTATCCATTTTTACAGTAACAATTTCTTCAACACGGTTATTTTTAATATCATTTAACAATACACCTAATTTATGATTCATATTGGTATTTGATGAACAATTATCCTTATAAACCTTTATAACTTCACTTTCACCATCTGGATGCTTATGAATATAGTCTAAACAAATCTTTTCCTGTGAATTTAAAGTATCTTTTGAAATAGATGATTTATGAGCTACACGACAATAAATCGCTCGAAATTTTCCATCTTTATTTTGTTCCCAAATTAAATCTTCTACTTCACAAATTGCATCACTTAAAGAATCGGAATCTAAAATATAATCGTCATATTCTAAGCTATCATCCTTATTATAAAACTCCAAATCAAACCAATTATTATTTGTTATTTCTAATTCATATAAATCATGTTCATGAGCTAAAATATCATCTAAATCTGCATCATCAATAATATAAGGCGACATTACCTTTTTGAACAAACCATCTTCATTTTTATCAATTACTGAAGCAACAACATTTCCTTCTTTAAATTCAGTTCCTTTATCATCAATAAAGTCTTTTTTTGCTATTAAATTACATCTCACTTGACCTCTTGCAATAATTTTATATGTGCCTTTAGGTGTTTTAATACTCGCTACTTCTCCACCATACCAAAGAGTGTTATCATGAGTTTTATCGTTATTTCCATAGTCATTTATTTCGGCATTCAGTATTCTATAAAGTGTAATTGTATTTTCCTTTTCACGAAGATTACGGCTTATACTTCTCTTATAATATTTATTTTGCTTATCGTTTTTGGCTTGTTCTATATCCAAATAAAGTGGATTTACTGGATCTAAATTATATGCCGAATATATCTGACAATTATTATCAAAAATTTTATGACAAATCTCATGTATAGTGTTCATTTGGCGACCGAAAACAGTTAATTCATCCACATATAATTTATCTATTTTGTTTTCCTTAATATCGGCAAGTAATCTTTTTAAATCAACCTGCTCCTCAAAAGAAGAGGTAAGATCTTTATATATTAATACATTATTTGCTGCCTCTTCACTAATTTCATCTTTAATTCTATTTTTGCAAAAATCAATCTGATTACTTAAGCGAGCTTCATCTTGTGATTTAGCATATATTGCAATTTTATCCATTGTTTTCACCAAGAATTTTCACATCCAAATCTTGTTGCATTTGGTAAATTTTCTCTTGTTGCTTTTTATAATCGTATAACACTTTTAATTGGCTATCATAATTAGCTATTACTTCATTAATAGCCTTAATTTTATCCAATTCCTTATTTTTTAAGCCCTCTAATTTTTCAATCTTCTTTTCTAATGTTTTATTCAAAATAATTTCT
>CATLBU010000080.1 GCA_949879835.1 uncultured Bacilli bacterium
AAGATCACTCATAGATGAAAATAACTTTCTTTTTACATCTCTTGTAAGTTCTCTTATTTCTTTTCCAATTTCATTTCTAGGAAGCGAATTATACTTGATATATTTCTTATTGGTATCTCTAACTTCCGATAAAAGAAAACCTAATCTAACAATTTCCTCTTCTAAATCCAAATCGGATATATTCTTTAAAGTAAAGTTCTGATCCTTAGGATTAAAATACTTTTGTAAATGTTCTAACTCTTCATTTATTTTAATAAGTGCAGGTCGATATAATTTATTTCTTTCAATAGCAAGTGATACTTGCCTCTTCATAAAATTATTTTCACTATCTGATAATTTTAATTTTCTTTTGAATCCAAGTTTATTGTTGTAATAACGATAACTTTTATTTTTTTCTACCCATGCAATATGGAAGTGATAATTATTTTCTCGATCAGTATGCAAAGATACAATCCATTCTAAATTTTCTTTAGGATTTTCATAGCCACAATATTTAAATAGTTTAGGTAGTATTGAAGTAGCAATCTCTTTTTGCAAATCTTTAACATTTATATTCTCATCAACATAATCTTGATATAAAGATAATACAGCAAGCTGTGTATTAGAATTTTCTAAATAATTACTCCAATTATTTTTCATATCTTCGACCATATCATCTTTTATAAATGTTCCATCTTTTAACATTGCCATTTCTTCTCTACGCATTTTATTTTGAATCATAATATCATCTGATTTTTTCTCACCCATAAAATAGCCTATCATAGAAGAATGAGATTTTTTCTCATCACGACTATAATCATAAAAACCTAAAACATATTTTTTTAGTTCTCTACTATATTCTTTTTTATCCTTGCATTGAATAAAATACCATTTATCAGTTTTACGATTCTTTTTATAGATTCGCAAATTGTTATCAGGATTATTTATTCCATAATAAGGATGAGTAATAAAAACAACTTTAGAATCCATAATTATTTTTGTAATGAAATTAGTTCATCTAATTTAGAGATAATTTTTTCATTTTGAAATTTTATTTCTTCATCATCACTTAATTTCATCAATCCAAGTTCCAAAAGTTCTATTAACATTTCATTGATAAAAGTATAATCAGAACATTTAAATTTGTATTCGATAATTTTATCAAGATCTTCTGGAATACTTATACTCCTTCTTTTAAAGTTTTTAATTCTTGTACTCATAAATTATCCTAAAAATTTATTTCCATATTTGTTAAACTTGTTATTAAATTCTTCTAAACTTTCACTTAACTCAACATCAGAATTTTTTGCAAATTTCATATTAACAAATAATTGCTCCAATAATTTTTTCGTTAAATATTGATTATGAATTAATCGATTCATTTTATTATTTAAATCAAAAATCAAACTATCAATATCTTGTCTTGCTACACCTCTTTTAATACATTCTCTTAGAGCTTCTGTTTTATTATCTATTCCATTTTCTTTCATAAACTTACTTAGTAAAACTAAATCACTTTTTGTAAATCGATAACATTCCATAATCTCAAAAATCACCCCTTTTCAATCAAAAATAGGAAGAATATTTTTCAACAGGATATGAGAAAACACCACGAAATCTCAAAAGCCTTATAAATAAAGGCTTTTTTTCGATTTTTCGTGCACCAGAACACATTTCGCACTTGCGAAATGTATATACAAAACTGACTTTTTGTATATACAGACACTTATTTTTTGATTGAAAATCCTTATAT
>CATLBU010000081.1 GCA_949879835.1 uncultured Bacilli bacterium
TATTTAATAATACGATTCCAATATTTCTAATTAAATTTTTATTTTTTTGCATTTTTATTTCTCTCCTTTACTTTTAAACTTAAAATTAAATTTACAATTTCTTCAGAAGTCGTGATTTGATATTGAGTATCTTCTATTGTATGTAGCAGTAGTTCTTTTTCGTTTTCTAATATGTTTTTCTTTTTTAAATTCTCTTTGCACGAATCAACAAGTTTTCTTGAATTTTCGATACTACCTAAAACATTGATTTCAGCCTCATTTAGTTCATCTAAATTCATCTTTTCATAATAGGCTTTAATAAATGGATTTAATGAACTGACTTCCATACCTAAACCTATTTTATACATCATTTCATTATAATTAACATTTATATATTTACTTATTTTTCTTAATGTTTTAGGATTTGGTATTTCTCTTTCTCCTGATTCTATTTTAGATAATTCGGCATTACTAATATTTGCTTCTTTTGCAAGTTGCCTTTGCGAATAACCTGCTTTTTCTCGTGCTTCGGCAATAATTTCGCCAATCTTTTTTTCTTGCATTGTAATACACCTCACAAGTACATAATAGCATATATGTTAACTAAAATCAACAAAATAATTGAAATTGTTTCTAAAAGTGTTGACAAGATAGTAATTATTATGTATATTATAGATGCTTCCAAGAGTTAACATTATATTTAAAATGTTAATTGATAAGAAAGAAAGGAGGAAATCTATGAATGAATAAAAGGCATCAGGAAATACCAACAAAGATTTTAAAGGATAAGAGAATCAAACCTGAGGGCAAATTGATATATTCATATATCTATGCTAAAGGACAAGATAGAATTATCACAGATCTAAATGTTGGAGAATTACAACAAGTAGTAAAAATAAAGAATAAAGGTTTAAAAAGGAATCTTGAAAGATTGGAACAATTAAAGTATCTAATCTACAAGGAATACGATACAGGAATGTACACAATAAATCTACTAGGTTGTTAAAAACTCCTAGTAGATATGGTACAGTAAGATATATAGGCTTATGTTAGTACCTTTTCTATAAAAATAGAATAAACTTCATTCAATCCTAGGGACAGGATTTAAAATAAGGTTCTAGGGATAACTTTGCCTATTTTTAATAGGCTAGGAAAAAGTCCAATATCATTTTAGATTTAAGGAGAATAATCATTTTAAAATTGACTAGTGAATTTATCATAACTCCACGAATATTATTTAGAGATAAGAACTTATCAAGAACTGATATTGATGTTTTAAGTCTTATCATATCACTTGCCTTAAATTAAAGGGTATTGTTATGCTACTAATGATTATCTAAAAGAGTATATAAATTCATCAGAAAGAACGATAAATTACTCATTGTCTAAATTAAAGAAACTCGACTATATCATAGTAAAAAGTGAAAATAGTAAACGAAGAATATATCTAAATATAGAAAAGATACCAACAAAAGTTGCAGATGAAGATGCAGAAAATTGCAGTAATGAGAGTGCAAGTAGTTGCACCCATAATATAAATAATAATAAATATAAAAAGAATAATAAAAGAAATGAAATAATTCCTTATTGGATGGAACACCCTGAAGTGTGTGTTTCAATTCCTTTAAATGAAGAAGAACAAAAAGAAATGGATGAACTAATGAAAGATTATAAATGAAAGGAGAAATGTGTATGATTGGAGGATTTAGATTATAGAATATGAAAAAAGGGGGAAGTAAGAAAATGGA
>CATLBU010000082.1 GCA_949879835.1 uncultured Bacilli bacterium
AGAAGAAACGAGTATGAGAATTGTGATAGATACAAATGTACTGATTTCCGGAGTATTTTTTGGCAGATTTCCAAGAAAAATTCTTAGCGCTGTTGTCAATCAAAAAATAATAGCTTGTGCTACAACTGAAATTGTCAATGAATATGAAGAAATTGTGCAGGAAATGATTAATAGAAAACAAGGACACATCAATAAAGATATTTTAAGTCCACTGATTAAAGCTATGGAAATGTTTGAACCAACTACTCATGTTAATATATGCCGTGATCCAGACGATAATAAATTTCTGGAATGTGCAAAAGATTCTCATGCTTTATGTATTGTCAGCGGAGAAAAAGACCTTCTCGTAATATAGCAATATGGAAATATTCAAATCGTGACAGCAAAGAACTTTTATGAGAATATTTTATTGAATTAAGGAAATTTTATAATAATATAAAATTTATAGGAAAATTTCTTATTATATTTCTAAACTTCCTAAAGATATATAAAAGGCATCAAAAACTTTTTTTATTCCGGAAATCACGCCATCCAATAATGGTTCCTATACATATGGAACAAATAATATCCATATCATAATCATCATATCTGCTCTTTTATTAAACCATACAGCTTAAAAGAAATATGTATCTTCTATGAGCTATGACAATTTTTTCTTAATACTCTAACAACTTCTTTTATCATTTATGGAATACTTCTTTTATTGGCAATATAATACTTACACCAAAATACCCTTTTTCCTGATACCATTCAAATTTTCCATTATTTCTTTCTACTGCTTTCTTTACATTTCCCATTCCAATTCCATGATTCTTTTTGTCCGATTTATGCGACTTTAGCAAACCATTTTTATTAATGTATACCTCATCAATTTTTGCAGATAAAGAATTTTTAATATTATACTCCGCATAATCTTTTCCTTTTTGAACTGCCACAATAATTTTTGCATCCTCTATAAAATTGTCCGTTATTTCCTCTACCGCATTCTGAAAAATATTAGAAAATATCGTACATACTTCTGTATCCTCTACATCAAATTCAACAGGACATATATTTTTAATAATAATCTCTGTATTATCTGGCAGAATTGCAAAAAAATAATTCATAATTATCTCAACCATTTCATTTCCAACTATGTAATATGTACTCTGAATTTTCTGAAATCCTCCCAGAATATTTTCCAAATATATCTCTGCATCCTCTACTCGATCTTTATCCAAAATATCTCTCACATATGTCAGATGACTCATCATATCATGTCTGTACTTTCTGGTATTTTCTTCTTTTCTTAATGCCTGTTTATAATAATTCACTTGTGATTCTTTTAATAACTGTTCTGTACGCAACAAACGCTTTAACTGTTCATGCGTATTTTTAATATAAATAACAAAAATAATTAGCAAAAACACGCAGATATTTATAGCTACGTTTAATATATTGCATGATAGTATAAAGATTTCATTATTTGTATAAAATTTTGCATAATTCAAAGCCGTTAAACAAAACAGCATTGAAACAGCAATAATACCTATAACAAAATAAATTGCAGAATTTATATTCCCATTCATACAATGATGTATTTTCTTTCGGATTAAATATATCAACGCAACCTCCAATGCTACCCAACAGTTAGATATTAAATATTCCCAATTGTCCACTAACATTTTATCCGCAAAAATTATAACCACATATCTTGA
>CATLBU010000083.1 GCA_949879835.1 uncultured Bacilli bacterium
TTGGTGCAAATGGAGAGGGGGTAACTTATGGCTTTGTTGGTTATCCTGTTAGTCAAGCAGCAGATATAACAGCTTTTCGTGGAGAGTTAGTTCCAGCAGGGGATGATCAAAAACCTTTAGTAGAACAATGTCGAGAAATCGTTCGTAAATTTAATTCTATTTATGGAGATATATTAAAGGAACCAGATATTTTGTTATCAAAAGAATCTCGAATTAAGGGATTAGATGGAAATGACAAAATGGGTAAAAGTTTAGGTAATGCGATATATTTAAAGGATGATGAAAAAACCATTCATAATAAGGTAATGAAAGCAATTACGGATCCTAATAAAATTCGAAAGGATGATCCAGCAAATCCTGAGGTTTGTATGGTTTATTATTATCATAAGTTATTTAATCAAGAAAATTTGTCTACAGTTTGTCAAGAGTGTAAGAAAGGGTGCCGTGGATGTGTAGCATGTAAAAAAGAATTAATTGAAAAAATCAATGAATTTCTACAGCCAATTCGAGAGAAGAGAGCGTATTATGATCAGCATCCAGAACTAATTGACCAAATTTTAAAAGATGGCAGTGAAACGGCAAGAAAAATAGCAAAAGAAGTGGTTTCTGAAATAAAACAAAAAATGAGTATTGATTATTTTTCTGAGTAAAAACACAAATGAATGTGTTTTTTTTATAAATACTTTAAAAATATTGTAAAAGCCTACTTCTTATGATATTATTTTTATAGAAGGGAGAAGTAGGAATGATTAAAGAGAAAAATATTGTAACATGTATTCTTTTAAGTTTAGTCACTTGCGGGATTTATGGAATTATTTGGTATATCAATATGACAGATGATGCTGCTTATGCAAATGAGGATCGTGATTTTTCAGGAGGGAAAGCCTTCTTGTTTACATTGGTTACATGCGGAATTTATACATTTTACTGGAACTATAAAATGGGAAAAGAATTATATGAAGCAAAAACCAAAAAAGGATTACAAGCTAGCGATAATTCCGTATTATACTTAATTCTTAGTATTATTGGATTAGGAATCGTAAATTATTGTTTAATTCAATCAGATCTTAATGATTTAGCTAAGGCATAAAATTGTTGATTTTTCAACAATTTTTTACTAGAATGAAAAAAAGAATTATTAGAATTATCCTTTTCCCATTAGTTTTATTTGTCTTTTATGTATTATTTATCCATCATATTGCAATCAGATGCCCATTTTACGAAATTACAAAACTATATTGTCCTGGTTGTGGACTTAGTAGATGTCTTGTTAGTCTACTTCACCTTGATTTTTATCAAGCTTTTCGTTATAATCCGTTATTATTTATATTACTTCCCTTTTTCGTTCCTTATACATTTTATTTATATATCATATATGTTTTTGAAATGGAAGATCAAATTACTAAAAAAGTACCAAATCAATTTTGGAATATTTTATTATTTTTTGTGATTTTATTTGGCATACTTAGAAATATTCCTTTATTTTCGTTTCTTGCTCCAACAATTATTCATTAAATTTCTTGAAAAATATAATAAACATTGTTATAATAGATTTTAGAATAAAAGGATGGGATTGGTATGGAGAAAATAAATCTATTTGATATTAATAATAAAAGAGTTCAAGTATA
>CATLBU010000084.1 GCA_949879835.1 uncultured Bacilli bacterium
GTTATATGAGTAATATGCTTTTTACTGATTAAATAAACGCCATCTAATTGTCCTAAATCGTTTAACCCAGCCAACAAAAGATAGTCTGAGTTTTGCTTGATGATTTGACCAATATAAAAGCTTTCAAAACGTGCGTCATCTTTATAATCTAAATGAATTTCGACTAAGGTACGATTTTCAGTTTTTCTTTTAGTAGTTAGCCATTTATTTAAGATAGTGTGTTCAATTGAGTTCACTGAAAGTGCAATTATTTCATCATAGGGTATTACTAGTGGAAATTCGGTTAATTCATGGTTTTCATCTATTTCTTGCAAATAAATATTATTTGAATTAAGTTTTTGAATTTTTCCAGTATAAGTCATATTTTCTTGACTCGTTAAACTGATTATTGGATTTATTTCTTTAATTTGAAAAAGTAGCTCTTCTAAGTTATTCCACTTTAGATTTTTGAATTCTTGAATTTTCTTTTTGAAATCAAAGGGATTTAGCAAGTTATGCTTTTTTTCTTGAAATTCGTAAAAATCTTTTTCGGTTAAATCATTTTCTATGATATACGTATCTTTTCTATATAAATGAATATTGGTATATGTAACGTTTGCATCAATTGTCGCTAGAGCTATCCAATTATCATGTATATTTAATCTTATCCCTAAATAATAATCACGGTTGTTAATGGGTGCAGTAATCATTATTAACATGGTATATTCTCCTCAAAAATAAGTTTTTAAAAATATATCACGATTTTTAATCTGAGGGCAAGCATTTCATGAGAGAATTGGTAGTATTTAAAAAATATAATTGCTATAATTTAAGATAACTTTAATGCACTAGCAAATTTAGAAAGAGAAAGAACAGATGCTACAAGTAGAAAATTTGAATAAAAGTTTTAGTGATAAACAAGTTCTATTTGACGTTAGTTTTACCGTAAATAATGGCCAAATTATGGGTCTAGTAGGTAAAAATGGTTCAGGCAAGACGACTTTATTTCACAGTATTTTAAAATTTGTAAAGTATAAAGGATCTATTACGATCAATGATCATTCCTTTTCAGCTAGCGACTACAATAGTGTAGGATATTTACCTGAAGAGCGCAGTTTAATGCCTAAGTTGACTGTTTTACAGCAGGTAACATTTTTAGCCAGTCTTAAAGGGATGGATAAAAAAGCAGTTAAAGAGAAATTACAGGTTTGGATGAAGAAGTTAGCTGTTAAAGGCACGCTCAATGACAAAATTAAGAATTTATCTAAAGGTAACCAGCAAAAAATTCAATTGATTGCTACTTTGATTCATGATCCAGATCTAATCATCTTGGATGAACCTTTTAGTGGTTTAGATCCTGTTAATGTGGATTTGATGAAACAAGTTATTTTAGAACAGAAAAAGCGCGGTGCAACTATTATATTTTCTGATCATGATATGTCAAATGTTGAAGAGCTTTGCGATAGCATAGTAATGATCAATAATGGTAAGATCGTTTTGAATGGTTTAGTTAATGATGTGCGAAACAGCTTTGGACTGACTCGCTTATTTATTAGAAGTCAGTTAGATTTAACGCAAGTACAGCAACTTCCAGGCGTTGAAAAAGCAATTTTACAAAATAATGG
>CATLBU010000085.1 GCA_949879835.1 uncultured Bacilli bacterium
AATATAGCCGGTTTACCTTCAATTATTTCAAAATTTAAATAAATTTTCTTTTTATTAAAATTTTGTTTAGAGTACCATCTGACAGAAAGCCAATATATTGAGTTATCAATCAAATTCATGATAGAACTTAGGATCATTCGTTTAGGCAAGCTCAATTCAATATCGTTTCTTGAATTGTTAATATACGGACAAATAAAACTAATATTATGTCGCTGAAATCTATCTTCAGATAATCTTATAACATCTTGAAATAATTCTGAAATTTTATACTTTCGGACTGGATCTTTTTTGAATAAATCGCTTGTACCATCAATTAAATTTAATGCTAAATTTAACTCTATCTTAATTAGGTCTTCATTTCCGTCGCGAATAGCATACTTTAGTCTAAGCAATGTTTTTTCAATTTCATGTATCGCTAATGTTGTACTTAATCCTGCCATACCTGATTTTAACATTACGTCTCGCATCTGATTGTAAGAATGTTCTACTTTAATTAATTGTTTATGAACAGTTTTTGTTAATTTTTCTTCAGATATTACTTTTTTTAATTCATCCATAGGGTTTTTTATATCTATGAGTGTCTCTTTATATTTATCGTCAGTTGCGGTTCTTAAATGTTCTTTATCTTCATTACGAAGTTTACTAAATACATCAATTATCGCAATAATGGTTTCTCTAAACTTTTCATATTCCTCATCTTCAATAAATCCTTCACGATTAGTTTTTTCTCGCAAGATATTCATTGTTGTTGGCTGAATTTCTATACCTCCAATAATTTGTCTATTACTAATAATTTCAGTTGGATTATCGATTCTTCCTTGGTCTAACTGGAGCCAATCATTTCCAATTATTCCATAATTATAAACACGTACCCCACCCCTATATACCCTAACACCTGAGTTCATTTTTGTATAATCTTTAATTGTTTGATTATTGTTATAGTATTGTAAAATTTTAGAGTCTAAGTCATATACGTAAAAAGTACCTTCTATTTTACCCAAATTTTTATAGTAGAAAGGTTCTTTGACTGGATCTTTTTTGGTCAATAATTTAAGGTCCACATTTTTTTCTTCATATGTTCTTTCTTCTAATTTAGTAGCACTTTGTAATTGCTGATTAGGAGTAAATTTATATTTATATGATAATTTCCCATCCTCAAAAATAAATTTAAAACGATACATAGAGCTTTTTATTATATCTGACACTGAAACATCTTTAAGGTCATTTTCATATTCATTACATATTAAATTAATTTTGAATGAATTATCAATTATTTTATTTTTATAGCCCCAGTATTCAAAAGGAGACATTATTGTTAAAAATTCTCTGTTTAAGTAAATAACCGTTCTTCTATCAAGTGGGTTTAGCAATCCAGAAATAATAACCTCTGTTCCTGACTCTGTTTGTATATGAGAATTTTTTTTATCAATTTTTTCAATTGATACTTTAACATCTTCAATGTATTTATTTTTTAAAGCCTCTTCTAGAGATATTCTTAATCTGTACTCACCTTCTTGTTTTGTTTTTGTATAAACAGTCAATATATTCCCTAATTTATACGCAGCAAATCTTCCAACACCTTTAGC
>CATLBU010000086.1 GCA_949879835.1 uncultured Bacilli bacterium
TAGTGATACAAGCTGTAGGTAGAATATGTAGATGTAGAAACAAAAATAAAGAGATCAACATTTTCTATGATCAAGAAGTTGTTAATAGACTAAATATTGTCAAAGAAGAATTAACAAATGGGAAGTTTATATTCAATAAAGAATTTAAAAAATTGCTAGAACAACCTGTAGAAAATGATGAAATAGAATTAGACAAGTATACACTAAAAAATAAGAAGGTGTTTGGTATTGTTACAAAGATGTCAAAGGATGTTAGAAAGTCTCCTGAAGCAGTAAAGGTTTGGCAAGAATTACGTGATTTTGTCTTAAAAAATCCTACTTCAAATTTTATTCCAGAAAAATTCAGAGATTTGTATTTTGAATTTGATATTCCTTATTCTGGCTACGCATATAAGCTTAATAGTCGGCATGAGTTTACTAATATAACATTTAACAATTCTTACGAAAATAATCAAGTGTCCGCTGAAGAAAGTGAACTAATTAGGCTTATGAACATCCAGGAACTAAGGGAATATTTTGAGGAACAGGGATATGCAACTGAGTTTAAGGTTGGTAAATATATAATGACCGAATCTTTGTATAAACAAGTATATAAAGGAGCTTTGGGAGAAGCTGTTGGCAAATATATAATTGACAAAGCTCTCGGTTGTGAATTAGAAGAACTTGACCACAACGGGCAGTATGAAGCTTTTGACTTTAAAATTAAAAATTTTTACTTTGACTTTAAGCATTGGGATTATTTTATAAAAGACAATGATGCTTATTGTAGATTTATAGAATGGAAACTGAGTACTGTTCAAGGAGCAAAAGTGGTTGTTGCCAATATACTTCAAAGAGGTAACCATAAAATTAAAGAATCGGTTGATAGCAAGATAATCCAAGTCCCTTATCTTATTAATGAGGACAACGAATTTGATTATACTTTTTTAGACAAATTAATTGAAATGCTTTGAGGAATATCTAAAAAGGAAATACTAGGAGGACATAGTGGAAATAAATTGGAATACATTTTTAGCAATATTTGGAAATGAAGTTTATACTAAATTTGAGGATTTGTCTCGTATGTTTTTTAGAATTGCAGTTTTAAAAGATCCCCAAAAAAATCTAATAGAATTGTCACATAATCCTGGTGTTGAGGTTGAACCGATAGAAGTTGATGGTAAAAAAGTAAGCTTTCAAGCAAAGTTTTTCACAGGAAGTCCAAATTATAATGACATTGATGATTCAGTAGATAAAATTATAAAATATTACAAAGGAAAAATTGACAAAGTATATTTATATTGTAATAAAAAGTTAAATAGAAATTTGTCTCAAACATACGAAAAAGCAATTAACAAATTAGAACAAAACAATATTGAATTAGAGCAAGTATGCGATGAAAATATATTAGACTTAATAAAAACTGATAAGAGTTATCAAATATTGAGAGAAATTTATTTCGGTGAAATTAATTATGCGGATGTAATAAAAGAGAGAGCTTTACTGTTTAAAGAAAGCATTAAGAGAAACTTAATTGGTGGAGATTACATAAAAAGAAAAGAATTTGACGAAATAATTA
>CATLBU010000087.1 GCA_949879835.1 uncultured Bacilli bacterium
AAATTCTTCATAATGTTTTTCAACATCTTCATGGTATTTTTCTAATGCAGTTTGTAAATCTGTAAAATCATATTTTTCATACAATGAATCTATCTTCTTAATACTTCTTTTAAGTTTTCTATGTGTAGATTCCATTTTAGTTTCATAATTTTCTTTATCCATTAAATACATAAGTAATGGTTTGTATTTTATCCATCCTAAACAAGCTTTATAAAATCTCTTTTCAACAGCTTTATCAGATGCTTTAATTAATTTTAATTTTTTAGGAAAATCTCCATCCATAATTTCTCTATACTTTAAGAAACCATCATGAAAATGATAAACTGGAACTTTTATGATTTTTGAATCAGCTAATCCCATTGAAAAGAAAGTATCTTCTCCTCTAGCTTCTGGTGGATTATAAAATGCTGGTATTTTGTCAATATGTTTTAAGTTTAAACATAAAGTTGAACCAACAACAAATCTTTTTCCTGGCTCTCCAACTAATTCATAAGCACCTTCACCGTCAGAAAGTTTTTCATTTGCATAAGTTACACCATTATTTTTTTCAAATTTTTCCTTTATTGATTTCCATGTAACAACTTCATTACTAATAGACTCAATAAAATCTGTTATAACTTTCTCTTCTTCTGGTGTATCATAATTCATATATGGAATTGGTGAAATATAACCACAATGGTATCCTATAGTAACATCTGCATTTTCATTTTCCATATGCTCTATATGTCTTAATAAGTTATCTTGCATTTTCCAATTAATATTTCCTTCATCATCTTTAACGCAAGCAACTGGATATTCATCATCATCCCAGAATAAAAGATAATTCATTTTTTCACCCGCTTTTCTTTATTCAATTTTCAATGTGCATAAGTTTTCACTTTATTTATCAATACAATTATATCATATCATTCGTGAATTTTAATGTCAATATTTTTCTAAAAAATTCAAAATCAAATGTTACTAGATAATGTTTTTTAAATCGAGTAGAGTAGAAAATTTTATTAAATAAAATTTTCATCCTCTCTTACACCACCACATCGTGCCGTTCGGCAATGGGCGGTTCAATTTATAAGTTTTTATTCAAGCTAAATAATAATCTAAGGCAAAGACTAATCCTCTACGTTTTAGATTATTATTCGGTTTTTGTAGTCTCTCTTTTGATATAGCCATTTGCAGTATTTGTGAATGTGCAATAAATGTATATCCTCTTCTGCAATAGGCTAATCCTCTTGCTTTATCTAATGAAAATCCACATTTGACTAGGTTCTTTATTTGGGTTTTCGGCGTTTTCCACTGTTTCCAGATAATTGCTCTAATCCTTGCACGTAAGTGCTCATCTGCGTGTTCTAGAAATTTCTTCATTTTCCCAATCCTAAAATAATTTACCCAACCTCTGATAGTCCAGTTTAATTGCTCAATTCTTTTATCTAGCGACATACTTTTACTTCGATTTGTTAATCTTTTTAATTCCCTTTGGAATTTCTTTTTACTA
>CATLBU010000088.1 GCA_949879835.1 uncultured Bacilli bacterium
TTCATATTTGTTGATAAAGTTTATTTCACTGAATTCTTTACCATCTTTAAAATACTTTACACTAGCAGTTAAACTGTTACCTACTTTTGAAACAACTATCTCTACTTCATATTTAGAAGAATCATAATTGATATTGGATTCATTAGTATTATCCTCACTTAAAGTAAACTTATAAGTTCCTTCTGTGTCAAAGGTTAAAGGATTAAAATTTATATTACCATAAGAATCATTTTCTGCTATATAAGTTACAACTCCATTTGTTAACCTGAAAGAAAACTGTTTATCTTTTAAAGAACCATTTTCTAGTTTTTTCTTGGCTGTAATAGAAACTGAAACAGATTTCACTTCTTCAGGAATAGTTGGTTCAGTTTTTCTTACATATTTAATGATAAGAGTAGCAGTTTTATTTGATTCAATTACAACCTTATTTGCAGAAACAAATTCATAATTTTTATTATTATGATTCAGTTTTTTAGATACTAAAATATCTGCATCAACAACACCAATACTTGTTCCAACTTTAATATTTGAAACAGTATCTTCAGTTATAGTACTTTCTAATTTATCATCTAAGTAATACTGATGAATCACTTGATAATTACCATATTCTATAATAACAGAATCTTCCCTAAAATAATTAATAACAAATTCGATTTCTTTATTTGCTTGAATTGTCATTCTTTCAGAAGAATCTTTAAATTTATATCCATCTCTTAATTTCTGAAAAATGATAATATCAGCATCCTTTAAACCAATACTTACATTTGGTTCAACTAAAACAGAATCTTCTAAAACAGTTTCTTCAAGAATAAAGTTTCCATTTTTATCTTTTACATAGTAATTATGTTTCACCTTATAAGAGCCATATTCTTTATTACGAACATATTTGATAGTAATTTCTTTTGTAACATTTTCTTCTATTATGATATTACCTGTATGTTCAAGAAATGTATAACTTTTTCCATTGTTTTCAGGAATCTGATTTAGTTTATCTGCCTCTATTATAGTACCAACAATAACATTAGAAACAATATTTTCTGAAACGGTATTTTCAAGAGTCAAATTGTTCTCTTTATCTTTAACATAATATTCATGTTTGATTTGATAAGAACCACATTTTTCTTCTTTTACATATTTTATAGTAATAATTTTTTCTACATCTGTTTCAATTGTAACAGTTTTATCACTAATTTCAGAGTATGTATATTGTTCAGGTTTAAGTTCTATTGTGCTTGTATCTAATACAGTTCCTGTTTCTAACAAAACAGCTTCTTCTGTATTAGTTTTATCAAGACTCATATTACCATCTTTATCTTTTGTATAATATTCATGTTTCACCTTATAAGAACCATATTCTTTATCTCGAACATATTTGATAGTAATTTCTTTTGTTATATTTTCTTCTATTGTGATATTACCTGTATGTTCAAAAAAGGTATAAATTTTTCCATTATTTTCAGGAATCTGATTTATATTATTTAC
>CATLBU010000089.1 GCA_949879835.1 uncultured Bacilli bacterium
TAATGTTTCTATATCAAACTCAACAGATGCATTTTCAACACCCTCTGTTTTTAAAGCATATCCCTTTAATTCACTATAATGTGTTGTGGCTATAATTCTACATCCTCGTTCATTTAAATTTTCAATAATTGCTACAGCTAATGCAGCTCCTTCAGTTGGATCAGTTCCTGAACCTAGCTCATCAAAAAGTATTAAAGAATCGGAAGAAGCAGAATTTAAAATACTAACTATATTAGTCATATGAGATGAAAAGGTTGATAATGACTGCTCTATACTTTGTTCATCACCTATATCTGCAAAAACTTCTTTAAAGAATCCTATTGCTGAACCATCTTTTGCTGGTATTAATAAACCACTTAACGCCATTAAGTGTAACAATCCAACTGTTTTTAATGTTACCGTTTTACCACCAGTATTTGGTCCTGTAATCATAAGTGTAGTAAATTTTTTTCCTAAATAGATATCAGATGGAACAACTATTTTTGGATCAATCAAAGGATGTTTTCCACCTAAAATTTCAAAACTTCTATCATTTCTAACACATGGTTTTATTGCATTTAATGAAGAAGCATATTTTCCTTTTGCAAATATAAAATCTAATTCTCTTAATATATTAGAATTACTTCTTAAAACATCAACATTATCATGAACCTTTATGGAAAGATCACTTAATATTCTTTCTATTTCAGCTTTTTCTTTAAGCATTAATTCTTTAATTTCATTATTTAAATTAACTAAGCTAATTGGTTCAATAAAAAGTGTTGCTCCTGTAGAACTTTGATCATGCACAAGGCCTGGAACTGCACCTTTATATTCAGATTTAACAGGAATTACATATCTATCTCCTCTCATTGTATAAATAGAATCCTGTAAATATTTAGAATTAGATCTAACAATAGAATTAATTTTTTCTCTAATAGATGAATTTTTTTCTTTTAAACTTCTTCTTATATTATATAAAGCTCCACTTGCCTTATCACTTATTTCATCATCTGAAATAATAGCTGTTTCAATTTCATTTTCAAGATTTTTAATCGGAATTAATATATATGCTAAATCCTCAAGATGCTTGTAACCTACCTCCTCATCTTTTCTAGAAATATACTCTTTAAATCTTCTAGAACATCTAAGCATTGATCCAATTTTAAGTAGTTGAGATGGGTTTAATGTTCCTCCTTTTACAGCTCTTTCAATTTCTTCTTTTGTTTCATGTAAACCTTCAAACGGTGGAGCTCCTTTTTTTATTAATATATCTAAAGCTTCATTAGTTTCCTCTAATTTATGTTCAACTTCATAAATTGAATTATATGGAGAAAGAGAGTCTATTAATTCCTTTCCTCCGCTAGTTATAGCATATTTTCTAAGTTTATTTTTTACTTTGTCAAATTCTAAAATTCTTAAAGCTCTGTCATTCATAAGTTTCTCCTATATAAACTCTATTTTTTTATATCATTTAATAACTTTTTATTATTAATT
>CATLBU010000090.1 GCA_949879835.1 uncultured Bacilli bacterium
TTTAAATGATTACATCTATGAAGTGAATGTCAAAGAAAATGGAGATATGGTAACAATTTATTGTGCAAATACTCCTACTGGTATGGATTTTTCTAAATTTGATGAAACAGGAACTAAAGAATTACCTGGTGCTACTATTCAAATAATAGATAAAGAAACTGGTGAAGTAGTTGAAGAATGGATTTCTACAGAAGAAAGTCATACTATTCGTTATCTAGTTGAAGGAAAAGAATATATTATGAAGGAAATTACTGCTCCTTATGGCTACCAAATAGCAGAAGAAATCACATTTGTAGCTGGAGATGGTCAAAAAGTTACTATGAAGGATATGCCTATTCTTCGTTCTGTTAGAGTTGAAAAATTAGACAAAACAACTAAAGAACACATTAAATCAAATAAATTCGTATTTGGAATTTATGAGGATAAAGAATGTACTAAACTAATTAAACAAGCTGGTGCTAACGAATACGAGGGAACAGCATTATTTTCAGATCTTAGATTTGGCACATACTATATTAAGGAAATTCAAGCACCTTTAGGATATAAACTATCAAAACAAGTGGTAGAAATCCAAATTAATGATAAGGGTGTCTTTGCAGATGGAAAATCACTAGAAGAAAATGAAGGAGTATATAGTTTTGTCTACTACAATTCATTAATGCCTTCTGTTCAAACAGGTAATGAAATGAATTATCCTTTAATATTTAGTCTAATGGGATTATCTATAGTAGGAATTACTACTTGTGTAATCATCTTAAAAAGAAAAAGCAAAAAAAATAATTAAATTGAGTGGGATTTCCCACTCTTTTTTCTTTTATAAAGGAGGGATTTAATATTCAAACTAATATTATATACAACTTTGAAGATTTACAAAATTTACTATTAGATAAAACACAAAATGGCTCTTTTTATTTGTTATTTGATGATATTTATTTTGAAGAAATAGAAAAAGATACAGTAATTAATAGGGATGTATATACTCTTGCTAGAAGAATATCTAAACCATTTAACATTATTAAATATCTTACTTTTAATGTAAATGAAAAATATTCTACCAAGCAAATATATGAGTTGATAAATATTTTAAGGAAAGATACTACTATTATTGTTACTATATTTAATCCAGATAAAAAGGAAGTTTTTTTATTATTTATTAGTAATAAAGATGATTCTAGGTTAGAACATCATATTAAAACATTTATTGAATTGGAGGTGGCTTAGAATGACTGATTACAAGGTTAGATTAGTTATAAAACAGGAAGGTGTAGATCTCATAAATAAAGAGTTAGAAAAAACAAATGATGAATCATTAAAAAAATTAATTAAAAATGCAGACATAAATAAAACATTTGGAGATCTCGTTTATCTTGGATGGAATAGATTAGATTCAGAAAGATATTTTTTCTTACAGCACCGACTATTTGATGTGGGCTATAATGACATTTCATATAGAATAACTGGCATGGGAGAAG
>CATLBU010000091.1 GCA_949879835.1 uncultured Bacilli bacterium
TTCCTGATGAGTGAAAGACTGCCCAAACAAGACAGGGATAAATGGAAGAATACAATCCTGAAACAGCTGGATATTGACGAGAACTACTACAAGTCAAAGTACAAAGAGCCTGTTTCCGATTTTCCAAGTGACAGTAACCAGAATTTCGCTAAAGAAATGGAACACATATTTAAATAGATAATTGTAATGGCAATAATAATCGTTAAATTTATGACAGATTTAATTAAAGAAAACAGTGTAATAATAGGCATAATTATAAGTGTTGTTACGCTTGTAATCGCAATAAGACAAATAAAAATTTCATATCAAAAGCATAAGATGGACAAAGAAGATTTTATTTCTAAAAAACCGAACTTTTCAGTCTATCTCGATAATTGCTATAGAATGTCGTATAATTCCTCAAAAAGCATAAATGTTTTGTTTTGTATCATGATAATAAATAAATCTTCATATAGAAATACAGTTATCCCAAAATTGGAAATAGATTATTTAAAGAATGGTATTACAAGAACCATAAAACTATCACATGATAAAAACTTGTTTCATAAAAAATATCATTCTCAAATAGACACATTTGATAACAGTATTCAGTTAGAACCTAAAGATATGAAATATGGTTGGATTATTTTTCAAATACCAGAAATATTGAAAAACAAACGCATTGAGAAATATAGAGTAATTATTCAAGATGGAGAGAACAACATATCGAAAGCCGAAAGTTTATTAATTAAAGATATTCATTATGATAATTAAAAAAATATCAGCGCCAATATATAACATAAATGAAGAGGGTTTATTTGCTAATCGAGATTACGCAGATGGGCGATTAATACCTTCTATAGTAATCAGTTCTGAAGAAGATAATTATATTAAAGAAATCATTAAATTGCATTCCAATATATCCATGGGAGATGTTGAAGTTCAGTGGGGTGGAACATTCTCATCATTATTTAACACCGATAGATGGATATTAAATGTAAGATTCTATAAACCTATAGATTATAATTTTAGCATTATATTTTCTTTGAAAAATCATTATTCTATTATTGATGCTATTTTTCAATCAAGAGGTCTAAGAATCGCTTACGGGCATAAAGGTGAAAAAGTTTCCCAAGTGAGTAATCATATTATAATAGAAATTCCTGATACTGGCATTGGACCCAAATGGGAAAAAACATTAATTAAAATCATTAAGAATAAGATGCGCAAATTGAAAATTCCAAAAAAAGAATTAGGTAAAGCAACACAAGAACAAATAAACAAAATGAGAGAAATTTTAAATATTAGATTCAAACATAATCCTGATTGACCGCAGATTAAAAAAGAATCATAAATAGACAGGCTCTTTCTAATAAGCTGTGATACTCATTTATGCTCTATGAAATTACCACTTTTACCACTCAAATTTATTTTTGAGTGGTATTTTTATCATCTGATATTCAGAGAAATAATAAAATATTCCATTTACGC
>CATLBU010000092.1 GCA_949879835.1 uncultured Bacilli bacterium
CCATTTTTCATATTTATTGAATATTCTGCAAATTCAAAAAAACCAAAAATAAGTATAAATGACATTCCTAACAAAACTCTTTCAGAATTATTATTTCCAAAAAATGTTCTAATTATAGAAATAATATAGAAACATAAAAGATATAAATGATTTTCCCAAATTTGTTTTCCACGAAATCTAATATATTGAAATAAATTTTGAATTTTAGAAATTTCATCATTTTCTTTCTCTATATCTTCTAAAATTTGAAAAAATTCAGTTTTTGCATCTTTTGCATGGTTAAAAATAACAAATGCAATATTCTCACATTTTTTATCTGTTACAAATTCCATCAACTTATCAATGATATTTGAGTAGTAAGGCTCTATTATTTCAGCTTTAGACAATAAAACTGTATCATTATTATAATGGAATTCAATATCATAACCAAAATCTGAAGCTTTTTCAATGACATGAATTTCTGTTGTATAAATCTCTTCTCTTTTTTTTGATATTTGATTTAAAACATCTTCAATTCCATAAGTCATTTTCATTTTATCAATATTAAATCCATTTAAATAAATATGAAGAATCATAATTCACACTCCTTTTTGTCTTTGATATAATCATTTTATACAATTTTATTATTTTTATAGCCTAAAAAGAAATCTTAAAAAAAGAACTATGAATTGTCATAGTTCTTATTTAAGGTTTTATTATTGGTCCAAAATAACATTCATCTTTTGTTCCACTTACTTTGCTTATTGCAGCACTAATCATTTTTGCATAATTAATTGCATTTGTACTATATGGTCCATAACAACATCCTGCATTTGCTTCTATAAAAATAGTATCATATCCATCTTCAAGATACTCATTTATTTTTATTAGTTCACCTTTATCATTATGTTTATTTACTATGATTTTATGAGGTTTCTTTATAACTCCCCAATCCAAAGTACAAGAATTAGGTCTATCTTTCCAAGTTTTCCAATCTTCCATTGCTTGTTTTATTATATTACTATCTAACTTATTTATATGTTCCCAATCACCATGATAAGGTCTTAAATCCACTAATTGATCATAATAAACAGTTCCCCTAACTTCATAAACAAAGTCAACAGGTTCAGAGACATAAACTTCATAATTCTCATAACAAGAACCACAACCAATTAAATCTTTAGATTCATTTATTACTTTACCAATAAATCTTTTTTCTTTAATTGGTTTAACAAAGTTACCCCAAAGTTCAGGATGTGTGTTAATATTGTTAATTGTATCTTTCCAAATCTTTCTCCCCAAATATTTTTCTAAACATTTCGGATATTCAATTTGTGGAAATTTTAATCCAAATTTATTTAAACAATAATCTACTTGGTCAATACCATCTAAAACAATATCACCTTTTTCATATAACTCATAAATTTCATCTACTCTATCATAAAAATGGATTTCAAATCCCATTTCATGAAAT
>CATLBU010000093.1 GCA_949879835.1 uncultured Bacilli bacterium
ATATACTTCATTTTTTCATTTCTATCAAATTTTTATTCACTAACTCCATTTGACAAAGAACCTCAAAAACTCCTTCAGCACCACTCCTAAATTCTACAAATTTTGCAATTGCTAAAAATGTCATGACACTATGAACCAGCTTTAAACCATTAATAGAATATGAATCAATTTCAGTTTGTTTCCTTAAATATGACTTTTTGTTTCAATTATTATAATTGTCTAATTTAATAACCTCTTCTGATATTATTATTGCTTTTGATAACATTGCTGAGATTACATCAAATGGTGAAACATATTTTCCATTAAAAATCACTCCGTCTTTTTATGTAATATTATTATACTACTAAAAATAACTTTAATCAATGCAACTGTTAAAACTTAGCAAAACTTAAACAATACATTCATATAAAAAAAGAGTTCTTTAATTATATTCTCTTCATATGCTCATTATTCCCATAAAAATTGCATTCCCTATTAAACTCTAACACATTTCATAGAGATTGTAAAAATCGTTATTGCAATCTAATTTTGAATATGATAAAATTATTATGTAAGAGATGTCTCCTTAGCTCAGTTGGTAGAGCAACTGACTCTTAATCAGTGGGTCTAGGGTTCGAATCCCTAAGGGGACACCAGATGGATATGTCAAGGAAACTTGCATAAAATAAAAAAGGATACATTTGATTGCTGGAATCAGATGTAATCCCTTTAATGGAGTGCATCTGAAATCAACGAATGTTGAAATCAGATGCTTTTGTTATTTTAGGAGTAAAATAATTACAACTAAAAATAGGAGCAATATTATAAGAAATTGAGAAGATTCTCTTTTTGTCATAAATATCACCACCCTTCTTTTATCTTTTGATAAATAGAAAGGGAAAGCATCTGATAGATTTCAAATGTATCCAAAATTATTATATCAATCATCTGTTCTGTATACAATAATTTTGTAATCGATTAATAAAATATTATAATCCGAAAAAAGCAAATATGGTTATTCTACAAAATGTAGAGAATAAATTTTTCTATACCATGATATAATGAATTTGGTGATTATATGAATTTAGGAAACCGAATAGCACATTTAAGAAAAAGAAAAAAATGGACTCAAAATGATTTAGCCAGCAAAATTTTTGTAACAGATAAAACAATATCTAGTTGGGAATCTAATAGAACAGAACCCAGTTTAGAAACTCTAGTCAAATTAAGTGAATTACTCGATTGTAGTACTAGTTATTTAATTTATGGTGATATCAAAAAGAATGATATAGAAACTGAAATCAAAATAAAGATTTCAAAAGAAGAATTTCAAAAAATAGAAATATTTATGCAACAACATGCTCAATTTTTAAAAAATAGTGATCAAATGGATACCTATTACCAACCTACTCATAGGAAATTTTTAAACGATGGCAAAGAAATGATAAATGAATGGCTTAGAATCGGAATTAG
>CATLBU010000094.1 GCA_949879835.1 uncultured Bacilli bacterium
AGCAATGGATAAAATAGATAAATACATACTTTCTAGAGTTGATTATATTGATAAAAATTTTGTTAAATTATTTTATATTGAAGAAGAATATTATGATGTTGTTAAGACTAGTCAATTTTTAGACAGAATAGAACTTGGCGATACTGTATATTATGATTTTGACGCAAATCAAAATAAGGTTTATAGACTTTATAAGAAATCAGAAAAAAAGCAGTTCAATCTTGATCAGTTATATATAATTTCTAATATTGATGATAGCTATTATTATATTATACAAAATGGAAGTTCAAAAAATGTTAAAGTAGGCAGACATCAAAGTGGATTTTCAATTTATGACCTTGTAAACTTAGAAGAAAATGAAAACGGTATTTTTCTTGTGAATGCTCAAAAATTGCTTCCATTAAAAAAAGCAATAGAGGAGTTTGGTGATATTAAGGTTAAGGATTTTAGTGTAACAAGGGTATTTGCAAATGAATTTTACAAAAAAGGAGTTTGTATTTCTCCTGTAGACAATCTTGAAAAGTTAGAGTATCTCCCAATTACTAAATTTGAAAAAAATATAAACTATGGTGATATTTATTTTGATTTAAGAATAGGTAAATCTCAGAAGTATGTACTTGATGAATTTGCTACTGAAGATGTTGGAAGTCATTATTCAGCAATCTCTCTTGATAAATTTCCAAAAGTCACTAAAAATTCAACAACTGAAGAAGTTACTGCTCGTACAAAAGACATATTAAAATATTTTTACGAGCAAAGGTCAGAACTTGAAAAAGTTGGCAAAAAGGTGGCGGAAGAGAAGCCTGATTATGATGAAAGTGAAATCTTAGGTGAATTTTATTTAGACGAACTTGAAGAGGATAACATTGGAAAATTCTATAGAGCGGTAAATTATAATGAAGAGGCTTTAAATGATGAAATTAAAGTATATCTTAAAGACTTGCCACCAATACTCGCTCGCGAGGGTGACAGCATTGTAATGGTTAAAGATGAATTTGGAAAGATTAAATACTACTTTACAACTAAACACATCGAAAACTCTCTTGAGGAAAAGATAGAAGCCGAAGAACGCAGGCTTGCATATTTCAATAAGGGGGGAATATGGAAATAACTAATAGAACCTCTGTAATAAAAAAGTATGTTGAACCAGATAAACTTAATATCTTTAGAGGGGTAGACAATAGAATTTTTGAAGTTGACAATAAAAATATTACATACTACATCCCATTTACTCACTATTATAAAGAGTCTGACAATGTATATAAGAGTTGGAAGAAAAGATATTATTTTTCGTCAAAAAGTGCTGAAATAATAAAAAATAAAAAGCCTACACCTGGGAAAAATATAGGTTGTAATATTCACATTATTAACTGTGGTCACGGGGACAGCATATTAATTGAAAATCGTGATGAGTATGCTGTAATTGATTTTGGCGGA
>CATLBU010000095.1 GCA_949879835.1 uncultured Bacilli bacterium
CTTCAATAATTTTCTTTATTTCTATAATTTCTTCTTCAGATATTACCATAGGAAACATAATTGATATATTACCAAAAGCAGAAGCTCTATAAATAGCTCTTAATTGAGTTTTAAATAAATCAATTCTATCTAAACAAATACGAATTGCTCGATAACCTAATGCAGGATTATCTTCTTTTTTTAAATTAAAATAATCTGCTTCCTTATCAGAACCAATATCTATAGTTCTAATAATAAATTTTTTATCACCCATTTTTTGAGCAATAGATTTGTAAATCAAAAATTGTTCGTCTTCAGATGGATAATCATCTCGTTCTATATAAATAAACTCACTTCTAAATAAACCTATTCCATTTGCATCATTTTTTAGAACTTCACTTACATCATTAGAATGTCCTATATTACAAAAAAGATTGACTTTTTTATTATCTAGAGTTATATCAGGTTTGCCTATATATTCTTGTAACATACTAATATTTTTAATTTCATCTTCTTGTTTTTTCAGAATTTTTTTTGTTAAAATTTCATCTGGTTCTAGGTAAATTCTATTTCCATCAATAATAAGATGTTTATCATTTAAATCTTCAGTAAGTGGAATATTTGCATTGATAATGTAAGGAATATTTTTATTTTTAACTAAAATAGAAGCATGAGATGTACTTGTTCCTTTTTGTAAGATAATCCCTAATACAAACTTCTTATCAAAATGAATCACATCTGTTGCTAATATATCTTCAGCTAATAAAATAACAGGTTCTGTTATTTTAATTTTATTATTATCTTGGTTATTTAAAATATGAATTATTTTTTTAGAATTTTCTTTGATGTCTACACATCTTTCTCTCATGTAACTATCAGGAATCTGTGAAAATTCTTCCATGAGATTGTCTGTTACTTTTTGAACAGCATACTCCCCATTTACTCTTTCAGAACGAATTAAATTTTCAATTTCCTCAATGTAATCTTCATCATCTAATAATGTAGATTGTACTTTAAAAATAAGAGCATCTGCTTCTGTTGCATTTTTTAAAGCATATTGATAAGATTCTTCTAATTCTTCTTTAACTTCATTGATTACTTTCTCTAATCGAAGTATTTCTTTTTCAATATTTTCTACATACAGTTTTCTTATCTGAAAATTATTCTTTTTATAAACAAGAATTTTTCCAAATACAATCTGATTTACGATACTGTTACCATTAAACAATCTCAAAGTATACACTTCCTTTCTAAGACTCACGATGAGTCAATAAAAGTATAAAAATAAAAGTCTAAAATATTAATTTCTTTTGAAGAAATAACAGTTAAGACTCCATCCTTAGCCTTTCCATCCAACCCCCATGGGTATCACCCGTAATATAAACCATACTCTCTACCTCACCAGTTAAAAACTTATCCCTTCATCCCCTGTTTAATCCGAACATATACCACCT
>CATLBU010000096.1 GCA_949879835.1 uncultured Bacilli bacterium
TGAATAACTCTTTATATGTACTAAAAGAATCAAATTCTTCTGCATATTCTTTATAATTTTCTAATGTTATTTCATTAGATTTTATTTTACTTATGCTTTCATCTTTTATAAGCGCAATAATAATTTTATCTTCATCATTTAAAAGTATTTGATTTGAACTCATAGGAACATACTTCTTACATACCCTTTCATAAATTTGTTCTTGATACTTTTTCATCATATAAGATGGTGGTGTAATTCCTGTTATTTTCATTGCTTGAATAAGATTACAATCTTTTGGCATATATAAATCTCTTTCTATTTTTAATGGTAATTGTAATTCTTCCAATTCTGATAACATTACATACCCCAGTTCTGCCATATCATCATCTCCTAAATGACAATATCCAAACATTTCATAATCTCCATTTTCTAATTTTTCTCCTTCTGTAATTAACCAAGTACCTGTTCCTATTGGATTAAAATATTTTACAATAACCTTTGCATTTCCCCCTAATCCATCTTGACTGCCTATAGGATATTTTTCAAATTCTTTTTCTAGTTCTTTTGTCATCAATTTCATAGTTACATCATCTCCTTTTCCATTTCATTTTTCATAAATTTTTGATAGACAATTTCGTGATATTTAGTTAAAAAATTCTTCGATAGATTCTTTAATCTATTTTGGTATTCCTCAAAATCTTCTAATGATTCTCGAATTGAAAAATTGCTTTTATATTTTGCATCTTGTCTATACATATCAATCTCATCATCTATTGAAAAACTATCTGCTATTTCTTTTAATTGCTTTTTTACATTATCTTTTTCATACAATTCTTGATAATCATCACAAAAATAAAAGGTATGTATCATATCCACTCCACCATTGGTCCAAGTTTCAATTTCCATACCACTAATCATTCCATTTTCATATATAAGATTAACATTGTAGTTAAATGATTCCATTGTTTTTATAATATTATTTAGTATAATTTCCTGTTTTCTAGTAGGAATATACTCTTTTGTGCTTAATGTGTCAATTTCTATCTTATCATCTATTTTCTCTCCAAAAGTCATTCTAGTATTATTGATACACTCGTTATAATCAGTAATTAAAATTTGATTTGGCTTTAATACATAATTTCCATTACTGCATACAACTGTTATATCCTCATCTGACATATTCTTAATGTAGTTACTATCACTTGTATAAATATATTCTCCATTTTCATCTTTGAAAAACTTAAATTGATTTTCAGTTTGAGCATATTCAAAATATTCTCTACCATTTTTGTCAATATATGGAGTTTTTTGTTCATCTGGAGAGTAAGTCATTACTTCATCACCGTATTTGAAATATCTATCATCAAAATCTCTAATCATTGCATCAAATAGTAATGGTTCTTTGAAATCTTTTAACATATCATATATTATTCCACCGTGAC
>CATLBU010000097.1 GCA_949879835.1 uncultured Bacilli bacterium
GTAATTCTGTTCCTATTCCTTTTCCTCTATTTTCTTCATCTACACATATTGCTTCAATTTGTAATTGTTTTCTATATCTCATACTAGGATTATTCTTTTCTTTTATATTAATAGTTATATATCCAACAATTTCATCTTCTATCTTTGCTACGAATATTTCCTTAGCTTGTATCATTTTTTCAAAATCTTCTGTTTTACCCATTGCTGCCTGTGCTACACCTTTATATTGTGTACCAGTTGAAATATTAGTGCTGTTATTTATTGTTGTGCTTGTATCTTCAACTTTTTTAGCTTCTTTAATATCATTATTCTGTTCAATCTTATTAGCTGTGCTGATGTTATCTTCATGTTTAACATTGCTGGCTGATAAATTACTGTCTACAACTGTTCCCTGCTATGTTTTAAAACAGAATAATTTTTACTTTACAAAATATAAATTCTTAATTAAAATTTTGCTGTAAAATATTATAATCTTAACTATATTTTAATATTGGAAAAAAATAATATGTATGAAAAGGACTTTGAGCGAATCATAAATGCTTCTAAAAATCATTCTTTAACATTTTTTGTAGGAGCAGGAGTATCTTGCATATCAGGTGCACCATCTTGGAAAAATATAATAGATAAAATATGTACTCAAATTGGGAAGCCTATACAAGAAACATATTCTTCTGATGAAAATCTTAAGTTAGCTCAAATGCTATACATTCATTTAAACAAAGATAAATATAATCAATTTATGGAAGAATGTATACCTAATAATCTACTCCCAAATGATATACATAAAAAATTATTTGTTCTAAATCCTGTATCATTTATTACAACAAATTTTGATGAGCTTTTGGAAACTGCTGCTATGCAAGAATGTCAAAATTTTATTAGTATTGTACATGACAAAGAAGTTGCAACAATCAATGGCAGTAAATATATATTGAAAATACATGGTGATATTAAACATAAAAACATAGTGTTTAAAGAAGAAGATTATCTTAATTATAGTAATAACTTTAAACTGATAGAAACATTGCTAAAATCTATATTTTCAACAAATACGGTTGTTTTTATTGGATATGGATTGAATGATTACAATGTAAAATTAATTCTTAATTGGGCAAAATCATTGTTACAAGAGCAATTTAATAAACCGATTTTTATTTATACAGGCGAAGAAAGATTGGAGGAAAATGAATTATCTTATCATGATTCAAGAGGACTGAATGTTATTGACTGGCACCAAATTACTAATATAAATAAAGAAGTTGATGATTATATACAGCGATACCTTATAGTGCTAAATGCTATAAAAAGAAGTGAAGATATATCTTTAGAAAGGAAAAATAAATATGAAGCTTTTGATATACTATACCAAATTTTAAGTCCACTGGATGACTTACAAGCACTTCGAACAACGGATATAAGAG
>CATLBU010000098.1 GCA_949879835.1 uncultured Bacilli bacterium
TGATTAACAAGTCAGTTATTGCATATGAAAATAAAGAAAAATGCAATTCTTTTAATAGAGAACAACTTCAAGATTGCTATGACTTTTTAGTAAGAGATTCAAGGAATACCGGATTTAATGCATGGCTTGGTGACAACAAGGTTTCTAAGATTGAGATAAAGGTTGAAAGAATTGTAGAAAATTTTCTTCATAATAATAAAGAAACAAAAGATTTCTCGGATGAAGAGGAAAAAGGAGCTGTTATATCGTTCCCTAAATATATGCGCACTATTTTATTGGGTATACATAGTGAAATTGATTTTTTTAAATCATTTTCTCCATTATTATTCAATCAGACGCTATGGTCGAAGGTTTCGATGAAAGTGCCTCCTGATATTGAAAGTGAAACAGCAGAAACTTTTTACAGATTTGTTATGCTTTTATATTACCGCTCAAACAGTGGCAAATTAATTGATTTTTTTAGGAATGAAGAAATGAAATATTTAAATAATAAGCAAAAAGAAGAAGTAAGTGCAGATGTTACAGAAAAATTGATACGTTATTATACTTTCTGCATCTATACCTTATATAAAATATCATGTGAGGATAAGAACTACAAAGCTTTGGCGCAAGATACATTTGAACGGCTATTCTCATTATATCTTTTTAACGTAGAAACTGAATTACTATTTAAAAGGGTAGAAGAATTAGCAGAAAGAAAAAAAGAATCGCATCTTACCGAGATCCAAAAATTTAATACCTATTTAGATCTTACAAGATATGTGATAAGTTCTATTTCAGATGAAGGTTTACATGCAATTTATTGTTCTCCGGGCATATTTCATAGAGTAAGTATGGTTAATTATATTGTAAATTCAGGGTTATCTGTAGATATGCAGCATGAATTATATTCTGTTTTGCATAGTAATTTAACAGATGTGGGTAAATATGATGAACAAGTTTTACAAGAAATTAGTAATATAAATAAAAAATATTATGCTTTTGAGAGATATTGCATTGATAAATGCTTTTGCAATAAAAAAGGAATAACAAAAGATGATATCATCAAAAAATATAATGAATATAAAGAATGCAAAGAATGCAAAGAATATTATGAATATTATGATAATTTATATTTAAAAATTAGAAATGTAAAAAATAATAATTTTACACGCCATGATGCATCAAAAATAGCTGAAGAAATGATCAGCAAAATTCCAGCTGAAAAAAGATTATTACACTTTTGGGTAATTTTTTATAGTTTTTTATCAGAAGATTCACTTTTTAAAGTAGATCGATTTGAATAAATCCTTATAAAATAAAGCATTCTTGAAAATTCAAAGAATGCTTTATTTTTTATTTTGGTAATTGTTTTGGGTAATTTTGCTAGCGCATAATAGATTTAGCTCCTAGGAAGGCA
>CATLBU010000099.1 GCA_949879835.1 uncultured Bacilli bacterium
GTTATTTCTCCATTTTCATTTGTTGTAACGATGTTATATTCTTTTCCATCTATTATTTCTTTTGTTCCGATTAGCTCTCCTTTACTGTTTCTTGCTGGCACTTCTCCATTATCTACATTATATATTACAAATTTTGTATTTGGTAATAATTCTCCTGTTTCTGCATCTGTTTTTGTTAATTTAAATGATGGACTGTCTGCTAATGTTATTGTTATATTATTTCCTTCTACTTCTGTATTTGCTATTGTTCCTTTTAATTATGATCAGATGAAAGATGATTTAGATACGATTGAAAGATTTGAGAAGAAATATTATGGTAATTTACTAAAAGATCCAAATAAATCTTTAAAAGAAAATATTATAGCTCTTCCCATATCTAGTAGAAAAAATGGTGTAAAGTGTACAAATGATATGTTAAAGAAAATGTATACTTTTTTGACTAAAGAATTTCCTTCTAAGATGAATAAATTAAAATCTGATTTAAAAGTAGTATCTGATTCTAATAATATAATACAAAATTTATCAAATACGATTTCTTCTACAAGTGAATCTATAGCTTTTTATAGATATTATATTAGAGAAGATGAAAATACTCAATTAACTACAGTAAACAAAAATACTCCTGTAGCAACTACAAATAATTCTAATACTCCTAAATTTGAAGATGGAAAGAATCATGATAATGGTGGTAATAGTAATTTTGTTAAACGTGTTACCAATTATATCAAAGTATGTGTAGATATTATAACTGGAAAAATGTCAGCATTGAAAAATATGTTTACTTATTATCTTAAAATTATAGTGCATTTTATTTCTCCTAAATCTGTATCAACAGATAATTCAACAGAACAAACAACTCAAGTTGCTACAGTAAAAACAACAATTAATACACAATAGTTTTGTTTTTCACATCAATATAATTTAAATAAAAGGAGGTAATTATCAATGGCTAGATTGATAAAGACAGAAGTTAAGTCTAATGTTTCTATGGTTTCTAATTTTATTCATGATGATGAATCTGTGTAACAAGTGACTTGTAAAGTTGGAGATAAAGTATCTGTAAGTTATGTCCTTAATGAAGAGGTAAAAGAAGTTACAGGAAAAATAACTTCTATTAAACTTGGAAAAGGAAGATTTAATAAAGGTGATCAAGTACAATTTAACAATGTTCCCTTATATAAAGATCCTAATACTAGATCTGTTTCTTATAGAAGAAATGGTAGTTTTTATATATGGGGTGGTGATATTCAGAATGGAAGAATTAGAGTTACTAATTTAAAATCAAATGTTGGTAAAGTTAATCAAATTTCTGGTTGGGTTGAAATGGATGATATTGTATATGGAAAAGGATACGATTTCAATAATGAAGTAAAACCTATAACTATTACGGTTGATGCTT
>CATLBU010000100.1 GCA_949879835.1 uncultured Bacilli bacterium
GTCTTGATGAATTATCTCCAAGATTGTCTGATACGTTCATACGTATAGAATAATGCTGATTAAAATCCTCTTGAGATGGTGAGTAATTGATTTTAAAAGTATAGTTTGGATTAACAATGTTAAAGACTTCATTAAATTCACGGACTGCATCTTCAAGCATTATTTTTTGATAATCAGAAACTTCATAAGTCATATTAAAAGTAATTTTTTCTTGATTTTCAGGGCATTTCATACGTTGAATCATATCGCCTTGTATGTACATTTTTTCTCTTGAACCATAAATTTCATTTAGTCTTTCCATAACTTTTTCTTCATTTGGAAGGGTAAAAGTAGATTTCCAAAGCTCATTATTCTTTGTGCAACTTATTGTTAATAGTCCTGAAAACAGAATAATGAAAGATAAAATAAACAAACTTGAATATTTTAATATTTTCTTTTTCATATTTTTCTCCTATAAACATATAAATTTTAGCACTAAAAATATATTTTGTAAATAAAAAACATCTATTCAATGATAGATGTTTTATTCTTTTTCAGTTTCTGCGTAAGGATTTGAAATCAAATACATATCTCGTAAAATATATTTTAGTCCACTATCCGGTATGAAAGCAGTTGGAGCATTATCGAATGTATCCACTCGATTAGAGTACCAGCCATATTTCCCAGACCAAGAACCATTTTTCTCTTGAAGTAGAAAATGAAAATCATAACCAAGTCTTGCGGAGGGGTCATTTGCTAAATAAAAAGCAACTTTCCATTCATTTGATTTTGTAAAAGTATTTGGTGAGCAGAGTTTATATTCAAGTCCAACTCTTTTAACTATTGAAAATAGAGCGTCTCTTATATCATCATCATCAACCATATTTCTATCATTAAAAACTCCACCATATTTTCCAAAGCCTTGTGCAGTTTCATAAGGGTTTAAATCAAGACTTACAAAATGTTCATTTTTTAAATTAAAGCAGGCGTGTTCAAAACAATTAGCCATATCGCCAACTGCTAAGTTACCATCATCATCGACATAATATCTGTAACTTTCTCTTCCGCGTGAGGCAACATAACCATTTTTATAAACTGTACTTAATTTTTTTATAAGAGAACAAGTTTGTGGATTAAATATTTCATTATTTTTCATAATATAATTATAAAAAATATTTGCGTCTTTGTCAATATTTAATATGATTAAAAAGAAACAAAAAACTTGATTATTTATTATAAATTTGATAAAATAAGATTTATGAAAATATCAGTAGTTACACTTGGCTGTAAGGTAAATAAATATGAGAGTGATGCTCTTATAAACAAATTAAATTCTTTAGGATTTGATGCGACAGATAAATTGGAGTTTGCCGATGTCTTTGTTATAAATACTTGTGCTGTAACAAAAGAGGC
>CATLBU010000101.1 GCA_949879835.1 uncultured Bacilli bacterium
TATCCGTTCAGCTTCCAGGATCCACCAACACTCCATGCCAATATATTGCCTATGTCATTTTCAGTGCTGCTATCTTTTTTCATTTGATTCAATGATGCCAAAATGAACTTACGCTGATTTCCTTTTAACTTTTTAGCTGCCCTTACTGCTAAGTTAAAATCATGCTTGTTTTTAGCCTTTCGATTATGCAATCCTTCATAATTTCTTTTATGGATTCTTTTTAATGGTTTAACGACTGCTTTAAGAGCCTTTCTGTTGATGGCGTAATATCGTAATTCGCCATCTGTAGTCCAAGCATTGTATTTATGATTCTTAGATGTAATTAAATATTGTGGTGTACCGCCATTTGCGTTCTTAAATGTCATAGTTTTAACAATTTTAAATCTGACATTTTTAATTTTTTTAGGATTAGCAACTTTTGAACCCTTGAAAAATTGATTATTTAGCATTTTTTCATAGCTGTCTTTACCAACAAAGACAGGCTGTTCAGAAGAATTAACATTTACGATATAGCCCCATTTACTAAGTTCAGGAGCATTTTTAATCACACATTGTTTATCATTCTTTTGAATTTGGGTAGTATTTACCGATTTAGTTGCAGCATTAATAGTAATTGGATTTAAGGCAAGTAAAGCTGCTATTGAAGTTGTAGCAAGTGTAGCTATAAGAATTCTTTTAGATTTCATCATTTTATTTATCTCTTTTCAATTTCCTCTCGAATTATTCACTTTGTACCATTTATACATTGTCCTAAAACATATCTTTAGAACAATAAAAAGTATTACTCAGGTAAAACAAGATAATTTACGATAATCCTATTTCTCATCCTTTCCTCATCACAATTTCTATTTACATTCTATATTCAAAAAAATAATAATCAAAGTAAATCCCCTCTGAAGGGATTTTGCTTTGCCCAAAAATTAATTTCTTTTATTAAGTCAAAAGGTAACGCTTTGTCAGCTAAATGTACATATTTCATACATTATTATTTGATCAAATTAATAATGAATTACCATCTATTTATGAAAATCGCGTAATGTATGGAGAAGAGTTTCATGCTTATCAAGAACTCTTATAAATGATTCTTTCCTTTGGCGGTTTAATTCTAGCAACTAAAGACTTACAGTTGAGTATTGCATATCCAATCTGGACAGGAGATTCAATTATTGTTGGAATAGTCCTATTTCAACAATAATTTTTCACCTGTCACTTGGATCTTTATTGTAATTAGTATCCTTGGCATAAAATTAACTGCGTCTCATTAGTTTAAAAAAGGGAAAAATAAAAAGATAACTTGGTAATTTAGCACAATAAAAAAGATACGCGTTTATACGTATCTTTTCATTACTCATTTTTCTTAGACTGATTGAGTAAGAATTCCTCTA
>CATLBU010000102.1 GCA_949879835.1 uncultured Bacilli bacterium
TGAAGGTTTTCCAATCTTATATCCTAAAAAAGGAAGCAAAAAAAACTGTATTAATCTAATTTTTGATATTAGTGAATTTATACAGAAGAATATAGAAATAGGAGAATATCAAGATAAAAATACAATCATGGGAGGAGAAATTCATAGTATTCCAAATTGTAACATTATGATATGGTTTTCAAGAGGAGAAAAAACAATTAAAGAGGTACAGAATTCTTTAATTGCTACTCTTTATGGAGGAGATTATTCTGTAGATATTGATTATGAAGGGTATTCCGAATTTACTATCACAGATTATGTTTTAAACGATTTCAAAATTGGTGGACATAATCTAAAGAAGATTTTTGAGAACAAAAATGGGAAATATTGTAATTTCATATTGGAGGCATATAAATCAGTTGAAGCTTAACTTATTCTAATTCTTATGTTATGGATAAAAAAATAATACTTCCTTATGGAAAAGAAATTATATTATATGAACTGATGGAAATAGTTGAAAATTTGGCAGATGAAGAATCTGTTATCATTTATGATAAAGATATTTTAGACTATTTATATTCTCAGAAAATGATTCAAAAAGATTGTATTTCCTATTCTTCTGTATCTGCAGTAAGCCAAAACAAATGGAAATGTTTTATAAGGAACTTGAAAAAAATGATTCATCATATATAAGAGAAAAGCACCTAATAGGTGCTTTTTCTATTTTTTCTTATATATTTTTTCTTCATTCCTAAATAAGAAGCAGTTTTAGAAACTGGTTCTTCAATTATATCCACTTCAATTCCATAAGCATTTTGTAAAACACTGATAGCTTGATCATAGCTTCTACAAAGATATTTCTTTTTTCTATCTATAACATTTGTATTTTCTACTAAACCCATAAATTCTGATTGAATGAATTCTGTTCCATCTTCAAGAATAATACATCTTCCTTGTTCACAATGCTGTGTTCTTGATTTAATTATGGTTGTTGTAATCAAATTATCTTCATTATTGGGATTTACTAAAAGTGGTACAACTAATGTTTCTCCTCTATAAATTCTATTAAAAGTTTTTACATCCATCTTAATTTTCTCCTAATTTTATTCTCAAATGCATCACAAGGTATTCAAATTACTTTACGAAGTAAAGCTTTGAAGAATATTTTGAGAGATTATTTAGGAATAATCTCTCTTAATAATCTAATTATTATCTTTCTTTATTCATAATTATTTAAGAGATAAATTGCATATTGTTGTTAAAATTTTTGAAAATATGTCTCATAAAGAGTGGTTAGATAACCACTCTTTATAATTTCTCAAATATCTCACAATTATTTTGGAGTAATTGTAGTTGTAACACAATTCGCAACAATCTTTGCTTCAGATTC
>CATLBU010000103.1 GCA_949879835.1 uncultured Bacilli bacterium
ATATAAAACCGCATATTAAATCTCTGTTGGGTAAATTATTCAACATTTCCCTATATTTTATCAAATCTTGTATATCAACTTTATCAAAAATCACAACAATATCTATATCGCTATTTCCATTTGCTTCATTTCTTGCATAACTGCCTTTGCAACCCCACAAACCAAATACGTTTTTTGAATGTTTCTTCCAACCTATTTACAAATATTTCTATCCAATTTTTTATATCTATCACATCGCACCTCTTAATTTATACTAAAATTTTATCACAAATTGATTAAAAATTCAATTATATACACTTTAAAATTAGATTTGATATTATTGATTTTTTCTTTTTATAATGGTATACTATTTTTGTAAATAATATAATTAGGAATTTGTATGCTTAAAGTCACATTTGTATGCCTTGGGAATATCTGCCGTTCGCCAATGGCAGAACTTATTTTTAAAAATATGCTTGAAAAACAAGGTTTGTCGGATAAATTTGACATAACTTCTTCCGCTACCTCTAATTACGAGATAGGAAACCCAATTTACTATTTAGCGCAACAAACTCTATCAAAACACAATATTAAAGGTAGACATACAGCAAAAAGAATAAGCAATCAAGAGCTTGCAAGTAGCGATTTTATTCTTGTTATGGATAGTGAAAACTATCACGATATAATGCGATTAAATGGTGTAGATAAAATTAAAGTTTTCAAACTATGTGATTTTACCTCCAATCCACGCGATGTAGCAGACCCTTGGTACACCCGCGACTTCGAAACAACCTACAACGACATCCTAGACGGCTGCACCTCATTTTTGGAGTATTTGAGAAAAATGAAGTTAATAAATTAAAATAAACAGACATATCCACTATGCCTGTTTATTTTTACATGTATTTTATTAAAAAACAGTAAATTTATTTTACACAGAATGAGTAACAATAAATCCTTGGTCGTCGATATCATACCCCGTCAATAAAGTATCTTCAGTCAAATTGCATACTTTTCTTAGCCATTTTTCATATAATGTTTGATATTTTTCTGCAAGCGATATTTGCGATTGCTTACTAAAATATTCAATTAATGATTTAAACAAATTTCCATTATTAATAAATTTAGATACTTTTTCCTCGTTCCCGTCATGATAAATTAACGTTCCATCTTCATATCTACTATTTAAATTGCTACTACTTGTAATATTTTTGTCTGTTAATTGCAATATAAACATTACATCCACATTTCTATCATAACCACTATAGGTAGAAGAATCAAGTCCTCCTATCGACAAATTATCGCCTAGACCTAAATATGCCAAATTTTCCGCAGAAGTGCCATAAGGTATCATTGAAATATATTTACCAACAGAATCCTCATTAT
>CATLBU010000104.1 GCA_949879835.1 uncultured Bacilli bacterium
CAAACGCATGTTCTCATTGTTTGATGAAAATGAATTTTCAACCGAATGGTTTGGCGATGTAAATCTAAACAACATTCGCGGTGAAATAGAATTTAAAAAAGTTCGTTTTTCTTTTAAAGAATATAATATTTCTTTAGTAGTTCCAACTGATACGATACCAATTCCAATTTTCTCATGTACATCTTGATAATTAACTTCTGAAACTGATACATTAAATTTATTTGAAAGGCGCTTAGTTAAACTTAATACTATCATTCTTTTTTCCTTCAATGAATTTACCCATTCTGCTCTAAGTTCTAGTCTCATTATTAATATTTTCATATTGTACACCTCAACTTTAGTTTTAAATAGCAATTTAATATTATATTAATATTTTATCAAAATATTGATATATAGTCAATGCTTTAGTAAAAAAATCATTAAACTGACCCATCAGTCTAATGATTTTTTTTGTAAAATGTGATATAAATATAATGCTAAAAATATATTAGATACAAATAGGACAAAATTGAATAAAAAACGAAAAGAGGAAAAGGGAATATGAGTGAGAGATTATATGATATTATAGAAATATCAGATTTGAAAGATATGCTAAACAAAACTAGAGATTTATACTCAGAGAGACCTGCATATAAAATAAAATTAGAAGAAGGAAAATACAAGACTATTTCTCATAAGGAAGTAAGAGAAATGGTAGATGCACTTCGGAACAGCATTAATTGATATGGGGCTAAAAGATAAGAGAATAGCAGTTATTGGAGAAAATAGATATGAGTGGGAAATAGCATATTTAGCTATTGTATGTGGAACAGGAACTGTTGTACCACTTGATAAGTCATTACCAGAAAAGGAACTAGAAAACTTAATAGAAAGGTCAGAGGTAGAGGGAATATTTTATTCAAATAAATACCAAGAAGTTTTAACAAAAATAAAATACAATGAAAAAAACAAATTGAAACATCTAATATCAATGGATAATATACAAAACAAAGAAGGAATATATTCACAACATGAGTTAACTCAACATGGAAAAGAATTAATAAAAAAGGGAAACAGAGAATTTTTAGATGCAAAAATTGATAATGAAAAAATGAGCATAATGTTATTTACATCAGGTACAACATCTAGGTCAAAAGTAGTTGCTTTATCGCATAGAAATATAAGCTCAAATCTAATGGATATTGGAAGTATTCTAGATGTAACAGAAAATGATACTTTACTTTCAATTTTGCCAATACATCATGTTTTTGAATGTACAGTTGGATTTCTATTTTCATTATACAAAGGTGCACAAACAGTATTTTGTGATGGACTAAGGCATATTGTAGACAATCTAAATGAATATAATGTAACTGTTATGGCAT
>CATLBU010000105.1 GCA_949879835.1 uncultured Bacilli bacterium
TAACATTTTATTACAAGTTTTAGATGATGGAAGACTAACAGATTCTCAAGGAAATACTGTCAATTTTGAAAATACTATAATTATAATGACATCAAATGCTGGTTCTAATCTAAACACAAATTCTATTGGTTTTGGTGGTAATAGTATTGCTAATAAAAATGATGGAATAGTAGAAAAAACAAGAAAAATTCAAGAAGACCATATTCAAGTATTAAAAAAAGATGATGGAACAAGCAAAAACATTTATCTTTTAGATAAAAAGAATATTCACAATAATAGATTACAAGTTATAAATCAATATGTAGAAAATAGTGGAAACTATGATAATAGATATGATGTTACTATTCTTGTAAATGGACTTCCTTTAGTTCATGTTGAATTAAAAAGAAGAGGTGCCGCTCTAAAAGAAGCATTCAATCAAATAAATAGATACCAAAGAGATAGTTTTTGGGCAGGTAGTGGGCTTTATGAATATATACAAATATTTGTTATATCAAATGGAACAAATACAAAATATTATTCTAATACAACAAGAGAAAGTCATATAAAAGAGAAGAGTCAAACTAGAAATAAAAGTAAAAAAACAAGTAATAGCTTTGAGTTTACAAGTTATTGGGCAGATGCAAATAATAAAGTAATAAATGATTTAGTTGATTTTACTAGAACATTTTTATCAAAACATACTATATTAAATGTACTAACAAAATATTGTGTATTTACTTCTGAAGAATTGTTACTTGTTATGCGACCATATCAAATAGTTGCTACTGAAAGAATATTAAATAAAATAGAAATTTCCACAAACTATAAGAAAATGGGAACAATAGAAGCAGGTGGCTATATATGGCATACAACAGGTTCAGGAAAAACTTTAACATCATTTAAGACAGCACAACTTGCAACTAATTTAGAATACATTGACAAAGTATTATTTGTAGTAGATAGAAAAGATTTAGATTATCAAACAATGAGAGAATATGATAGATTTGAAAAAGGTGCTGCAAATGGAAATAGAAGTACAAAAATACTTCAAAAACAATTAGAAGATACAACTTCAAGAATAATTGTTACAACTATTCAAAAATTAAGTGAATTTGTAAAAAGAAATCCAAGTCATCCAGTATTTCAAAAGCATATTGTTTTAATATTTGATGAATGTCATCGTTCTCAATTTGGTGATATGCACAAAATGATAGTTAAGAACTTTAAAAATTATCATTTATTTGGATTTACAGGAACACCTATATTTGCTAAAAATGCTATTAATAAGTCTAATCCTGACTTTTGCACAACTGAGCAGGCTTTTGGAGATAAGTTACATACATATACAATAGTTGATGCTATAAATGAT
>CATLBU010000106.1 GCA_949879835.1 uncultured Bacilli bacterium
ATATAATATGACAAAGATTAGGAGGGAACTTGGAATTGTGATTTTTAATAAAGAATTATTGATTAATACAATTTTTACTAATTTTAACGTAGGAGATAAATTAAATCAAATTGATATTAAACAAAAGTTATTTGATCTTTATACATCTATAAGTTATACTGCAACACCTAAAGCTACTGATTTAGGAAATTATTTTGAAATAAAAAAGTGTAAAATAACTCTTCCAGATAAAAGTAGAATTAATGGTATTGAAATTATAGGAGTAAAACCAGAATATCAAGGAACATATAATAACTTAAAAATAATAAATAATCAATTATGATAACATTTTTATTCTATTATTTTCTTATTGCAATATTTATCGGATTATTCTTTATTCATACTCTAGATAATATAAAAAATATACTCCCTGAAGATGAATATAGGAAGATGAGACATGAGACAGACTATTGTTAATTTTATGCCTTTCTTACCGATTGCATTGTTAGTTGTCTTGTTTTGGAAGAGATTTTAGCTTTTTCCATATAATAATCTTTCAAAGCCTTATATATGTAGAAATAAACTTAAAAGAGAGATTATGGAAAAGTTAAAATTTTGGTTAGATGAATTAGATCTAATCGCAAAGGAATTTAATCGTGAATATGAACAATTATGTAAAGAACACCTCACAAGATTGCAAAAAATTAATATGGAGCTAGATGAGGGTAGTCCAGAACATATTTTTGCATGTGAATATTACTACAATCTACTAGATAATAGATTGGAAAGTTTGAGAAGCCTTGGACAATTTTATATGTTATCAGTTACAAAAATGGACGAGGTGCTTAAGAAATCAAGAGAAAACGAAAATCCCGTTAAGAAGACTATAAGAAAAACGATAGATAATTTCATGGAATCTATTGAGAACCTAATGAAACTTCAGAACGGACTTAAAGGTTATTTGATGTCTCATATTGATAGTGTAAAATCTATCAAACCGGAGATGCAAAAAATGATGAATGAGTTCGAGACTAAGAAGTTGGTTAAGATTCCAGAAGGTTGGGATTTTTTAGAAGTTGATGATGAATATAATGTCATCGTAGCAAGGGAGAAAAAGGGAGCTTAATGCTTCCTTCTCTTTTTTTTTCTTCTCCCTTGAATTCCTTATTAATGTGGATTAAAACTATGTGAGAACTAAAACAAAGTAATAATGAATCAAAAATCAAGATCACCCTGAAAAAAGATAAAAGTTATTAGGGTTAAAACTATTATGAAAGAACTATGCGATGAGTGTGGTTCTTTCTTTTTGCTTCTCTTAAAAATGCAAAACCTTATAATTGATGGAAAGAGAATCAAAGCTTTCCATCCTA
>CATLBU010000107.1 GCA_949879835.1 uncultured Bacilli bacterium
GTGTTTGATAACATGCAGGTATTGCAATAATTGATTTTAATAGAAACATGTTTTCCCCCTCTTCTTTTTCGTCTGTGAAATCAAATACTACGTCAAAGCCGGCGGCATATTCCTTGGATAATCTGTTATCATGCTGAAATTTGTGTTTTACCATTGTGGCGGATTTCTCGGACCAGGATGAAAAAGTTATTTTGAGTAAATCCATTCCGAAATTAATATCAATAAACATATGATATAGGCTTTCATCATTGGCATTATTATATCCTAAGGTTTTTAAGTTTTCTTTTCTTTCGCAATGCATACAATTTTCCAATAAATAGGTAAATTCTTTACCGATAGCATCATTCCAATAGTACCACTTGTTTTCACTTTCTTTGGAAACTTTTATTTTTATTTTTTTAAAATATTTTTTGGCAGTATCTTTTATTATATTTTCAAAGTATTTATCACCAGTACTATTTGATGCTATATAATACGCTTTTAAATATTTATCTAGTTCAATAATGCATTTATTGATAGCTTCTTTTAATGATTCACTGCAACATATTTGACCATTGTTATTGTTAACTTGATTTTTGGTATTTATAATTTCTCCGGATATTTGCATTTTTACCTGATTTACACTCTCATATAATTTTTTATAATTTGGTTTATCTTCACTGCAATCGTTCATAAGGAAGATTGGAAAATGCCTTGCTAGTTCACAAAGTGTTTCTATTTCAGTGAGTGCTTTATTGCACTTAGCAACATAATCATCAGGTTGTGTTGTAGGGACATGTTCATTTAGTAATTTGTAAATACCAGAACTATGACGCATGCTCTTTTGCTCATTTTTATATAAACCTTGAAATTCTTTTGAAATTAACTTTAATTCTTTTTCTGGTAATAAGCGTTCATATGCTTTTTTAAAGATATCATATTGATCCGTTAATCGGTGATAAGAACTAATTGTATCATCAATTTCAATGGAATTTTTAATAAAATATCCAAGCACTAAAACTAAATCTTCGTTTTCAGAATTTAAAATTATTTCAAGAATTGCTTTTTTTTGTGAATTGTTATTATCATGCAGTATTTGATTGATTACATCGAACAATAGCTTTTTATCCTGTAAAAGCAAAGTAATAGCTGCTAAACCAGTATAACAATTAGCTGTAGCAATAGTTGCCATGTTTTTTAACAATATTCCAATCAATGTAGTTTGTAATCTGCGTGAGTTTTGCCGTCCAAATAGCAAGATCTGTGTACAAATCAATTGTATATTAATTTCTGGTGGATATTTTTCCTTGATGACTTCCTTATATACATAGTCATTATGGTAT
>CATLBU010000108.1 GCA_949879835.1 uncultured Bacilli bacterium
GAAATATTTATATTTGAGGGCATTGTAAGAAAGTTTGACGACAAGGCTATGTTTTTTGATATGCAAACTAATAAATCAGTTCACATATCTAAAGAATTTGAATTATTTAATATATTAGATTCAGGAGATAGAATAAAAGTTAAGGCAAAGGCCTTGGTTGGACAGAATCAATATATTGTTGTAGATATTTTAGAAATAAATAAAAATTCTCCTGAAAATTATATTCCTCAATATGCACAACTTGGAGAAGAAATAATTGACAATAGAGAACTGCCTTATTCTCAAGGTAAAGTTATTTATGGAAGAAGAAACGCTTGTCTTGTTAAGCAAGATATTTTTGAAAATAGTGATTTTGTTAAATTTTATAAAGAATGTAAGAACAAAAACTATCATTTAATTCTTATGGGAACAAATGTTTCATATGAAAACCAAATTTTCTTTAAAAATATGAATTTAACTGAAAATTTTACTACTGTATATGGTACTAATGTTGATGAAAGTTTTAATAAAATCATAGATGCAATTTTTTATGCATATAATCTCGTTTCAAAAGGACAACAAGTTGTAATATATGTTACTGATTTAATGGAAATTGTTAAATGTATAGATAAAAATTTTAAGAAAGAACCTAATGAAGATTATTCATCGAAAGCAAAAGTAGTTATACAGAAACTTTTGGCATTTGCTAGATCATATGAGAGTGGTATTTCTGGAACTCTTTTAATGTGTTATAGAGAATGTGATATTCCAGATAAATATCTTACAAATGACATTTTAAAAATTTGTCATAATGTATGTATATAATTTGAATTAAGAAGCATTATAATAGAGTAAAGATATTTTTCTTTACACAAAACAAACCGCAAGCGTGAGTAATAGGCTCTAGTTTAGGCGGTTTGTTTTTTGTTAGTTTTTTTATTAAATATTTGACAATGATTTGCATATATTGTACAATAATCTTATGTTTGGATTTTATGAAAAATCATTTACATTTTTTGGATTAAATATTGCCTATTATGGTCTAATTATTGCGATTGGAATGGGAATAGGTGTTTTTATTGCGTGTAAAAATGCTAAGTTTAGAGGTCTTAAAACTGACGATCTAATAGTTATTG
The DNA here is from genome assembly GCA_949879835.1 of uncultured Bacilli bacterium. The sequence continues at coordinate 1,116 of CATLBU010000108.1, forward strand.
CTTGTTATGCTTTGCCTTTATCTATTATTGGGGCACGTCTTTATTTTGTTCTATTTAGTCTAGATAGTTTTCATAGTTTTGTAGAAGTACTACAAATTTGGAATGGAGGAATGGCTATTTATGGCGGTGTAATAGGAGGGGCAATAGGCGTTGCTTTATATTGTTTAATACACAAGAAAAATTTTTTGGATATTGCAGATGTT
>CATLBU010000109.1 GCA_949879835.1 uncultured Bacilli bacterium
TCCTGATTTAATGATTCATAGAATTATTAAAGAAGATTTAAATCATCATATAGATGAATATCGAAAAAAAGATTTAGAAGATATTGTAAAATATGTAGCAAAAGAGTGTTCTAAAAAAGAAAGAATTGCTGATAATATTGAAAATGATTATGATAATTTAAAGAAATGTATCTATATGGAAAACAATATAAATACTTTCAAAGGAATTATTACTAATTTAACACATGATGATATAGAAATCACTTTAGATAATACAATTATTGGAAGATATAAATTTAATAAGACAAAATATAAGTTTAAAGAAAATGAATTTACAATAATAGATACAAATGGAATTACTTCTTTTGAATTAGGGCAAAATGTGTCTGTGAAAGTTAGAAAAGTTGATTTACTAAATCTAATAATTTTCTTTGATATAATTGAAGATGATGAAGCACAAAATATATAAAATGTCAAGGCTTTTACATATAAAAAAACAAACCATCAAAATTCCATATATTTGGTGATTTTGCATATACTTAAAACCTTGAAAAACACATCAAAATATGGTATATTAATAATATAAGGAAGAAGAAATCTTAGAAAAAATTAAAGTGCTACAGAAATGTAAGTTATAATAATTTTTAAAATTCATATATATTTTTGGAATTTTTCCATATAGTATATTGTGAACAAATCAAGGTTTCTTTAAAGGAGAATTGTTCAAAAAGGAGGAAGAAACATGGAAAAAACTGGAAACATTATTCTAAGTACACTGTTATTGTGTGCAACCCTTATGTTTGGGGCATTCTTTACATCCATAAGGACGAATGCCATTGGATCTGAGAGCTTTGAGGCAGGACCACAGCAGGTGGAAGTTATGAGCCTTGATAGTTTTGAGGATTTGGTTCAGCAGTAATAAAAAAGCACTCTTTTGAGTGCTTTTTTATTACATAATTGAAAAGCCCTTATCATCTACGATAAAGGGCTTTTAGTTTTCTTATGTGGTTGCAGATGCTGCATCTCTACATTTTTGTACATATTCGAGATGTTCCTCTGCTCCATGCATTCTTCTTGCTCTCTCATTTTCCTCAATCAACACATCCTTCATTAAGCGGATGGTCTCTTTAGATAAAACTTCTTTATTAGAACTAAGGCCATTCAATTTAAACCTTAATTGCTCTAATGAGAGAACTTCTCCTGATTTTTTCAGATTATCACTAACCTTTGTTGAATCAGGAAAAACAACAAATTTTTTGAAATTTACATCAGGAAAATATCTCTTTAAAGTCATAACCCCTTCCGTCACCTGTTTATAAGGTGAGTATACAGGG
>CATLBU010000110.1 GCA_949879835.1 uncultured Bacilli bacterium
ATAAGTTCATTAATTCTCTTTGTTTCACTCTCTATATCGCGGTTTTCTCTGTTATTAGCTTCCAGTACATTACTTATCAGCCTTTTTCTTTTAACATATAAAAAAGGCTTCATTGTTAAATTCAAAGTATCAGACTCAACCATTATATTTACAACTTGTTTTTTTATATCCAAATCCAATTTTTCTTCAGTAAAGATGATAACTTTTCCAAAATTCAGTTCTAAAAATTCCAACAATATTTTTAATGTTTTAATCTGTAACAAATTCGCCTCATCCAATAAAGCTATTTTATCAGATTTATTAACTTGTTCAAACTTAACAAATCCATTATCTTCGCTTTCATATTGCTCCGCGAAAGTATATTCTATTGTTTTCTCAATTCTTTTTTTATTTATATCACTCGCTGAAATTAATAAAGGTGTTTTACCCTTTTCTAAAAAAATACGAAATAACTTTCTTGCTAAAACAGTTTTTCCAGCCTTTTGTTCGCCAGTTATTATAATTTTATTGTGTTTTAATATAAGTTCGTCTAATTCACTTTCTGTTTCAACATCATGCTTCTCAACTTCCTCATTTTCTTTGTAAATGTTGTATGAAAAACTAGGGAACACATAATAATCATCTATTTTCTTTTTATCATTATCTAAACTAATTTCTTCAAGAAACACATTTTTTATAATCAAATTAGTTCCATAATTTCTTTTAATAATACCATCCAGTATTTGTTTTGGTACATAGATACCATTTTCCCATAAAACAGAATGCCCAACCACTCTATCTTGTTCCATATCTATATTGATTACACAAAATCCATTTCCTTCTGTGGCATATCCATACAAAGCATTGCCTTGAATATATTGAACGTCTCCATTTCTATTAAAATTTCTACTTTCTCCAATAGGTAAATGTTCATGTCCTGTTATAACCAAAGAATACCTTTTAGATACAATTTTTTTCAATCTATCCTTACATAAACTACTAAACCATTCAATACTATGATGCATCACTAATACATTTATATCTGCCTCTGCTTCCTGATCCAATTTTTCAATATATTTGTCCGAAAGATAATGACTCCCCATGTCTTCCGAGTTTCCACCTAATAAAGATAAAGGTGCCGTATTTAATAGTACAAATGCTATCCTATTATTTTCATATTTTATTACTCTTTTCGAGATAATCGGTAAGCGCATAAATACTGGGCGTATTGAATAGCCCTAAATAATGATCCATAATAGTAGAACCAAGAGTAGATTTTTACTGCTCTATCTTTCATTTAATAGACCAATTGTTAGATTTTCACTATGTTA
>CATLBU010000111.1 GCA_949879835.1 uncultured Bacilli bacterium
CAAGTATATTCATTATTTTCAGTTTTATATAGATTCTCACCATTTAATTTTTTTATATTTTCTTTATCTATTACTTCAAATAGTCTTGCTACATTATCGATATTTAATATCATATTTTTCCCATTAGCCTCTAAAACTTTTGCCCCAAAAAACTCCTTACAATTTGTTTCACCATCTATTCCTGGCAAATATTCTTCGCCTATTAGGAAATCAATTTTGCCTATTGATTTTTCTAAATCTCCAGCATAATCAATAAGAGCATTAGATTTTCCATATAAAACACCATCAAATTTAACTAATTTTGTTGTATCTACATTTTTAGCTGTTATTTTTAAGTCTTTTAATTTTACCTTTTTATCTGTTTCTGGGTTTCTTTCAATATGGTGCATAGTTATATTATTAAATATTTCTTTTCCTAATATTTCAAATTTAATACCTTCTACATATTCTGTTTCAAAATATTCACTTGACATATCTTCAACTTTGCTGTCTGGTGTGAGTTCTTTTATATATTTATTTTTAACTGTCATATATTTTCTGTTTTCTCCTAATGGCATATTATCCCATTGTTCATTCAGACACATTAAATGTTTGCATACTCCAAAAATTGCACTCTCTTTATCTTCTATTATTTTATCTTCCTCAGATTTTCTATTTGCAGGCACCATGCAATTACATCTAGGACATATTATATTTAATCCTTTTATACTATCTTTTACAGTAGCATAACATTTTTTTTGAATGGATGTTTCGTTTTCCCGAACATATAAGATCATTTGAATTTGTTTTTCTTTATTGTTTGTTTTCAATTTGTTCAAAACAATTTTTTCACCATTTGACAAATAAAAATCTTCTAACGTTGCTTTGGTACATTGTAAAATCGCACCATCAATAAGATATTCACCGTATAAGTCCTGTGTATTATATGTATTGTACAATCTGTTAAAATCTTCCACATTTTCTATGGTATTTGCTGAATAATCTTCTATAAGATGTTCAAAAGTAGCATCTTGTGCCATCTTTATTTCTTCTTCTATTTCCTTTGCCCGTTCTATATCCTTATCCTCTTGTAGCCTTTTGTTGTCTTCATTACCCTCATATTCTCCTTGTAGATATTTATTGTAATCTTCCATTATATATCCTCCTAATAACATTATACTTTTTATTTTCTGCTTATAAATTTTCCTCAATCCCAAACAATCATTCTATGATCTGCCCCTGTTCTATTTTCTCTTTGTACTCCTATTCCCTTTCTAATTCCGTCTAATATCTGTTCCAGTTTATAAAAGGCGTTTTCTGTACTTAATGTA
>CATLBU010000112.1 GCA_949879835.1 uncultured Bacilli bacterium
CTTTTATTACGACTAAACCAATGGGGGTTGGAATGGGATTAGGTTTATACTATACAAAAATGGTCATGGATTCAATTGGCGGAGATGTTTCTATATTTGAACAAACTCATTTTTCATCACTTGATAGAAACATTTTTGATGGCGCTACGATAGCCCTTATTTTTAAGGAGTGAGTATGAATTATATTCTAGATATATTACTTATAGATGATCAGTTAGAAGAAGCTTATGATATTCAGAAAAATCTTTTAAAAGAAGGATATAATCCCGCAATATCTTTACCACAAGACATTACTGAAAGTTATCCAGTAGAACCATCTATTGTTTTTTGTGATATTAATTTGCACGGAGATAATGACGACTTAAATCAAAAAACTATTCTTGGACTTTTGAAAAAAATTTATAAAAAAAATACACCGTACATATTTATTGCTTGGACTTCGCATCCAGAAAAATTAGACCGTTTGAAAAATTACCTTGAAGATGATCCGAAAGTATTCAAACCTATTAAATACTTATCTATAGATAAAGAAAGTTTTAAAAATGAAGAATTTACATTAATTGCTCTTTTAGAAGATTTATATAAAAGTTTTCCCAATTTTATTACGCATATAATGTTAAGGCACGTAATTTCAAAATCTAACTATGACGCAATATTTTTATTAAATAAACTATATAATTTAGAGAATGTTGATTTTCGAAAATTAATTTTAAGTATTGTATCTGTAAATATTGGCGAGCAAAATCTGTCAAAAAATGAATATATCGGATTAACAACACCAATATCTTATTTTGTTAAAGATAGAATTGAAAGAAATATATACGATCAAGCTTTACGTACAGATATTATTACTTTGTTAAATGAGACCAAGCCTTTAGGCAACCAATTAAATCAAGCCTTAAAAGCTAAAATAAATACAATTATGCATATTAATACAAATATTCAAGACAACATAACCATTCCTGGCGATTTTGTTAAAACTAAAATTAACACAATAAAAGAGCTTTTGGGCAATAAAAAAATAACAAAAAAAATAATTCTAGAGAAAATTCTTAAGAAAGGTGCCCTAACATCAACTTGCCAACTTGGATTAATTGAAATTTCTGCTGATTGCGATTTTGCAAATTGTAAAACAATGGGTATATGCAAATATGCACTTGCATATTTATGTCCTCCAGAAATTGTAAAAAAGGACAAATTAGCCGAATGTTTTCAGAGTTTTGATATTGAGTACAATAAGAAACTATATAAATTAATTGTGGATGCTAGGTTTTTAATAAGTAGCAATCACAATGACATCAGATCCTCT
>CATLBU010000113.1 GCA_949879835.1 uncultured Bacilli bacterium
TTTCTTTATGGTAGTGAAGAAAGTGCAGTAGAATTTTTAAAATTTATAGATGTCGAAAAAGAAGATAAACTAGGAATACTAGATATAATAGTAGAGTTAGATGGAAAAGAGCAATGCGATATTGAATTACAAATAGCAAATAGAAAAAATATTGTAGAAAGAATGGTTGTATTATCAGAAGATAATATTTTAGATGTAAAAGATGCTCCAAATATGATGCTTTCTGGAATTAGTGAAATGGAACAGCATGTGGTAGATACAAATTACAGCACATCTTTAAAAGAAGCACGCGATGAATTTGAAAAAACTTTTATTTTAAAAGTATTACAGTCTACTAACTGGAATGTAACTCAGACAGCAAGAATGTTAGATATGGAAAGAACATATTTATATAGAAAAATTAAAGCGTATGATTTAGAAAAGTATAAAAAATATAATGAAAAAGAACTATAAGAAAGGAGCGAAACATTTATGGTTAATAGTGGTTATTTTCTTACATATGATTTGAAAGTTTTATTTTGTCCTAATCTTCAACTATCAACAACATGTAAGGAAATTAATGTTGATACACATTTATTTTCACAATTTGATGGAAGTGTAGATGCTGTTTTAAATGCTTATTCTATAGATAAAGATGATGTAAACCCTATGATAAATAATGTCTTAACTGGAAAAATAGGAGATGAATTACCTCAAGCTCAAATGGATTGGATTATTACTTTTGAAAATTTATTAAAAGAAGATGCTTCCATCATAACAAATAGAGATTTAGCTTTTAATTATTTTATTTTAAAGTTTATTTTGATGGGATTTTCTCCTGATTTTGCAAAGGATTTAGTTATCAATTATTATGAACATATTATCAGAGATGAAAATGTACCTCATCCTCAAGTTCTATTGAATCAAATAAATAAATTCTTAACATACAAGAGATTTTGGGTAAAAAATGACATTAGGACTGAAAAAATGAGAGAATTTAAAATGATGAAAAAAATTATGAAAGCAAAAAAAGAAATGGATTATAAATTTAATTTTGAACTTTATTGCAAAAAAGAATATTTGGAATTAGTTCGTCATTCTATTGTTCCTACTCTCATCAAATTTAATCAAAAAGAAAGTTATCTTGTAAAAGAAAAAATAGATTTGAATTCTGCTATTCCTTTTGTAACACAAGTTTATCAGGAAATCTTATTAGGTATGATTAATAAGATTTGTGAAATAGATCATATTCCATTTGACGAGCCTTTTGTAAATAATTTACTAAAAGAAATGACAGGTACAGTTAAATTATATTTAACCATTAACTCA
>CATLBU010000114.1 GCA_949879835.1 uncultured Bacilli bacterium
TGACAAACATTCATTTACCAAAACTGGAAATATTTACTCAAAAGACAATATGGAAGTGATTATTGAAAGATATAAAAATCATCCTAGAAATGTTGAACAATTTCCTGAAAACTATTCATCTGTGGATATAGTAATTCGTAGTAAAGATTATGATTATACCGAAATTCAAAATAGAATGTGGCGTCTTACTAAAAAAATGTTTAGGATACCTGAAACAAGACAATCTCCAACCTACACAAATGACGTAAACGATATTATTAAATATTTACCTGCTCAAGTTGAAATGGGTTGCGGTCCATCAATATCGGCAAATATTCCACCTCTTTACGATATGCACGAAACTTATAAAGTACAAAATCATATTACAAAGAAATTTTATTTTTCAGAAGAAGATGATTTAATTTGTTCAATAATAGAAAATCCTGAACAAATGTATACAAAATTTTCAAAAGTGCCTTACAAATGCATATCAGCAGAGTTAACTGAGGGATACAAAAACTTTGGTGAATTATATAAAAAAGGATATTTTAAAGGTACAGTATATAACAACAATTTTGATAGATTAGTTAAAAGAATGGATATTCCTGAAAATATCTTAAGAATTTATGACCTTGATAGTTATATTGCAGATTGTACATTTGAAAATGATGTTAAATCATTAATTTGTATGGGCTGTCACGCAGATAGAAGAAAAGTTGAAAGTCAAGCAAGAGCCAACGGACTTAAGGTAATATTTATTGACCCAGAAGGATTTTATGAAAATGATGGTTTTGTTCCTTATCCAATAGAAGGACCAAAAGATGGAGATATAATTTGGAAAACTACTTTTGAAAATGCAATGAACGAACTTAAAAATAAATTATTATAAAATAAAAGCACTCGATTAAGTGCTTTTTTTTAATTTGATAATTTATTTGCAAGTATTTTTACTTTTTCTCTAACTACTATATTATCTTCAGTATGTATTTCTTCAGTGTTATTAGAAAGTATATAATGATTATCTTCGTCAAATTTTGCGTTAACTTTTCCAAATATATATTTACATCCTTGAAGAGGAAGATAGTCATTAGTATTTTGCATTAGCATCTTGCAAGAAGAACCACCTGCAACCAAAAGAACCACCCCTATTTTCTCTTTAAAAGTGATTGTAGATGATAAATTCTGTTTATTATTAAAAACATAATTAAACCTACTAATAACTGACCATAATGGAGGAGTTAAATTTGACATATATATTGGAGAAGCAATTACTAGCACATCATAATCGTCAGCCAATAATTCTTTAAAATCATCTGGAATAA
>CATLBU010000115.1 GCA_949879835.1 uncultured Bacilli bacterium
CATTAGCTGATTCTTGCATTACTGAACCTAATTGTCCTGTTTATTATAGTTTACCATTTACATTATTAACAGCAACTTCAACTGGTAGTGTATCTCCACCATATGCAGTCAATGCAAGACCAGTAACGACTCCTACTTTATCCTTTTTTTCATCATTTTCAAATTCAAACATAGAAGGCCCTAAATATTTTTCTAATTTGTTTGATGAAATTGTTAGGCTTTTCTTTTTACTTTTAATTAATTCAGTAATAGCCTTTCTAATTGCTTTATTAATTTGTCTTTCTAAGCTTCTAACACCTGATTCTTTAGTATACCCATTTACTATTTCTTTTATAGTATTATCTGAAATTTTTATTATATTTTCATCCACACCATACTCTTCCATAGCCTTTTTAATTAAATGATTTTTAGCAATATGGACCTTTTCTTCATAAGTATACCCAGAAACTTGAATTATCTCCATTCTATCAAGTAAAGCTCTAGGAATAGTATCTAATGAATTTGCTGTTGTAATAAAAAGTACATTAGATAAATCAATTGGAACTTCCATATAAGAATCCCTAAATTCTTTATTTTGATTTTGGTCTAAAACCTCTAATAATGCATCTGCTGGGTTCCCTTTATAATCTGCACTTAATTTATCAATTTCATCTAATAAAATTAATGGATTATTTACTTTAGCTTCTTTTAAAGCATAAACTAATCTACCTGGCATTGCTCCAATGTAAGTTCTTCTATGACCTCTTATTTCAGCTTCATCACGAATCCCACCTAAAGAAATTCTTACAAACTTTTTATTTATAGATTTAGCTATAGATTTAGCTATAGAACTTTTTCCAACTCCCGGAGGACCAACTAAGCATAAAATAGGTCCTTTTAAAGACTTAGTATATTGCTTTACAGCTAAATATTCTAAAATTCTTTCTTTAACTTCCTCTAATCCATAATGTTCTTCATCAAGTACCGCTGAAGCCTTTTCTATATCAAAAGAATCCTTAGTAGCTTTATTCCATGGTAATGCAACTACCCAATCTAAATAACTTCTGATATTATTCCCATCACTTGAATTAGATAACTTTAATCTTGATAGCTCATACTCTACCTTTTCTTTAACTTCTTTAGACATTTTAAGCTTTTTCAATTGCTCATTATACTTATTAAATTCTCTTTTTTCCTCATCTTCTCCAAGTTCCTCTTGGATAGCCTTAATTTGTTCTCTTAAGAAATATTCTTTATTGCTTTTATCAATTTTACTTTTAACCTTATTACCTATCTCTTTTTCAATCTCAACTATTTGTAT
>CATLBU010000116.1 GCA_949879835.1 uncultured Bacilli bacterium
TTTTGAAGCAAATTTAAAAGAAGAAGATTTTAGGTTTTTGTCGAATTTATATGATTATAATTTCTTGTATTTGCCGATTAAAGAAATAAATAATTTACCAGAAGATGTTGTTTATTCTATTCGTGTAAATAGTGAGTGCCACAGTTTTATTGGAAATGGTTTTATAAATCATAACACAGAAGCACGTCTCTCTAAAATGGGTGAACTTATGATGGAAGATATGAGTGATAGAATTGTTCCTTATAGAGATAATTTTGATGCAACAGATAAGGAACCCGAAGTTCTTCCTGCAAAATTTCCACAACTTTTTGTTAATGGATGCGAAGGAATTGCTGTTGGTATAAAAACTTATATTCCTCCTCATAATTTAGCTGAATTAATTGATGCCGCAATTCTTTTAATACAGAAACCAAAATCAACTATAGCAGATTTGATGAAATTTGTAAAAGGACCTGATTACCCAACAGGTGGTTCTGTTATTAATAAGAATGAACTTTTAAATTTATATCAAACAGGTGTAGGAAAAGTAGTAATTCGTGGAAAAACAAAAACAGAACCTCTTACAGGAGGAAGAACGAATCTTGTAATTACAGAGATTCCATATACTATGTCTGGTAATAAAACATTATTAGTTAACTCTATTGTAGAATTAATTAAAAATGGAAAATTAAATGAAGTTTCTGAAGTTCGTGATGAGAGTGATGAGAATGTTCGTATTGTTCTTGAAGTAAAAAAAGGACAAGATGCAGATAAGGTTCTTAATAAACTCTATAAAAAAACAAAATTACAAGATAATGATTCATGCAGTTTTTGGGTAATTCATGGAGTACAGCCTAAAATTGTTAATTTAAAAGAGTATTTAAATGCATTTTTAGAATTTCAAGATGAAATTACTACAAATAAATATCAATTACTTTTAGAAAAAGCTCAGAATAGGTTAGAAGTTGTAGAAGGATTATTAAAAGCAAATGATTTAATTGATCCAATTATTGAAACAATCCGATTTGCTAAAAATATTTCAGTAGCAAAAAATTGTTTGATAACAGGTGATACTGCTGATATTAATTACAGAACGAAAAAGATGGAAGTAATGGCGAAAAAATTTGATTTTACTGAGAATCAAGCTCAAGTTATTGTAGATATGAGATTATCTCGTTTAAATAACTTAGAAATAACAGGCTATGAAAAAGAAAAAAATGATTTGATTAAGAAAATTGCTTCTTATCAAAAGATACTTGCTTCTAAGAATTTATTACATAAGGAAATTATAAAGTATTTGACTGA
>CATLBU010000117.1 GCA_949879835.1 uncultured Bacilli bacterium
TTTTGTTCTTTTTCCGTGAACAAAGTCGCCTTTATATATTTCATTTTCAAGAATAGTTTGTATAGTTGAATCTCGCCAATTATCTTTTCCTAATACTTTTTCCTCATTGAATAAGTTACTAATTTTTTGATAAGAGTAGCCGTTATAATATAAGTCAAATATTCTAACTACAATATCTTTAGTAGCATAATCTATTACTAGCCTTTTATCTTCGTGTTTATAGCCTAATGGGGCAACGTGAGGAATATGTCCTGACTTTATTGCTCCTGCTAGTCCTACTTTTGTTCTTTCGCTAGTTCTTTCAATTTCATTTTGACTTACACTCATTAAAAGTCTTGAAATCATTTTACCATTTGCAGTTGTAGTATTTATTTCATCATTAGCACAATCAAGATAAGCATTATTGTCATCTAAAAAAGTTATTAGTTTTTCCCAGTCACATATACTTCTTGTTATTCTGTCTAGTTTTAGAGCAACAATAGTATTTATCTTTTTAGCTTTAATATCAGCTTTTAATCTTTCAAACTCTGGTCTATAATTACCAGTTTTAGCACTTATTCCAGCATCTTCGTAATAATCTACTATCTCATAACCTTTAAATTTACAAAAAGTTTCTAATCTTTCTCTTTGTTCTGGAAGACTAAAGCCGTTCCCTTACTTGATCCTCTGTTGAAACTCTCATATACAAGCCACATTTTTTCTTTTCTTCGTTCAATTTTCAAACCTCCTATAAAATAAACAAAAAGAGACATCAAAGTACAATACGAGTACTACTGACATCTCTTAAATCCATTTATCATAAACTAAAATACAATAATGCAATATAATATAATTTTTTCAAAGTACTCAATATATATATAACTCTTGCCGAGTAAATATAAATTTTTATTGATTATATTATACTACGATTTTGAGAAATGTCAAATATTTACAATTATATATTTTTCAAATATTCTTCTAACTCTGATAATTTAATCTTTTTAGTTAAGTTAGAAATATACACATCATTAGAATAATTAAAAACTAAAAAAGTAATATTTTTGATAATCACTCTATGTGGCTCAATATATGTAAGATTAGTTTTCTCTAGCTTTCTAATGCTACCATTGATAAAGGTAGGAGTAACTTTAGAAAACTCACATATAAATTCAAGTCGTTGTTTTAGACATTCCTCAAATTCTAGTTCTTGCTTAATTATCTTCATTTCAAACACCATCCTTTCCTTATAGAATTAGGATGATTTTTTGCAAAAGAAAAAATCAACCATTTCTGATTGATT
>CATLBU010000118.1 GCA_949879835.1 uncultured Bacilli bacterium
AAATCATTTGTTTCTGTTATATTTTAAGTAGGTTATAGAATGTTTTTTATTTATTAAGTAATAACTCTATAGGTGTTCATGGCTAAACCTAAAAAAGAAAAATATGTTAGAGATTTATTTGAAGAAAATTTTGCTGAAAAGTTTTATCCCTTAATTATAAAAATGGACAAATCAATGCTCATCGAGGATTTTTTTAATTCAAGAAGAGATGTATACAAAGCTCTATCTAAACACTTATATTTTCAAGATGTACCAATAATAGCATTTAATATTTTAAAAGAAGATGAAGTCTTTGATATTAGTAAATATCGTAATTTACTCTTTAGGATTGAGTTTAGAGATTTGTTATACGAGCAATATAAATTTAACGAAAATATCTCCAAATACAAGTGGAATACTATATTAAGTGATTTAATTAAAGATAGAATACGAAAAAGTTTAAACAAGTCTATTGATAATTTTATAAAAAAACATGAAAATGAATTTTATATTTTTTCTGTATCAAGAAGTTCTATTGTAATAAATGTATTACTTAATATTTTCTATGATATTAATAGCATTTTGAAAAAATATATTGAGCCTAATTGCAAAAAAGAAAGAGTTGACCCGATTGTTGAAAATCGTAATACCTTTCTTGCATCAGAATATGAATATATTACTAAAATTTATCAGGATTATAAAAAAGTAAAAAAACTTTCAGAAGAAAAGATCAGATATTACATATCTAATAAGTTAAAATATGACCCATTTGACGAAAAAATTAATTATGTTATTGACAATTATAATGATGAAATTTCAAAGAAAGATTTTGCAATTAAATATTTAAGAGAAAAATACAATGTCTCCAGTAATATTGAAACTATAGATAAAATACTAGATAGAGGACGGAAAAAACGAAAGATGCATATAGAAAATATTATAGCAATGACTGATATTGATATGTATCTTATAAAAATCAATGCAAATAACCTCGAAACAGTTACCCCTAAAGAGATAGGGTTTAATTTACAAAGTTTTGCAATCAAATTAACAAAATTCAAAAACGAAAAATTTTAGCTTAACTGTCCCTTTTATGAGAACTTTCTAAAAATAGTAAATAATGAGAGTATGAAAGATAAATACACAAAATTTCATACATCTCTTGGGCATGAATTAGATGAGTTGGTGTTTGATAATGACTTATTACAAACACTTACCCAATTCTTTGAGTTGCTTATTGAGACTGATATTGAGCAAAGAAAAGGAGAGGAAGATGCTTGATACTGTTA
>CATLBU010000119.1 GCA_949879835.1 uncultured Bacilli bacterium
TTTTACAAGCATTATAGTCTAAATTAGTAATATTACAATTAATGTCTTCGATATCGCCATGTTTATATTCATTATTTACCAAGCAATTTTTAATTTTTAATTCTAATTTTGCGTGATTTTCATAATCTGCATATAACGCGCCAATTACAGACTCATATCCTTTTTCTTTATAATCTTGATATTTTATCTCTGCATGATATAAATCTTCTGTAAATTTTGAATCATATATATATAAATTTTCTAATGTCACATCAGATATGTTTAAATCGTATAAAGTTCCTGAAAATTTACTTCCATCATATAATTCAATACTAGCATTTGTTCCATCTACTACAATATTTGAAAAGAATTTATCAGCTGCTTCATCTAAAGTAATAGTATATGCTTCAAAACCTTCTTGCAATTCTTCTTTTAATGCTTCTATTTCTATCATATCATTTATATATTTTTCATTTTGTTGCTCTTTAGTTAATCTCATGCTATAAAAATATTCTGTTGTACTTAAGGTTTCTTCTGTATTTGTTTCAGTCGCTTTAGTATTATCAGTATTTTGTTTTAAAACTGCCTCTAAACTAGTTGGATCATTAAATCCATTTTCATTTAGCTTCATAGATAATACTCCAACACATACTATTAAAGCCATTAGTGTAAAAATAATCCCAAATTGTTTTTTTGTCATTTTAAATTCCTCCCATTCTTTTTATATAAAATATATATGCTAGCTTACCATAGGATATACATTAACCTTATCTAAACTTAAATTATATAAACTTGAAACAGCTTTTTGTATATCATATGTGATTTTGCTACTTTTAGCACCTTCTGCAACAATTAACACACCCGTAATTTGTGGTTTATATGTTTTAGTTATAAAAGGCTCACTTGTACTTGAATTGCTTTTCATTACTACCGTTTCTCCACCTGTTTCTTGCTTTGTTAATCTTGTTCCTCCATTATTATCTTCTTCTTTTGTTTCTGAATTTTGAGTATTTGAGTTTGTGGCTGGAACTTTTACTTCACTACTTTCAAAATAAATATCAACAACGACCTCTCCTACTCCATCAATTTTAGAAAGTATATTTTCTAACTTTTCTTTTTGTTCTGTTTCGTAATCTAAAAGCTCTTTAGATGTTGTAACACCTTCTTCCTCTTGTCCTAAAACTTCCTTAGCTCCAATTGGCTTATTTTCACTATTTCCCTTTACTAAACTTGAATCATCTCCTATAAAATTACTAACTGCAAGCCATAAAAATATAATTACAA
>CATLBU010000120.1 GCA_949879835.1 uncultured Bacilli bacterium
GAAGAAATAGACCATCATACTACAGAAAAAATAAGGAGGATATTAGACGATGAAATTGAAAGATATATTCCTAAAAGGATTGTATTTGATTTTGATAAAATTGTAATACATTCGTTTATTCCTCAAACAAGAGAAAAGTATAATTTGGATAAATTGTGGCAATCAAAAAAAATGACTTTTTAATAAAATAAATTTTCTATATTGAGATAAAATAGGAGAGTTTATGATAAAAATTTGTTATATTTGTATGGGTAATACTTGTCGCTCTATTATGGCAGAAAGACTTATTAAAAAAAGTCTTAAGGATAAGAAAATACAAGATGTAAAAGTAAGTTCCAAAGGAATAAGAGCGAAGGGAGATAATATTGCTGAAAATGCAAAATTGACTTTAAAAAAATTGCACGCTTCTGCTGGAAATAGAAAATCAGTTAAACTAGGCAAGATTGATAAAGATACTCTTTATATTGTAATGAGTGAAAATATGAAAAGTTATGTTTCTACTCAAAAATTAATAACAATGAAGGATTTAATTGGAGAAGATATTTTAGATCCTTATGGTGGAAATGAGGATGTATATATGTATGTTGCTCTAAAGATAATGGATGCTAATGAAAAATTAATAGATAAAATCAAAATGTGGAGAAATGTATGATAATTTTAGCAAGTGACCACGCAGGTTATCCTTTGAAAGAAGAAATAAAGAAATTCTTTAATAGAGAAAATATCATTGCAATTGATGTAGGATGCTATTCAAAAGAACAATTAGATGATTATCCTGATTTTGCTAAAGCAGCAAATGCAAAGGTTGTTGAAGATCAAAGAAATGTTGGTATTTATATTTGTGGAAGCGGACTTGGAATGAGTATGGTTGCAAATAGAAATCCCAAAATTAGGGCTGCTTTATGTCAAAATGAAAAATTTGCATCTTTAGCAAGAAGGCATAATGATGCAAATGTATTATGTCTTTCAGGAAGATTTATTTCTTCAAGAAAAGCAATAAAAATTATCAAGGTTTTTCTTACTACCGAGTTTGAAGGTGGAAGACACGCTAGAAGAATAAAAAAATATTAAGGTAGGTAGTTTATGATAAATGTTATTGTACCTATAATTGACAAAAGCAAAAAATTTGATGATATATTAAAGAAACTTTCTGGATTGGAGGATATATCTGTTTTTGTTGGCGTTGTTGAAGATTTATATAATGACTTTATATTAAAAGTTGGTGAAAGTGATAATATTGAAATTATAAAGTTTCAAAAAG
>CATLBU010000121.1 GCA_949879835.1 uncultured Bacilli bacterium
TGATGTTATAGATGTTCCGCTTCCATATTTTCCTTCTATTACTAGTATTCCATCTGAAATAGCACTTACTATTCTGTTTCGTTTTGGGAAATTTTTAGATGATACTTCTTGATCTGGTGGATACTCACTAATAATAGCACCTCCATTTTCTATAATTTCTTTAAATAATCGTTCATTTTCTTTTGGATATATGTTGTTAAATCCGCTTCCGAATAACAGCTATAGTTTTTCCTTGTGACTTTAAACAGCTTTTATGAGCTTGCGTGTCTATTCCTAATGCTAATCCACTTATTATATTAATATTATACTTTGATAATTCTTCTACTATTTCTCTTGTTATTTTCTCTCCATCTCTTGATGAATTTCTAGATCCTATTACTGCTATTCCAAAATCATTTAATATTTTATAGTTTCCTTCTACATAAATTTCTTGTATTTTTGGCTCTAATATCTTTAATTTTTCGGGAAATATTTTCTCTGAAATTTTTATCGTTTTTATTGATTTTCTCCTCTTTTTTAGAAATATTTTTTGTCTAAACTTCTATACTGAATTGCCTCTGCAATTTCATTTATTGTTATATTTTCATTTCCATTTAGATCTGAAATTGTTCTTGCTACTTTTAATATTCTCGAATATGCTCTTGAACTTAAATGTAATTTTTCAAATGCTTTTTCTAGCATATCTTTACTTTTCTCATCTAAATAACAATATTTTTCTATTAGGCTTGGTGTTAATTCTGAATTTGAATATATGTTATATTTTTTATATCTTTCTTCTTGAACTTTTCTAGCTTTATCTACTCTTAATTTTATTTCTTCTGATGTTTCTTCTTTAGATGTATTAGTTATTTTATTATAATCAATACTTGATACTTCTACTTGAATATCTATTCTGTCTAGCAATGGTCCACTTATTTTTCTAAGATATTTATTAATTTCATTTGAAGAACATGTACATTCTTTTTCACTTGAACCATAATATCCACATGGACATGGATTCATACTTGCTATTAGCATAAAATTAGCTGGATACTCATAATTTTTGTTTGCTCTTGATATTAGTACTTTTCTATCTTCTAATGGTACTCTTAATACTTCTAATGTATTTTTATTAAATTCTGGTAATTCATCTAAAAATAATATTCCTCTATGTGCTAAACTAATCTCTCCTGGCTTTGCTTCTTTTCCTCCACCGACTAGTGCTACTTTGCTTGCTGTATGATGTGGGCTTCTAAATGGTCTTTTATTAATTATTT
>CATLBU010000122.1 GCA_949879835.1 uncultured Bacilli bacterium
CTATTCTATTGCAGTATTCTCTAACATCTTTGATATTTGCAAATCTTTCTATTCTACCTTCTTCTAAAAAAACAACTTTAGAAACTGCATCTGCGCCTAAAGCAATAATAGTTTGCTTATCTTCTATCATTTGAATATTATAAATACATTCTGCACCTTTTCTAGAATAACCTAAGTTCTCCATATTTCCAACCATATTTTTTTGACGATACATATAATATGGATGCAATCCTAAACTTTTTGCTAAACTTCTACTTTCTTCATACATATCAGCTAACTCAGCTTGTTTTTTAACTTGAATTCCCTTTTTAAGTATAAAGTTTTCATAAAGAATTGAAGCTCTCTTCAATGATAATCCATGAACAGTTAAACTATCTGGATGTAATTTTAATATTTCTTCCTTTGTGCGAAGAACTTCGTTTATTCCTTCTCCTGGAAGACCTATAATCATATCCATATTTATATTATTAAATCCCATACTTCTTGCTAAGTTAAACTTTTCTATTACATCATTAGAATTATGCCCTCTTCCTATAATTTTTAATGTTTCATCATTCATAGTTTGAGGATTTATACTAATTCTTGTTACATTAAACTTTTTCATTGTTTCAAGCTTTTCTTTTGTAATGCTATCTGGCCTTCCACACTCTACTGTAAATTCCTTTACTCCTTTACCTTTAACAAAAGCATTATATGCTTCTTCCATAACAACTTCAAATTCCTCATTACTTATTGCTGTAGGTGTACCTCCTCCAAAATATACAGTTTCAATATTTAATTTTCTTTCATTAATATATTTTTTCATTTCCCTAATTTCGTATATTAATGCTTCTAAATAAGGACTTATTAACTTCTTATTTCCTATTATTGGATTAGCCGCAAAGGAACAGTAAAAACATCTTGTAGGACAAAAAGCCATCCCAATATAAATAGCAATATTTTTAGAATTATTATTTACAAAATTTACTTCTGCTTTAGCAATTTCTATACAAAGCTTAGCCTTTTCTTCCACTGCTAAATGCTTTTTCTTAAAGATATCTATAATTTCTTCTTCTGTTTTTCCTTCTTCTAAATACTTAAGCGCAATTTTAGAGGGTCTAATACCAACTAAAATGCCCCATGGATATTCTTCTTTTGTAATATCTTTTAATGAAGAAAATACTAATCATTTAATATCCTCTATAATATTTTCAGATATTAAACTTTCAATATGATACTCATTATAAAGAAATTCTAATTTATTATC
>CATLBU010000123.1 GCA_949879835.1 uncultured Bacilli bacterium
GGAATTATTTTTTTATGTATAACACCAGTAAGAGCATTCATTATAGGTCTATGGCTAAGAATTGCAAAATGACATTCTAAAAAATTTTCTAATTCTTCTTTTGAATAGTTAGGTAATAAATCTACTACAATTTCAGTTTTCTTTTTTTTAAATGTATTTTGTGATGCTAATGCTGAAACTTGAAGAATAGGAGGACCTGATATTCCATAGTCAGTAAATAATATTTCTCCAAAATCTTTTTTAACAATTTCATTATTAACTATAAGTGTTACATAACCATCAAATTTAACTCCAGATAAAGCCTTTAGGTGGGGATAATCTAATTTTAATTGAACTATTCCTGGAACTAATGATGTTATGGAATGTCCAAGGCTCTTAGCAAGATTATATCCACTTCCATCAGAGCCTGTTTTAGGAGCTGTTTTTCCTCCACAAGCTAAAATGATTTTATTAGCTGTGAATAACTTATATTCATCATTGGTTGTGGATAACTTAAATTTTTTACTCCTGTGGATATCTTTTATTTTGCAGTTTGTGTATAACGGTATATTTCTATCTTCAATAGCCATTTTTAAAATATCCACAACAGAAGAGGCTTGAAGAGACTGTGGATAAAGTTTTCCTGTTTTTAATTCTACAATTGGAAGACCTAAAGATAGAAAGAAATTTTTTGTATCTTCAAGTGGAAGTTTATCTAAGGCAGTAAATTGAAAATTAGAGTTTGAACTATGGTAGTTAATAAAAGGTGGTTTTATACAAGTGTTTGATATGTTACATCTACCATTACCAGTAGTTAAAATCTTTTTACCAATTCTATCAGTACCTTCAACAATTGCAACATCTATTCCAAAATCCTTAGCAGTAATAGCTGCAATTAAACCGGAGGCTCCACCGCCAACAATTATTAAATCATGATACATTTTTAAACACTCCTTTCATAAATATCATTAATTTTTTAATTAAATATATCTTAATATTTAGGAGTATGTTCTGCAATAACAAATTTTCTTAGTAATATAACAAATGAAATTAAGGAATACTATTTAAAGAGGTGATATTTATGAAGGTTAAGATAATTAATTCGAGTTCGGGAGACTATGAAAGAGAATTTAAATTAAGAAGAATGAATTATAATCAAGTAGTTGTTAACTATCCAGGTGAAAAGGGAATAAAGGTATTTCAAAAAGAAGAAGTAGAATTTATAACAGAAACTGAGGTTGATGAATTTTTAATAAATTATAGT
>CATLBU010000124.1 GCA_949879835.1 uncultured Bacilli bacterium
GATGAAATCTTTAATATATTTGGGGTAAATGAATCTGATAAGATTAGATTACTTACATCTGAAGGTATTGAAGAAATCAATGTAGCAGATATTAAAGTAAAATCTAGAATAGCTGCTGGAACAAAAATGATGCTGTCTAAAGGTATTATTGTAAAAGCAGAAGTAATAAGAGGTAAGATTTAAATTCAAGGGATAAGTCATAGACTTATCCCTACTTTTTAATTTAAGGAGGGTAAATATATGTTTAAAAGAGGTAATGTTGTTAAACTTAAATATGGATTCCGGGGCGAACCACTAGAAGAAAATTCTAATAATATTAGAGTAATTGAATATTCTTATGCTGAAAAATATGGGGGTAAAATAACAGATGATTATTGTTTAATTGATCCAGAAACTGGATGCTCTAGTGCATGGTGGGATGAAGATAAATTAGAATTTGTAGAAGAAGGTGGAATTGAAAAGATAGAAGAATGCTATAAAAATAAAGAAAAATATATTGCTAAATGTGAATCAATAGATTACATTAAAGAATGCATTTTAAATAAAATTCCATTAAATTCCATATCTATTTTAGAATTATTTAAAAAGATTGGATATGATAGTGAATTTAATAGAAATGGTGAATATTTTACTTTATTTTCAGATTGGAATCATTTTAAACCTATATTCATCTGTATATTTAATAATAACTATGATGAAATGATATCTTATATCAATGATACTTATGATAGATATGAAGCTTTTCCCTCTTTAAGACCATTTGTATCTAGTGCTAAAGAAATTTTAATAAATAAAGCAGCTAGATTTTTTAATGAAGTTAATAACAAAGAAGGAGAATAATATTATGCATTTTAGTACATTATTAATCACAAGAGAATTTCCAACAGAAGAAAAGATAGAAGAAATAATGGACATTTATAACGAAGCTAATTATTATGATCAATATTCCGAAGATGATTCTATTCCTCCTATTCAAAAACCTATAGTTCCATTAACTAGTTATTGGAAGCCTTTGGTACCATTAATTAATTATGATTGGTATCAAATTGGTGGAAGATATAATGGAAGATTAAAGTTAAATGTAAATGATGAAAATACTAAAAAATATGAATGGGATTATTATGCTAGAGAATCTAGAAATGGTAGACTATTTCATTCTTATTTACTTTCTAAATATCATGGACAATTTTTTTTCAATGAAGAAGATTTATTTCCATCGATGTGAATGAATGATGGATTC
>CATLBU010000125.1 GCA_949879835.1 uncultured Bacilli bacterium
CTCTTCTCTTACATTTTGTAATATCAATAATTTGAACAGAATGTTCTTCTAACCATCTTGCTTGTCTCTCTTTTGCAAGTTTCATAGATTTTTCATTAATTTCTATTCCAGGATAATAATCTTCAATATCTTCAGATTCAATTCCATATTCTCTTGCTTCATCTATTGTAAGAAAAGGAACAAATCCAGACAATGAATGATAATAATCTTTATGATTCATAAAAACTTTAATAGACTTATTGATATGCTGATAAGGAAAATAGTCTACTAATTTCATACGTCCTACTTCCTGGCAACAACAATCAAGTCTAATATTCATTAATCCAATGATATCATCATCCATCATTTTAATCGTTGTTAAATCTCTTACAGAATCAGCCATCTTTTGATTATTATTTTTTCTTATTTTAAGAAATTCAGAATTGTATAATTGCTTATCTATATTCTCTATTTGTTTGGTCATAATCTCATACATATTGTATACAGTATAACCCCATATATTTAAAGAATATGAATCGGAAAATCTTTTATTTCTTATCGTAAGCAAACAATATTTGTTATACTTATCATTCAATTCTTCTATTGTATATTCCTTTACTTTAGGATCTTTAAAAGGACAAATAATAACAATATTAGGAGACATTTCTAATTCTTTTACTTGTTGTATTTTGTTAAAAAATTCTTTTTCCTCTATATTGAAATTATATAAATTTTCTTCTGGAAGTTCAAAACTAGATTCTGAAACATAAGATCCTATTAATTCGGAGTCATCACTTTCAGGCATTTTGTTAGCCATAATAGAAGCTTTTAATCTCTCGTATAATTCAATATTAGTAATACCATATTTCCGAATACATTCCTCATTAGATCTCATTCTGAAATTATAAGGAAGACTACACCAAGCATAATATTGATTATTCAAATCATCTATATCATGGGTTGGAGTAATTACATTAAACTGATCCATTTAATTTTCCTCCTTTTTATCTAAAAATTTCTTTATAAATTCTTTTTTACGATTTTCATCTTCAAAATACCAATTAATTTTTTCTTTTAATTTTCTCAATGATTTTTCTTTTATAAAATTAATAATACCACCACTATCTCTTTTTATTCCTCTAAGAAATGATGTTAGCATTGATGTTCCCATAATAATAAATGGATAATCTACTATAATATTAAAAATATCATCATTAAATGCTAAAAACATAATTTGAACACCTTCAATAACAAATA
>CATLBU010000126.1 GCA_949879835.1 uncultured Bacilli bacterium
GGTTCAAGAATACGCTGTTTACGAACATTCCAGATATTGCTTTTATATATATGGAAATTAATAATTGGCAGGGAATGAGCATCCGGTGTGGGGTATGGCAATATTACGAGAAAGGAGCGTTTGAAAAGGGGAAAATTGTACAAAAAGATTTTAAATCATCCTATAAATAAATTTTACTCATTAACTTATTTAAATAAATTAAGGAGGATATCATGTATAAACAACTTTCATCATTCGATTTATTATTTGACTGGGTAAATAAAACAAATCAAAATCCAAATTGCACTATTACACCTGTTCCCATACAGAGAATAATAGAAATAAAAGACTGTATATTTCAATTCGCAAATGAAATATGTAAGACGGAGCCTTATTATAGCCAACGTTTATTATCACATAAAAATATGCTTTTTAATAACTTTGGCAATATAAATCCTTTTGTTTTCGGTCAAATCTTTGAAATTTTAATATATTTTGACAATAAAAGGAATAATTCTCAAAACGATATTTGGCATTTGGTTCATCCTAAAATTATTTCCGTTTCAAAAAACCGTTTTCTTGATGGTTATTATGCAGAAGCTGTTGAAAATGCGTATAAAGAAATTAATTCACGTGTTAAAAATATTTTTCATATTCTAAATCCCAATATTTCACAAATTCCTGATGGAAAAGACGTGATGAATAAAGTATTTAGTCCAAATTCCCCAATGGTAGAGCTTGCCGACCGTTCAACTGATAGTGGACAAAACATTCAACTTGGCTTTAAAGAAATGTTATCTGGTTCTATGTCAGCACTAAGAAATCCAGCTGCTCATGAAAATCTTATTTTGCAATCAGATGATGCAATGCGTCAAATAATATTTGCAAGTATGTTAATGTATAAAATTGATGAGGGTTTGGAGTATACAGGAGTTAATGAATCATAATTTTATAATACTTTTTAGAAGCAACGCCAAAAACAAAGTCCGCAAACTAGCATAAACACCCGTTTTGCGGACTTTTCTTATCTACTCGAACACACCAGCGGATAGCTTAATCCAGTTATATTTCAGTACACATTTGCGGATTTTATTATTCATATTTACATTTTTTCCTTTTTTTCAACTTCGTCCAATTTTTTCAAGTCAAATCAGAGCCATTAAGAATTCTATTTTATCCCAGAAACTTTCATCAAATATGAATAGATAAAATCATTTATTATCAATCCGTAACACATTATTATATATTAATCTG
>CATLBU010000127.1 GCA_949879835.1 uncultured Bacilli bacterium
GATTTAAGTGAGGAGGAAAGGCTATGTCAGAAGAGTTACAGAGAAGAGTTTTGTCTGTTGCTGAGCATATTTATAACACTCACGATACGATAAGAAAAACAGCATTATTATTTAATTTTAGTAAAAGCACTATTCATAATGATGTTTCAGTAAAATTAAAAAAATTGGATTATAGTTTATATGAAGATATTAGGCAAATTCTTAATGAAAATTTTGCCGAAAAACATATAAGAGGAGGTGCTGCTACAAAAAAGAAATATTTAAGTGAAAACATAACTAATAATTAAATTAAAAATAGAGGACTTAAAATTTTAAGTCCCTATTTTTGATTATATTTGATTATCAGAATGAAATACATTTTTGATTTTATCCATAACTACATTTTCAATTTCTTTAATACCATTACCAAGATATGTCCGAGGATCAATTATATTAGTATTTTTATTTAAAGTTTCTCTAATGGCGGCTGTCATTGCCAATCTTATATCTGTATCAGTATTGATTTTTATTACATTATGATTTTTTACTACTTCCTGAAGCAAATTTGAAGGTACTCCAGCGGCACCTTTTATATCGCCTCCAAATTCATTTATTTTTAATATTAAATCAGGATTTACTTGGGATGCTCCGTGAAGTACAAGAGGAAAGTGAGGAAGTCTATTTTCGATTTCGCTTAATATATCTATTCTTAAGGTTTGAGTACCACTATATTTATAAGCACCGTGACTTGTGCCAATAGAAATTGCAAGGAGGTCTACATTGGTCTGATTAACAAAACTTAATGCTTTCTCAGGATTGGTGTAAAATTGATATTCAGAAGAAACATTATCTTCAATTCCTTTAATTTGACCGAGTTCTCCTTCGACTAAAACATTTTTAGAGTGGGCATAATCAACAACAGTTTTGGTTAAAGCAATATTTTCTTCAAAACTCAAACTGCTTCCGTCGATCATAACACTATCAAATCCTAAATCAATTGCTTTTTTACACATTTCGATAGATTTACCGTGGTCAAGATGCAAAAATAGAAATGGATATTCTTTTTTTATTGCGCTAGAGAGAGCGATTGCAAAATTTTCTCCCATATAATTAAATGCGCTTTCGCTTACAGCAATTATCATAGGTGAGGATAATTTTTTGCAGGCATTTGCAATTCCTTGTAAACATTCCCTATTTGAAAAGATTACTGAACCAAGAGCACATTTGTTATCAAGTGCTTTCTTAATAGAGT
>CATLBU010000128.1 GCA_949879835.1 uncultured Bacilli bacterium
TAAATTACAATAAATATTATTATTTGAACTTAGGAGGAAATTATTTTGAAAAAATATAAAGTTGGAATGGTCAGCTTAGGATGCGATAAAAATAGAGTTGATTCAGAGTTAATATTAGGATCAATAAATAAACATTATGAAATAACTAATGATGCAAAAGAAGCTGATATAATAATTGTTAATACCTGTGGATTTATAGAAAGTGCTAAACAAGAATCTATTGATACAATTTTAGAAATGGCAGAATATAAAAAATATAAAACAAGCAAACTTTTTACACGTTTTTTTATAAATTCAAAAATATTATCAACATATTTGTCTTTAAACAACATTCCTGAAATAAAGAAAAATAAAGATAATTGGAAAGAATAAGGTGGAAACATTCCAAACAAAGAAAATTCCAAGTGTCCGGAAACAACAAGAGCAATTGCTAAACATTTTAAAAGATTTATTTTTTCTGAAATAATTTTATCCATTATAATTTAATCCAAACTACCTGATATGGCTTTAGTTTAATATGCATAGTATTGTTTTCGTGTGAAAGATTGACATTAATATCAGTATTATTAATTAGATTTTTTAGAGATTTAATTTGCTAATCTTTAAGATACTCTTTAGGTATACTGATATCAGTTATCAATTTTCTTCCTGAAAGGTTATTAATTACTAATATTTGCTGCTGATTGTTGTCTCTTATATATGCAAAACTGCTTTGAGATTCTGTTTTTAAAAGAGTAAATTTCCCATTTATCATGACAGGATAAGTTTTTCTTAATGTAATTAAATTTTTCACTTTTGTATAAACTTTGGAATTAAATTCATAATAACCTTTAGTTGAACCATAGAAAAGTTTTTGAGGAACGTTACCTCTATTGATATCACGCGAATCAAATGTTGATAATAAATTAACTTTTGAATTTTTATTTTTTGCTCTTAACTTAGCTGCATTGTGAGCGTTTTCAAAATTATTAGCAGCCCCTACTTCATCTCCATAATAAATTATTGGAATTCCGGGTAAAGAAAACAAAATTGCAAAGGCTTCTTCAATTCTATACGGATTTTTGTCAAGAAAATTTGCCAGTCGTCCTGCAACCCCAAAGCCTTTTCTAAAACTTGCACCTTTATCAACAAGGTTTTCAAAAACAATCTCCCTGATTTCAGGGCTTACCATTTCAAGCGTCAATTCATCATGAACTCTTAAAAATATTCCCCAAGTTGTACTGTCAG
>CATLBU010000129.1 GCA_949879835.1 uncultured Bacilli bacterium
ATTTAATTCATAAACCTGCAGCGGATATTCCCCCAGCAGATATAGTCGAGCCTGAAAAGCCAAACAATGAAGATACTTCAAATGTTAAAGAACTTGTCAGTAAAACTATCGTAAGTGAAAAATATGGAACATTTGAAATACCTGTAAATAGTATGCTTTTGTCAAATACGACCAATAATCTAATTTTTGCTGATACTACTGATTTTAATTATATTTTTGATAAAGAAATTGAAAAATTAAAAGACAATAAAGATATTACTGCTGAATCTACTTTTGTATTTAAATGTAAAAGAGACAACATGCTTTCAGATATATTAAATGGTACTAATATTAATGTTCCGAGCGGAAATTGCTATTTTGTTATTGAAAATCAAAAGGTACAATACTCATTTGCAAATGATTTATACAAAAAGATTTATCCATTTTTAATATATGATTCTATGACATTAGCAATATCATTGCCTAATGACGAAATTACCCCTTTTCAAGAAATTGATGTGAATTTTTATTGTAAGTCATTGTATTTAAATGAAACTATTGAAGATTATGCCGGAGAAAGAACTTTAGAATTATATTTTTCAAATGTAATAATTTCCGACAAAGGTTGCCCTCTTACTGACTATATATTTGACGAGATTATGGCAGATGAAACAACAAAAATTACTTTTAATTACAAGGAGTAAAATAAATGAGTAATAAAAAAATTAAAATCATAGCGATAATAATTGTTTTAATCTTAATTGTATCTACAGGATTTGGTCTTGTAGCCCACTACTCTAATTGGTTTACTAATTGGGACAAATTTAATCCGTTTAATTGGGAAAAAAATGACCAAGACGATAAACAAGATAAATATTTCGCTGGTGCTTTTGTAAACCCAAGTATCAATAACGGTATTTCTGTTGTAAGTTCAGCTATAGCAGCTGAAGATTTCGAAAGTAATAATATTTCGGCTGAAGCTGATACAGGATATACATTAACTGCTACACTTCAATCAAACCAAACACGTAATATGCAAATAGATTGGTTTGTATCATGGCAAAAAGAATCTGATTGGAGTAATGGTAAAAATGTTTCCGATTATTTAACTTTAAATACTACAACTACTCAGAGTGGCGAAGCTGTAATTTTAACATGTCATAAAGACTTTGCCGAGAAAATTAATATTGTAGCAACATCTAATTTAGATAAAACTAAAAAAGCTTTTTGTGTAGTTGATTATATT
>CATLBU010000130.1 GCA_949879835.1 uncultured Bacilli bacterium
TCAACTGTTATTGCGCCTCTGATACCTTTTGTCATCATTATAAAATTTACCCCTTTACCCCCTGACGCCGTTGAACCAATCTCTTGCGTTCATTTCGCCTTTGCCTTCGGGTTTTACTTTTAATACAATATCATAATTTTCATTTGTATTTTCTTCTAAATCAATGTTATTAGAATCAATTTCTATAGCAGCTTCATTTTCTAATTCTAAGGAATTTTCATTATCTTCTAAATCTGATAAAGAACCTTTGCTTACTCTTTCAAGTTTATTTTCAAGTATTTTTACTTGCTTTTCTAGCATTTCTTCTTTTTTCTTTTGTGCTTTTTTTGCAAGAGCTTTATTATCTATTAATATATCTGCAACAGGAGGGGTATCTCCAAAGCTTTCCGTATAAGATTTTTCTATTTTAGTAGTAACATCTTCAGGAACACCACTTACAGATAATATTTCTTGAACAACATCATTAGTTAAAACTATTGGAACCTCAGATTCTTCATAAATACTATTATGTTCCTCAATTTTATTATTTAAGCTTTCTTGAATTTCCATAAAGAAATGGTCAGATTTTTTTTCATCTGGGCCAAGAGCATCACGGATAATATCATTAAATACTTCTTTTTGCTCTGTATTGGTTTGTTTTGCTGGACAACCCAAAACATTTTCCATTAATTCAGGATGTGTATCTTTAGCATTTTTAGTATAATACATAACAGAATTAACATCAGAACTACGATTTATAAAGGCTGGGAATACAAATCCATTGCTTGGTGCTTCAACAACCCAATCTCTTACACGAGATTTAATTTCATTTTCTTGTTCAAAATATCTAAGTCCTGCTTTAGATAGTTCAACTGGACATATAGCACAAAGAATATATTCATAAACTTCTTCAGATTCATCTAATTTTATATTATCTTTAGTTTTAGTAATAACATCATAAGCATCATGGAATATAAGTATTAAAAAGTTTCCAGTATAATCATAGTTTTCTATGATTGAATTAAAAAATTCATCAACTAAAGCATCGTCTTTTAATCCACTATTTTTTAATTTCATAAATGAAAGTTGCTTTTCATTTATATGTTCTTCGTTAAGTTCAAAGTTAAGTTCTAAAATATTGTTTCCAATAGTTCCAGATAAAACTTTCTTTGCAATTTCTAAATATTTAAAATAATCATCTTCTTCTAAATTTAAAAATGTTTCTCTAAATTTTAATAA
>CATLBU010000131.1 GCA_949879835.1 uncultured Bacilli bacterium
AGGTAGAAGATGGATATATAATCAACTTGCTTGGCGAAAAATTGAATAAGATTCCTTATGATTATGATAGTTGATTTATAATGAATTTAATTTGATAATTAATTTTATTTTTAACAAGCTTTAAAATAACATTTTTTTATACAATAATGCAAAAGAATTTGTCATAAAACCATTTAAAAATAATTTTTATGCCTTACAATATAGTTAAAAAATATAATTGTGAGGTGGAAAATGCTAGCAGAGTGGACAAGTAAATGGATTAAAGTAGTTGACAAATTGAACAGAATAGTAATAGATGATTTTGACTATACAAATGGTATACAAGGACCAGTAACAACAAAACATTGTGTTAAATGTATTGCTGCAAACCAATGTTGGTTTGTAGATGAGAAGAATAAAAAACCAGAACCAATGGAATATAGTTTTGAAGAAATATTAAAAGATACGAAACATAAAAGAGGATTATATCATTATAATTGTCATTGCAAGGAAATAAACATTCCTACCCCCAAAGAATCTGAAATAGAATTAATTATTCCACAGGGTAAAATCGAATGGTTGTTTAAAGATAAATCAGAGTGGATAAAAAGTCTGGGACATGAACCTAATTTAAAATTTGTAGAGTATATAAAGGATAAAATTGCAGAAAGTTAATGCGAAGGGAAATATCATATTAGAAGTATAGACAAATATGGTGTTAGAAGCACAGTATATATTGATATTGAAGGTAATGGTGAAAAACGAGATAAAAAGTATTCTTTAAAATCAGGTTTTTCAATATTTTCTAATGGGAAATTAAAGTGCAATACATTGATAGGAGGAAAATAAGGATGAAATTATTTGATAAAGTTAAAGTGTTGGCTGATGCTGAAGAATATGCTAAAGAAGAAGTGTATAAAGGAATGGTTGGGACAATTATTGATGCAGAAATACGTTTTAGGGCATTTCAAGTTATCTTTACTGACCCTACACCAGTAACATCAGAAAATTGGGATTATATTGATTTAAAAGATGATATTTTGTGCTATATTCATGTAAAAGATTTGGAAGTTGTTGAAGAAAGCGATTGCACAGATGAGTATTTGTTAGAAAATTTACCAAATCAAGATATAAGATGGTTTTGTAAAGTGGAGGATGGTTTTATAATCAACTTGCTTGGCGAAAAATTGAATAAGGTTCCTTATGATTATGATAGTTGATTTATAATGAATTTC
>CATLBU010000132.1 GCA_949879835.1 uncultured Bacilli bacterium
ATTTTTACGAAGAAATACTTGCGAAAGTTAAAGAAACTTATATGTCAAATTCAACAGAAATTACATCTGATGAAGATGTGGATGACGAAGAATAAAATTTAATAAATAAAAAAAGAGATTAATTCTCTTTTTTTTTTATTTATATGTACCATTTATCATTAATAGTGTCTTTGTTTCTTTTAACAAAACTTAGTTCCTGACTTATTTTGTTATCAGGCGATAAGGAATAGAAATTTTCGATGGTTATAGTTTGTTTTGAGGCAGAAAGTGGAATTATTGTTGTTTGTTTTCCATTTTTACCAGAGATTTCTTCGATTTTCTTATTGCCAACTTTAATTATATAAGTTTCATAATCTTTTGCATCAAATTCTATGACAGCATTTCCATTTTCAACACGTCCTTGAACTTTAATTTTTTCTACTTGAGCAAATTTATTTGAAATATCTGTTGGAAGATTAAAATTAGAAAATAATTCTGTTTGAGTATATCTTTCTGGTGTTAGTCCATTTGCTAGTGTAATTTTATGATTTTCAACTAAATCTATGCCATCAATTCTTTTTTCTATAATACTATTTGGTTTATCAAATTGTGAATCATCTTGTACTACTTGAAAATAATTACGAACAATTTCTGTAGGTTGATTTCCTCCAGTATAATTTATTATGGAATTATCAAGGTTTCCAAGCCATATACCAATAGTTTGATTTTTCGTGTAAGAAATATTCCAGGCATCTAAATTTTCTTTACTATTTGATTTGCCAACTGTTCCGGTTTTTGATGCAATCTCCATATTTAAAGTCGATAATTTTCTGGCTGTTCCTGTTTTTGCACAAGTTTTTAGCATATCTGTTATTAGATAAGAACTATCTTCTCTCAGTACCTTTTTACTAGGTGTTTTATTTATATAAATAAGTTTGTTATTTTTATCTGTAATAAATGATATAAATTTAGGTGATTTAAAATAACCATTATTAGCAAAAGTTGTATAAGAACCAGCAAGTTGTACTAGATTTACACCATATGTCATACCGCCAAGCGCTAATGTATAACTATCGTCTTTTTCATCAAAATTAATGCCCATTTGTTCCGCATAAACTTTAGATTTATCAATGTTGTAATGATTTAAAAAATACTCTACTAATTTTATTGTATCGTTTGCTGAATCACTTTCCCAATCATCTAATTGTGGAGATATAATT
>CATLBU010000133.1 GCA_949879835.1 uncultured Bacilli bacterium
CATGATGAGGTACAATTCATATCATAAATGATAGCAAAAGTGGGAGTAGTTCACTAAATATCATTTGACATCTATATGATATTATGATATAATATAATAAAGAATAAAAAATAAGAAAGAGGTAGGAAATGTCAGAATTTTATGTTCCAGAAAAATTAAAAATAGGATTTCAGAAAACAGAGCTTCAGTATATTGAAACACTTGGATTTATTAACTATTATAAACCAAATGGAGAACTTCGGTTTAAATCCAATTTTGAGAATTGGATAGATAGTAATATACCAACAATAGATTGTGATAATGTTCCTATAGAAGGGTTTGTTCTAGATAGAGAGGATCCTAAGAATAAATATAGAAGTTTCAATAATACTCCTGATTATATTCGAGTTTATGATCCTCGTGAATGGGAATTTAATATTACAACACAAAATCTGATGTATATTTTAGATTATTGCGAAATCCAAAAAGGAAAACTTCTTACAGGAAAATTTGTATATGCATGGATTGGAGATAAAGGAAATAATGTTCAATTACTCCCAATAAAATCTCCTGATTATAAACAAGCATTGAGTAACAATAAGTTTTGGATGAACCAAAAAGTATTTGAAGAAAAAGATTTTGTTCTTAAAAATATATATAGACATAAAAAATATGGAAGATGTGTATATATTGGGAAATATACAAAAATGGAATATAGTCATCGTGATAATTTAACAAATGAATTTATTTATAAAAATAAAGGAAAGTTCCATTATTTTGTCTCATTATCTAATGATGATAAACTGAGACATGTACATTCTGTTTCAAAAAAGAGCTTAACACAATTTATAGGAGTAGAATCACAACCATGTTCAGATTTTATCTATGATATGTGTGAAAAATATTATGAATTTGAAACAGATTACTCTATGGATAAGAGTGGTAAATTTTTAAAAAATAGAGAAATACTAAAAGATTTGAATATGGATACTAATTAACAAAAAAGGCTTGCATTTTTGCAAGCTTTTTTGTTTTTGTATTGACAATATGCACTTAGAAAGCTATAATAAAACTACTTAATAAAACAGTTTTATAAAGTAGTTACCAAACTTGGAAAAGAGAGGAAGAAAAGATGAGAAGTGCTGTTTTTCTTGGACAGAGGAATCTTAAGGTGCTAGAGAGAGAGATTCCTAAGCCTGGTCC
>CATLBU010000134.1 GCA_949879835.1 uncultured Bacilli bacterium
CATCTTGTTCAACTTTTCTTTTGGCATTTTTGATACTATTTTGCTTTTGTTCCATATTATATTTTATATTACCTAATTCAAATAAAGAACGAATAAAATAGGTTCTTTCATACAATTCCTTTGAATCAAGTATTGGAACATTTTCTATTGCACTTCTATAATCTTCATAAGAAGGAAGATTAATATCAAAAGAATTTATTTTAAGACTATTTAAAATCATGTTTCTATTATATATTTTATAGACATATTTTGCATTAGTTAAATAATATGGATACATTTCATTATAAAATCTTCCTAATAAAAATAAATTACCATCAGTCATAATAGTATGAAATTCTGTTATTTTTGATATTGGACTCCAATTTACCATAATATAAGATTTTTCTTTTAAATCTGAATCAGTGTAAGTAAATTCTTTTAAATCTAATTCTTCCATCTGTTTAACAAATTTCTTCAATTTATCTATTCCAAAATTTCTTAAAATATCAAGAAAGTCTAACATTTGGTTATTTCTAAGATAAAATCTAGATGTAATATTATAATAATAATTTCTTTCATACAAAAAATAAAGAAATTCTTTATTCTTCTTATAAAAATCTTCAATAGATTTATGTATTTTTCTTTTTTGAACAGCTTTTGAGATTTTCTCTGAAATATGATAATCTGTGTCTTTCTTTTGTAATTCAATATAATCCTTAATAAACTGTTCGATTTTACTAAATCCATCTTCTATCTCTGTAATAGCTTTAATCATACATATATGTATTTTCAATTCCATAATCATTTCCTCCCATGTTCATCATAACATAAGTTAGAAGATAATGCAAGAAAAAATGAGAACTTTTATAAGTTCTCATTTTTGTTTTTTCTTTAATAAACTAAAACCACTTATAAAAAATAAAATTATATACATAAAAATCAAAGAATTGTCTCCTGTTAAAGGAGAACTTGATTGAGGTACATCTTCATCAAAAATATCTACTAAATTACTATTATTTGCTTTATTTATATTTGAATTAGTAGCATTTACAATTGTTTCAGATTCTTGATTTTTATTAGATTTTATTTCAGGTTGTAGCTGTGATTCAGTTTCTTAGAAATTAAAATATCTGTATCAGCTACTCCAATAGTCGTTCCAACTAGCACACTTCAAATTGATTGAAATAAATGTCAAAGTAAT
>CATLBU010000135.1 GCA_949879835.1 uncultured Bacilli bacterium
TGTTTTAAATACAATCATAGTTGGTATTAATAAAACTTTATATTCACTAAAATCTACATATGATGGAATAACATCAATATTTATATTATTTTCATAAAAAGGTCTATATAATCTATATACTTCATTTTTATAATCCATTAAAAAGCTTTGCTTTTGAATTCTAAATGATGCCATAGACTCATAGTCATAAATAACTGCTACGCTTGATTTTATTTCGCTATTTATAACCTCTTCATTTTCTTTCATATCTTTAAAGAAATCTTGAACTTCATAGAATTTTCTTCTTTTCTTATTATCTTGGTCTATTATTCCATAACAATATTGTTCTGCTCCTTTAGTCGCTCCTCTATATCTAAAATACATAAGAGAATTACATCCATGAGCCATTGCTTGATATGACCACATCTTAGCTTGATTTGGTCTTGGAAGATATCCTATAACATCATGTCCTTGTGCACCCATTATTGCTTCTGTAATCCAAAAGTTTTGTCTTTTAGCACCTCTCATAAAATCTAAACCACAAGCAATTTCATGTGCAGGGATTGGTTCCCTTTGCCCACCCCATACAGGATAATTGTTATATGCAACTACGTCTAAATGTTGTGCTACCTTTGAAAAATCAAAGCTTTTATCAAAATATCCACCTGAAAAATCATGAATTATAACAGAATCTTCTCCTAATATTTCTTTTAAAATACTAACTTGTAGTTTTGCATAATTTTCAACACTTGCACTTCTAAATCTTTCCCATTCCATTCTAAGACTTGGATTATGAGTAGTTATTGTTTTTGCTGGAACTGGAATTTCATCAAAATCGTTATAAGTTTGAGACCAGAATCTAGTTCCCCATATTTCATTTAATTTATTTATATCATTATTATAATTTTTTCTTAAATACTCCCTAAAAGCATTTTTACATTCATTACAATAACAAACATCACTACCTTCATGTCCAAATTCATTATCTATTTGCCAAGCTACTATGGCTTCTTCATTTTTAAAATGATTTGCAAGCTCTCTAATTATTGTTTCACTATATTTATGATAAGTTTTACTATTAAAACAATATTGTCTTCTTCCACCAAAAATTCTCTTAGTATTATCTTCAAACTCACCTAAAACATCTGGATGTTTTTTTGCAAGCCAAGCTGGCATTGTTGCAGTTGGTGTACCAAAT
>CATLBU010000136.1 GCA_949879835.1 uncultured Bacilli bacterium
AGGGAATTTAGCCCAGGAAAGTGAACTGTTTAAGCAGGAACAGATTAATAAATTTAGATCGGAACGAGCAAAGCGACGAAAAAGTAAAAATAAATCTAATGTAAGAGAATATTTGTAATTTCTTTATACAAAATAATTTTATGAAAATAAAGAAAGAAAATTATGTATGGATTTTTGCTACAGTTATGATGGCATTGCTTCTTGCGTTGTCCATATATCTTGGTATATCAGGATGGTATTTTAAAACAGATTATTCTTATACTACAGATTTAGAACTTGGCAAAAATGTTCAGTTAGGTGTCAAAAAAAATCAAGCAAACTCTATATCTATGAATTTAGATGGCTCGTATTTATCAGGGGATAGGTTGCCTCAATTAATTTCAATTAAGAATATGGATGACGAAACATCTGTATATCTAAGAGCTAAGATTTATATTTACACAGGGGATAATCAAACATTAAAGATGGATATGGTTGAAACAGTAAATTGGGTTTTTGATGAAAGGGATAATTATTTTTACTTTGACGATATCTTAGCAAAAAATAACAAAGTTGCTTTATGTTCTCACCTCATAATTGATAATGAAACTCATCTGCAAACTGACACTAAATATATTGTTACTATTATAGTTGAAGCTTTAGGAAAAGATGAAGATGTTGTAAGACTTTGGGGTAAAAATCCAATTGAAAATATTTGACATAAATTAATTATGATGATAAAATATCTAAAAAGGAGAGAATTATGAGCGAAAATCAAATTCCACACAAAATTCCTGTTCCACCTAATGTTAATATTCCTCCAAAGCCAACTATGGTTGAGGATAAAGTTTTGCAATCGAATAAAGAAAGCAAAACAAAATCAAAAAGAGAACCATTATCTGAACAATCCAAAACAATTTTATTTGGTCTATTGGGTATTTTTTCTTTGCTGGGAGGGCTTGCTCTTCTTATTGTGATGTTGGTGATTTAAAATTCGACAAAATTGTTAATTTAACATAATATAAAATATATTTTTAAGGCAATCATTCTTTTATGAAGAGAGTGATTGTTTTTATTTTTCTTATAATTTTGCTTTTACCTTTAAGTTTTATTGAAAAAAAATATTGTTTTGATTTTGATTATGAAAAAATAACTGTAGTATCTGAAAAATCTAATATAAACTTAATCTTAAATGTT
>CATLBU010000137.1 GCA_949879835.1 uncultured Bacilli bacterium
TCTTTTACCACAATACATGAGATACGTTTCTTTTTTACATCCTCCATCAAACGGTTCCATTCAGGACGGTCAAAATTCGTTCCGGTTTCTCCGTTATCAGAGTAAATATCCACAATTTTTAATTCTATAGCTCATTTCAGACTCTTCACTATACATAAAAAAGTCCTTATCAAAACCATTTACCTCATTAAAAATACTAGTTCTTATAAACAAATCTGCACCAGTGATATACCCAACTTCAACAACTTTATCTGAAAAATTATAATCTTGTCTTGGAGTTGTTTTTTTTAATCGTCTTGTTATAAATTTGTATGCATTTTTCTTTTCATATTGTAAGTTTGGTAATACATTAAAAGAATGTGCAGGCTTTTTTTCAAAATCTAACAAATTACCGCCACAAATAGCAATTTTAGAATTACAATCTTGTTCCATAAAATCATAAAAAGATTTTATAGCATTATCTAACAAAATTGTATCATTATTTAATAAAAACAAATATTTACCTTGTGCAAATGTTGCTCCTAAATTGTTAGCTTTGCCAAACCCCAAATTATTTTTAGCATCAACCAAAATTACATTTTTATTTTTGCAAAATGTCTCTTCTAATATTTGAATAGAGTTATCATTTGAGCCTTTATCTATTATTATAATTTCGTAATTAATGTCTATAGTATTTTTTATAATACTATTAACACAATCAATGGTCATTAACGGCATTTTATAATTTACTAATAGAATACTTACATCTTTCATCTAAACAATGACTCCTTGTTTCAATATTTACCATACACTTCATAGTTTCATCAGCATTGCCATAGGTTTAATTTAAACAATTTATAGCTTTTTACTAATAATTTCTCTAGATAATTTATTGTAAAATTCAATGCTACGATTCATACTTAATTTTGAATAAAATTCGTTATAAATTACATTTCTTTCAATTGATGCTGTTGTAATTTTATTTATATTCTCTGTAAATTCATCAGCTGAATTTGCTAAATATTTTCCTTTTTCAATTTCCTCGTAACCTATAAAAGCGTGAGTAGTACCAATTACTGGAAGCCCATACGATAATGCTTCTGCAACTTTTACTTTCATACCTGCACCATCAAATATTGGTGCAATATAGCAATCTGCATTTAAAAAATATTCTGTCATATCATCAGGCGT
>CATLBU010000138.1 GCA_949879835.1 uncultured Bacilli bacterium
TATTCCAGATTCTAAACAGTTCCATAAAGACCATCCCAACTTCTTTGGTGATCATTTGGGAATCAATTTAATGGATAAGAAAGGTAAAATTATCAAAGAGCAAAAAGATAGAACTTTTATGATGCGATTTTTACCATCTGGTAATGAGATTGAAGGTTATATTAATCAGGAACGGGGGAAAGCTATTCAATCCCCGCATAGTCAAAGTACTTTAGGAAAATGGCTAAGATCAAATGTGTTTCAGTTAAAAGATTTGGAGTTATTAGATGCTGAAAAGTTGGATATCTTAGGAATTAATGCAATTAGAATGGTAAAAAATAAGGTTAAAAAAACTATTGATGTCCAATTTATATGGATAGATCCTGAAAATCCACCTGAAGATGCGATTGGCTGGGTTAAACAAAATATAAAAAAGTCTAGCGACGAGGTCTGATAATTTATAATCTTAGTCAAAGACAGAAAATTATGGATTGATTAGGTAAAGTATACCAGAATAATAAGCGGTCATTTGTGATCGCTTTTTTGTTTAAATGAAGAAATATATTCTAAAAAAATAATATCTTATTTTGATATACTTAACCTATAATGTTCAAAATAATTGTTGTTTAAATAAGTTGAGAACTGAAATATGAAGTTAAAAGATTTAAGAAGATTAATAATTTCTAAAAGATTGAATGTTTTAATAGGATCAGGATGTTCGTTACCTGCTATTCCTTTGATGAGCACCTTTAAAAACAAGTTTCATGACCCTGAAGCTAATGATAAATTAACACAAAAAATTAAGGAAGTAAGCCAAGAATTAATTGGTAATAATCCTTCGGCTGAAATTGAACAAACTCTTAATGTTTATGTTGGCTTTGTTAGTCAATTAATTGAAAATCTGAATTTATCGAATTCTCGGGAAACTCCTAGAAGAGCGAATATATTTACTACTAATTATGACTTTTTTATAGAGAAATCTTTTGATATAGTTTCCAAAAACTATAATTTTGTTATAAATGACGGTGCAAAGGGATATTTTAATCGCGTACTGGAAAGTAGTAATTTTGATCAAATTGTTTCATACAAAGGTATAAATGATAACTATATTTCCGAGATACCTTCAATTTCGTTAATTAAGCCACATGGATCCGTAAATTGGGAAAAAGATAATGATAATAAGAAT
>CATLBU010000139.1 GCA_949879835.1 uncultured Bacilli bacterium
ATCAGTTTAGAATCCATATGTCTCCTTTAAATTATCAAAGAACTTCTCTTCAAATAATAAATTAACATAATATATTAATTATTTTATTTGTACCTTCTATCAGTGAAATAATCTTATCTTCAGTAGGTTCAATAATATTCCCACCATCATCCTTTTTGCTATGATCACATATATTCCTTATATCTGCTAAATACTGTATTTGTCTCCAAGTGATATTGTCGTATATACCAGCATTTTTCAATGTGTCATTTATGATAGCTAATGTTAGTTCTTTATCTTTTTTGCCATGATTTGGCATATAGCGATCTAAAATAGATTTTAAATACTTTTCAAGCACTATCCCTGCGATGCAACCACTTGCCCTTAAATTTATTTTCAATAAACTTTGTGCTGTTGATAATTGAGTTTCATTATAATCTAATTGTATATCTAATCTTAAATCATTAACCTTTTTATCTACACAATCTAAAATTGAAGATAAAATAGCAATTTGTTGTTTATACAAACAAACAACATCTTTCTCTAAAGATTTTCTAATCTGCCCAGTTAAAAATCTTTGAATATTATAACTTATTTTAGAATTCTTAGTAAATTCTCCATTATAATAATTCTTGAATTCCTCAAGCCTCTCTGGTAAAAATACATTAACCAATTTAAAACTAGTAGAATACCAACTCTGATATTCAATAATTGATGATCGAAAGTAACTGAAGTGTAAACACAATCTTTTCCCATCATGAACAAGTTGTTGTATTGTCGTTTTTATTTCTTTTGAATTCATACATCATCTCCGCAAATTTAATGTTTAAATAATTTTATAACATTCACTATGTAAAGATTATAACATACTTTATCCAAATCCGTTTTGATTTTTTGATTTATTTTGATTATTTTTGATTTTTTCTAGAAATCAAAAGTTATCGGTCGCGAAATCAAAAGTTTGATTCTTGATTTTCGGTAAAAAAAATCAAAATTTTATGTAAAAATCAAAACTTTTCGAGCCCAGTGATGAGAGATAATAAGACTTAAAATGGGAAAATTTTTCTTCCTTTTCGATGTCGGTCTGTATGCAGTGATAATTTTGATGCCATACCCCTGCATATTGTGTTTTTAACAATGAAAAAAGTCTTTTCAAAAAAAGACTTTTTAGTTAGTATATTTGG
>CATLBU010000140.1 GCA_949879835.1 uncultured Bacilli bacterium
CTTCTTTCGCAAGACTATCACCTATTTTAGACATAGAATTAAAAGGTAATTCCAAATTATTATTAATTCTAAAATCAATCAATGTTTCTATGCTTCTTTGAGGGTCAGCGTCAATAAGCATTAAATCAATTCCCTCTTGTGCGAATTTGAAAGCTAGATTTGTCGCTATTGTTGTTTTACCGCTTCCACCTTTTTCATTAACGATAGAAATTATCATTTAATATCCTTTTATAGAATAAATTTTAAATATTATATCATATAATTTTATATTAGTCAATATGATATATTTTAATATGATATGATATGATATTGTATTTATACTTTTAAAAGAAATTTTATGTATAATGTGAAAATTCAATCGTAGCTTTAGCTACGAAAGATTATTAAAATATTAGGTTGAAATATGGCAATTTTTATTGTTTTAGCGTTCTTTTTTGGAGCTGGATTTTTCCTCTTTGGATTCTTTTCTTTTAGATACTTTATGTCCTTATTTTTCAACACAGAAAGCAAAATATATCTTTTAGGGACAATACTAGAGAATTTCTTTACTAATCTACAAAGGAGACATTAATGCTTCTCTTTCCGATTCTTTTTACATTTGAAATTTGTTTTGCGTATGTATTGGGCTTAAAGCTTGTTACAAAGCTGTTTTCTATGAATCTTAGCAAATCTGTATTATTCCTTTTATTTATTCCCATTGTCGTTGTTTATTTATTTTTTGCATTGTGGGCATTGGATACTTTCCTTTTAATGCTAGGAGCAGATTTGTTTAACTATAAGGGATTCTTTGTAGATAGAGATGGCAGAATCAACTTAGAAAGTTTATTTCTTGGAGGTGCTGAATGAATGCAAATTTTGCAAAGCTAGATTCTAAGACAATTGCTAAGATTTGTAGGACATTAATTGCCTTAACACTTGTTGCGTATTTGGTGGATATAATATTAATCAGTAGTCCCTCATTTTCAAGTTGGAATTTCAAAAACAATACGATTTTCACAGATTTTAATATTTTTATGATAGTTTTTGTAAATTTTTTCTTTGTTTTTGCAATGATTTATGAATGTTTTTATAATCTTAGAGAAAAGATTAAGACTAAAGCTCTACGCTATATTTATATGGCTATTGCGGTATTAATTAGTTGTGTAATGATGTTTATTTGTATT
>CATLBU010000141.1 GCA_949879835.1 uncultured Bacilli bacterium
TTCATATTCTTATCTCACTTTCAAACTTGCTAATATAAATCAAGTACTTTTTATGAATTTTTATAACTTTTTTTAATTCATAAATTTAGACACGCTAACGCAGACCTATTGCTAGGTCTTTTTTTTACAATTAAATCTTAAGACCTACCAAGTACCTAATTCAATATATTTCTTCTTTAGTATACCATAATATTGCCTTAAAAACTTATTTAATCCTGCTATTTTGGCTGATTTCTTACATTTGCCTTCTGCTTCCTTTTTAACTATATAATTATAAACTTCACAATCAACTCTACAAAATGATTTTATAGATTGCATAACTTCAAATCCTGTTTTTCTCAAATACTTATTACCTCGTTTAGAAATATGTCTATTTGGTGCTTCATACTTTCCAGATTGATATGGTGGAGAATCTATTCCTGCATAAGCAATTAGACTACCAGCATTTTTAAATCTTCTTATATCTCCAATCTCTGCAATCAATAATGGTGCTAATCTATCTCCAACACCTTTCATATTTCTTACTTCTTTGTATTCATCCATGCTCTTGGCAATTTCGTTCATCTTTGCTATAATTTCATTAGTTGTTTCAATCAGATTGATTAAAGCAACCACACGCTTATTTAATATAAGTTGTGTGCTTGAATTTGATGGACAAGATGGAACTGATTTTTTAGCTAGTTCGTAAACTTTTATAGCTAAATTTCTACCAGCTCTTTTTTGTCCTATTTTTTGTGCAATCTTTTCAACATCATTTAAAAATGTTTCTAATTTCTTTTTTCTAATAATTTCTGGATCACTAAATTTTTCAAATATCTTTAATCCTACTATAAAATTACACTCCTCTAGTAGTTGATAATATCCTGGAAATAACATATCTGTTAAATCTGAAAAATCTACTTTTTGTTGTACTTTCATAGAATTTAATGAAAAATATTGTCTTGATAAAAATTTAAGTTCTTTATACTTTTCTTCTTCAATAAAATTTGCTTTTAATTTATACCAATTATCACAAGCATATTCTGCTAATTTTAATGAATCCTTTTTATCTGTTTTCGCTTTTCTTAAACTTCTATCTAAATACTTTTTGATTTTTAAAGCATTCTCCGCAATTACACAATACCCCTTATCTAATAAATAAGTTAATATTGGTAAAT
>CATLBU010000142.1 GCA_949879835.1 uncultured Bacilli bacterium
CTTTAATAAAAGCAATATTAGCGATTTAAATTCAGCGATTGATGAATATTATATGAATGCTTTTTCTCCTGAAATTACCAATGTTATGAAGATCATGGATGAGAGTGAAATTATAGCAAAACTTATATCAAAATACACAGAGGCAGCAGGAACGGTAGCAAAAAAAATAGAGTTTAGTGAAACTAGATTTCAGCATAATTTGTTTTATATTGAAAAAAGTTTTTCCGATGCTATTACAAAATTAAAATTAAATAAAGATATTGTACCTTTTATAGACGGTATAGATATAAGGCCAGACATAATACCTTATATAGATTATATTGAATGTATTAAAGGATTGGTTAATGCTACGTGGACTCTAAATACAGGTCTTTTTCATAAGGGGAAAGATTCAAAGGGACTTTTTAAAATAGTATTGCTTCTTAGACCAGATATTTTTAATTCACTAAATTTACAAAATGCAACAAACAAGTTACTTGATAACTCTGTTTTTTTAGATTGGAGAACAACGTATCAAACATACAAAAAATCATATTTATATGAGGTCGCAAAAAAACTTCTATCATATCAGCAAGCTTGTAATGAAGA
The DNA here is from genome assembly GCA_949879835.1 of uncultured Bacilli bacterium. The sequence continues at coordinate 589 of CATLBU010000142.1, forward strand.
AGATATTTTTGAATGCTATTTTCCCTGGGAAATAGCGTCAACTAATCCCGAACGTGAATGTGATACTGCATTTATGGAATTTTTAAAAATATCTTTATCTCGTCCAAGGGATATTCTTGTAATTATGCAATATATGCAACGAATAATGAAAAAAGATAATTTGGGAGATGGTAAGTTCTTTAGCAAGGAAGTATTTGATAGTAATGAGTTCCAAAATAATTATTCGAAGTATTTTATGAGTTCTTTGAAAGATCAACTTTCTTTTTATTATTCGAGTGTCGATTTTGAACATTTTTTGAAATTATTTGACTTTTTCAAAAATGCTGATTTTACTTACGAAGAATATATATCTAATTATGATAAATTCATTGATTACATACTTGAGAATGCGGAGGAAATACCAGAGTTTATTGATGATAAGCAAAAATTGTTGCAACTTCTCTATGATAGCAATATTATTACAGCTATTGAAATTGATGAAAATGGGAAAAATATTTTCATTTTTCATATAGAGAAAAAGATAGTGCGAATATTAACCCTAAGGTATGGATAGGAGATAATATATC
>CATLBU010000143.1 GCA_949879835.1 uncultured Bacilli bacterium
TATTATAAAAAGGATTCTCTTTTTCATAATAGTCCACCTCCTAATATTATAATAACGTCATTTTTAAAATTTGTCAGCACATTTTCCACATTTTTTTCTAAATTTTGATAAGAGTTGCAATAATATAGTATCTCTGATCAGTAGGACTTGTTTTTGCATTTATGTATGAACAAGTTGATAACTTAACTATTTTATTGATTTTCTCATCATTTTCAATATAATATTTACTTGCTTTTTTGTAATAATCTATTCTTTCGTTGAAATCTAACTTTTTTATATTATTACTTTCAGTTTCAATTCCAATAGAATAAATACTAAATACTGTTGCTTCATAATTACAACTAGATGTATATATTTTAAATTTAATATGTGAATCAAAGAAATTCTTATTCCAATAATTACTTAAATTTGAAAACATACTTCCATTCCTCATATTATGCCCATACACAATCGTTTCTGCATCTTCAAATGGATTTGTGTTAGTTGTAAATATTGAACCATTACTATTATATTTCTTGTCAAATGAATGTTTTAAATAATAAATGTCCTTATCTTTTAGAATTGGATAATTTATATTTGTACCTTCAATTTCAATCCAAGCCACAATGTCCTCATTTACCGATTTTAGATAATCCCAATCAATATATTTCTCTCGTGTTTTTTCATTTATTTCTATGGATTCCTCAATCAAGTTGTCTGTAGATTCATTGTTTTCTTTCAATTCTCCCATATCTTTTAATACATAATACATACATAAAGCAAAGATTATCATAGATATAGAAATTATAACTATTGCTAATATTTTCTTACATCTCATAATCTTTATCCTTTTCATTTTGTAACTTATGTTGTGTTTGTATCACTAATTCATCATAAGTATTATCTTCTTCAAACCATAATGAAACTGATTGTTCCATATAGCGTCCATCTAAATATCTTTCGTATGAAGTTTCATCTTCATCAATACAGTAATCTTTCATATCTAATTCTTCTTGTTGTTCTTTTAGACTTTCTAATTGTTTTTTATAAAACTCTAGTGCTTTTTCTTTATCAAAGAATGTTGTTATCTTTACTGTATGATCAGATTCATCAATGTCAATACTTGTAAATATTATTCTATAAATTTTCATAGAATTTCTCTCCTTCCTT
>CATLBU010000144.1 GCA_949879835.1 uncultured Bacilli bacterium
TGTGTAATAATATTATTGCATTAATTGATATTGCAAATAAGTCGTATGGCACAGGAAAACAAATAAAATTTTCTCCCTTCATTATTGGTTGTTTTCTAAAGAATTTTCCAGAATATTGCCTCAATTTTATATGTGTAATAACATCATTAACCAATTTTTCAATATATTTTAAATCTTTTTCTTTTAATACTCTTTCCTCATCAGATACAAAAATCAAATTAGCTCTATGAATGCCGACTATGTATCTACAAACTTCATAATCTAATGTCGACATATCTAAATTACCAGATACTAACTTTTCCGTTGAAAAATCCATGTCAAAATAATTATAAATATTCATTCCTAACAAATCTTTAACTTTTTGCTTTATATTCAGCAAAAAATTTTTTTTAATTAGTTTTGTAAAGATACGAGCTAAAGCATCATTTTTTTCTTTATTAAAATTCATTATATCTTTATATCCTAGAGAACCATATTTAATTAGTTTCTTTTCTTTATCCTTCTTAATATCATTTACTAATCTTTCTAGGTTCTTGAAAGGATATAAATACATTGTAAAATTACTTCTTCTAACTTGATAACCTGATATATCTCCTCGAAGGTTCCATTTATAAAATAGATGTTGTTTTCCTTGGTGGTCACTAATTCTAATTGTGTTACACACTCCATAATCAAGTTTTAAATATATACTATTTGTTGAATAAGCATCATATCTTTGAATTATGAAACCCTCGTTTAGTAATATATCAACTAATTTGTTAGCGATTTTATTCACTTCTCTTTCTTCTTTTTCTAGGTGTTTCTTCACTGGGTATTTCATTATTCCCGTAATTTTCTTCATTTTTTTCTTGTATTTCATCGTCACCTGAATTTGTTTCGGGTATTTCTTTAGTAAGTTCTTCTACTACTCTACTTTTACGTTTTCTTTTTGCTGGTTCAACTTCTATAGTTTCATCTTCGCTATTTCTCGTAATAACTTCTCCTGTTTGATTTTCATACACTTCCATTAAACAATCCCAGTCTAGTGGTATAGATGTTTTATTCAAATTAAGTCTTCCACCACCAAATACAACTTCATCAGATTTAAATTCCAATGTTATAATATCTCCATCAGCTACTACTCTCGCCACTACATCTACCATTCC
>CATLBU010000145.1 GCA_949879835.1 uncultured Bacilli bacterium
AGAAGGAATAAGGGTAGCGAAAGCCAAAGGTAAGCACCTTGGGCGACCTATTATAACATATCCGCCTATGTGGGAAATGTATTTTGCACAATGGAAAAGTGGTGGAATAAAAGCTAAAGAATTTATTTCAGAAGAAAACTTGCAGTTTGAGGATTTAATTAGGGATCTTCAAGAAAAAAGTATACTGGCTAATCGTGATGCAAGAGAAGCTAAAAGAATTAAAGATGAAGCTGAATTAATTAAAAAGAAATATAATGAAAAATTAAAAAAATTAGATATGGTTAGAGATAAGGTTTATGATGAAGCACGTCAGGAAGCTAAGAAAATAATTTCTAACGCTAAAGATGAGGCTGATGAAATAGTTAAAGCAATGAGAGAGCTTGAAAAAATGGGAATAGCTGAAGGTGGCAGAAATAGACTTGAGGAAGAGAGAAGAAAGCTTAAAATTAGTCTTGAAGAAAAAGAAAAAGCTATGATAAAATCTAGAGAAAATTCTGGCGAAGCTATCGATAAAGTTACTCTTGGCATGGAAGCATTCTTACCATCTTTAAATCAAAGAGTAATAATTGTATCACTTCCTGATAATAAAGGTGATGTACAAGTAGAAGCAGGCATAATGAAAATTAGCGTCAAATTAAAGGATTTAAGAAAGGTTCCAAATGAACCAAAGAAAAAGGAAAAAAAGAAAAGAGAAGTTAAATTAAATATGAAATCTGTTGATAATAGAATAGATTTAAGAGGAATGGATTCGGAGGAAGCCTGTTATAGAACTGATAAATATTTAGATGAAGCATATTTAGGAAATTTAGGTGAAGTTACTATAGTTCATGGAAAAGGAACGGGGATTTTAAGAAAAGCTATTAATGATATGTTAAAAAGGCATCCACATGTAAAGTCATATAGATTAGGTGTATATGGTGAAGGTGGTGATGGTGTAACAATTGTAGAATTAAAATAGAGTTAAAATAATGAATGAAATTCATTTGAAACCCCTCTTTAGTATGCTATAATTAAAGCATACCAAGGAGGGGTTTTATGTATTTAATAAGTGCATGTTTATGTGGAGTAAATTGTAAATACAATGGATTAAATAATTATAATGAAATATGTAATAATTTATTTATTTCTGGAAATGCTATTTT
>CATLBU010000146.1 GCA_949879835.1 uncultured Bacilli bacterium
TATAAATTGTTCATACTGCATTTTTCTAACTTCTGGAGGTAAATCTCCATAAATAATACTTGTTTTAATATTTTTATTTGAATAATCTTGTGCAATTTCTAATACTCTCTTTTTTGAAAAAACTACGATAGCATCTCCTTCTTGAACATCATTATAACTAAAGTTTTTTGTTTCAACTATTAAAGGTATGCTTCTATGATATTCCTTAATTTCATAATCATCTTCACAATCTTCTAATATTTTAATTAATAATTCCTTAGCATTCATTGCTCCACAAATATGAATTTCATTACATCTTAATCCTAAAACAGCCCTACTCCATGCTATTCCTCTTTGAGTATCATTAATCATTTGAATTTCATCAATTACGGCAATATCATAATTTTGCTTTAAATTAACCTTTTCAATAGTACATGAAATATGTGTAGAATTTTCTTTTATTATTTCCTCTTCACCAGTCATTAAATCACATACTATTCCTTCATTATTTAGCTTATCATAATTTTCTAATGCAAGAATTCTAAGCGGAGATAAGTATACTCCCTTTTTAGCTTTCTTAAGTCTTTCTACTGCATTATAAGTCTTTCCTGTATTTGTATCACCAAGATGAATATATATTTTTCTTTTCATTCTTCTTGTTATCATATATTCATCCTTAGGATTATCAGGAAAGGCTTCTTCAAATGCTTCTCCAATAAGCTTTGGTATATGATTTTTAGTAAGAACTGTCATAATCCCTGAATTCAAAAATCCATTATAATTCCCTCTAACTACTTCATAAAAATCAAAATCAGTATTATTTTTCTTATTATAATCTTCAAGCATTCTCTTAGAAATTTCCTCTAAAAGCTCTTCATACCTCTCACATACAGCATCATATTCCTTAAAACCTTCGTTTTCCATTTCTTTAAGTAACCTAATCTTCTTTCTAATAGAAGTTTCCTGCTCTGTTAATGCTCCAATTTTAGAATTATGTGCTATTTCTTCTATTTGATTTATTTGACTTTTTAATTTTTTAAATTCTCTTAGTGCTGCATTTTTTTTCATATAAATCCTCCACTACATTATTAGTTCTTTTATCCATGTTGCTTCTTTTTTCCTTATTTTCTTTACTATTTATTAATATAAAATTATTATAAAT
>CATLBU010000147.1 GCA_949879835.1 uncultured Bacilli bacterium
AAGGATTCTTTATCTGTTTAATATAATCACACAACTCATTTGGATTGTTTGTTGTAATTCGGAAAGTCTCTCCAAGAAAACTTTCTGTTTTACAAAATGCCTCACGAATTTCTTCTTCATAAATATATCCTCCTGCAATGTTCTTTCATTTTTTGATTCGGGCACTCAATATATGAATAACTGTTCATATATTAATATGTTCACTACCAATACATATTCTTATTTCTTTTTCTATAGCACTTTTCGCATATAGAATAAGGATGATCCCAAGGAATAGCTCTACCACAAATTCTACATTGCCTGTGAATCTCTTTTGTTTGAAGATTTTGCATAATATAAATAGCAACTTCTTCTTTTAATTTTGAAATAATAGAAATAAAATCATTTTTATTATAATGAATTGTTCTTGCAAAGGAATAATATAAATCAAATTTTTTATATGTAAGTTCTAACCATTCCAAATCTGATTTCTCATTAAACTCTGGTAATTCCATTTCAGTAAAGATATCTCCATCTTTAAAGTGGCACATAACTAAATTAAACCATAAATCCTCTAATTCTTGAAATTTTTCATCAAAAGGAATACTAATTAAATCAAGCATTGTCTCTTTTGGTAAATCAATATTTGCTTCTAAGATTTTACAAAGCTTCATATCGTGTTCCATATCACTTTTTTCAAAAACTCCATTATCTGGAATTTTACACCAATTATAAATGATGTCTGAGAGTTTAATATCTAAATTAATAAGAGTTTTTGGAAGTTGTATTTTTGCATGCTTAATCTGCTCATACTTTTCAGAAAATAATCCTTGCATCATTTTCACATCTAACATGGAAGCAATATAACCTGTATCAAACATACCTCTTCTTCCAGCTCTTCCTGCAATCTGCTTCACCTCAGGAGCAAATAAAGAACGTGTATTTTTACCATCATATTTACTTGTTTCACTTGGCAATTTTATTTTTAATACTTCTTTTAATGTTTCTATATTGTTTAAATTATTTTTTACTGTTATAGTAACTGAGTCTGATGTAACTTCATTATAGTTCTCTGTTTTTTCATATTTTACTGTAATTTCTGCTGTTCCTACTGATGCAAGTGTAATTTCTCCATTATTAGAAATAGTTAATACTTTTG
>CATLBU010000148.1 GCA_949879835.1 uncultured Bacilli bacterium
CATAATATAAAATGGTTAAAAGCAAATGTGCAATTTGAATGAAATAATAATGAGCTTTAGTTCCATTACTATTAAAGGTATAACTATGTTCTATATTAAGTACTTTTGATTTTTGTGATTTAAATCCTTGATTTTCTATTTTCCATCTTCTTCTACCTACAAGAACGATTTCTTCATAATTATTTTTTGTTATTGGAATAGACGTAACAAACATAAAATTGGTTTTAGAAGTATATTTTATGAGATTTGTAGTTCCTTCTGTTTCATTGGTACCGCAGCCAAACCCAATATCATTTACATATTCATATTCATTATAAGTATTTTTTTCTATACGTTTCCATTCTTCTATTAAAGTAGTCATAACAGTTTCCTTATATCTTAATATATAATCCATTTTGTGTTTTTTGCAAGCATCTATAAAAGGTTTGTTTACATAAAGAGCATCTGCACCAATAGTAATAGGTAATTTAGGATAGTTTTGTCTAATTTTATCAAGTAAACGATGAGCCGCTTTTAATTCACAATCTTGTTTTTGGGTTTCATTGTTCATATATTCATTTTCCACAAATTCAGTAGCAAAAGAAAAAACATAATCATTACAAACGAGCTTGGCTTCTAAAACATAATATTGATATTCTGTATATTCTTCTTCTGTATCTTTATTGTGAACTTTATAAATACAATTTTTTCCTAAATCAATTCGAGTAGAAAATAAACCTGTACCATCAATCACCACATAAAAAGAACAATTAGATAATCTAAATTTATCCAAAGTCTTTGCTTCTATTAGTTTTTTTGTTAGTTTTGTTCTTAATTTATCTAACTCTAGAATATCAATAGAATTAATCACATTAGAAATAGTATCTTCACAAGGGAACTCTTTTAAATCTGTTTCTAATATTTGATTGATATTAGAAATAAAGTCATCTTTATCTAATTTGGTTACTATTTCCTTCATACTTTGAATACCACAACATAATGCAATTAAACGTATAAGAGTAATTTCTTGCATCCTATATTCTATATAGGATTGGTTTCTAGTATCTGTTAAATTTGCTAAGTCTGTTAAAAGAGTAGGAAATACATTTTTTAAAATAATAATCAGTTGTTCAAGAGGATTAGTGTGAAATTTTAAAT
>CATLBU010000149.1 GCA_949879835.1 uncultured Bacilli bacterium
ATACACTGCCTCAAGATATGCCTAAGGTTGATAGAAATGGAAACATTGTTGGAATACTTTATCCTAAAGGATATACTTTTGCACCATTGAAATTTATGAAAATGGCTCCACCACCATTAATAATATATAATCCTTGTGATAAAGAAGAGCTGGAATTGGTTAATGATATATGTAAAATTTATGATAAAAATTATCATTTAATTACAAAAAAAGAGTGGATTGATGATCGTTGGACCTATATTTGGCGATTTGATAGAGGACAAGAAAAATTAAGTATGGAATTAGAACTTAACGAATAAAAGCATATTTAATTTTTATAGTTGAGACAATTTTGCTTATAAGAAAGGGCAATAGAATGAAGATTAATCAAGTAGTAACGGAAGGATTAGTAGGAGTAACAACCCAAAGTCATATAAAAGAAAAATTAGAAAAGCTTAGTAAAGAAAGTAAACAAAAAAATATATATTTAAATCGTTACGTAAACTTTACTGATGCGGATTCTAGAATGATTTGGGTAACAGCAATTATTGACGATAAGTTAAAGAAAGCAGCCGAAGAGGGCCATCATGAATATAAATTAGTACTTAGGGATGTTTTATCGGAAGTTCGACAAAATTGCTCTAAAGATAATAATCGTGAAAAATTTGAAAAAGAAGTTCTGAGATTAGCAAAATCCTTAAACATAAATCGCACAATTGGTTCATTTTTGATACCAAAATATAGAAATGAAACCATATATTCATTTGATTTATTGAAATTATTTATAGATTTGTTACCTGATGATGCCTATTCTTTAAAACAATACCTATGTTTTAAATATGAGCCAATACTTTTGAAGTGTGAGATAACCAATTCAAAAAAATATGAAAATTTAGCAAACTTAGTTATTACATTTGCTTGGTAATTAAAAGAAAGGAATTATTATGAGAACTGCATCGGATGTACGAAAAGTAATGCCACAAGAATTCCTTCCTACTGTAGTTGATGTAAAACCCAAAATAAAGTCAATGCTCACTTCTGAAGAATATATAACTTATGTTAACAAGTATTTAGATAAAAAAATTGATATGAGTATTGAGCGCAATAAGGAATTAATACAAACATATGGTAATCAAAATTATCCATTTGTGATTTTA
>CATLBU010000150.1 GCA_949879835.1 uncultured Bacilli bacterium
GCATCTATGCGTCTGGCTCTTGTTAATATCTTATAAAATATCACAATATAATTTTTAAAAATTATATCAAATTATCTCTGTAAAATTTGTCGCTTTATGTAGTACAATTCATGTTTTCTCAAAAAAATAGTCTATAAATATAATAATTACATATTTGGTACTATAAAAGTGTAAGAAGTAGATCCATTGATCAGGATTGAAAATTACACTCTTTTTTATTATGATGTATGAGGATTGGTTAACGTATTATAATTGGAGTTAAAGTACTCGTTCTATAAAGTGTTAACTAGCCTCTACATTCTATATTCGATTAAGTAAGTTGAGATTGAAATAATCCTCGTGTCAAGAACCAAAATGAGTGTATGTAGAAGAGTTAGAACCAATCATAATAAAAAGAGTAGGAAGGAAATGAAACAATGAAGTATGGAGTTGGAATTGATGTATCAAAAGGTAAAAGCACAGTTTCAATATTAAGTATTGAAGGAGAAGTTATTGAAATGCCATTTGATGTAAATCATGATTTAACAGACTTATCTTCTTTAGATGAAAAGTTAAGTAAGTTCCCTAAAGAAGATATAAAAATTGTATTAGAACAAACAGGAACCTATCATTTACCAATATTATCTTATCTATTAGAAAAAGGATATTGTGTAGTAGCAGAAAATGCTTTAAAGATTAAAAAGTATTTAGATAGGAGTTTAAGAAAAGTAAAAAACGATAATAAAGACTCACTAAAATTAGCAGAATATGCCTGTGATAATTGGTATAAGTTAAAACCTAATGCATTGGAAAAAGAAAAATATAAAGAGTTAAAATTTCTATCAAGACAGTATTTTTCATTCGTTAATATCAAAGTTCAGCAAAAGGTAGATTTCTCAAATTTATGTGATATTTTATTTCCAGGTTATTATCAATTATTAGAAGAATATAACTTTATCCTAGGATTAAAAGTATTTGAAAAATTTAATGATCCAGCAATAATAAAAAATATGAAAGAAGAAAAGTTTTATAAAGATGTTGATAAGATTGCACAAAAAATAGGACAATCACGAGCAGGAAGAACTTTAGCTACAAAAGTTTATCAGTTAGCTAAAGAGTCATACTCATCATGTCCCTCATCTGAAAGTACACAACT
>CATLBU010000151.1 GCA_949879835.1 uncultured Bacilli bacterium
CAGCAATTTTTGCAATTACTCTTTGCATTTCCATTGGAAGAGCAATGTCTTTTAATTCAACATTTTCAACTTTGATTCCCCATGGATCAGTAGCTGTATCTACAATTTCACAAATTTTATCACTTAATTTTTCTCTTTGTGTAAGTAATTCATCAAGTGAAACAGAACCAACAATATTTCTCATTGTAGTTTGAGCTAATTGACTAACTGCATAGTTAAAGTTTTGGACTGCAATAACAGCTTTTGCTGCATCAAAGATTTTGTAATATAAAACTGCATTAATTTTTATAGATACATTGTCTTTGGTTATTGCTTCTTGTTCAGGAACGTCTACAGTTTTTGTACGTATATCAACTTTGTCATAAGAATGAATTATAGGAAATACTAAACGCCAACCTGGTTCTAATATACGTGTAAATTTTCCAAAGGTATATAAAATTCCTCTTTCGTATTCATTTATTTGTTTTATTGAGATTAATACTATGAAAAGTATTACTAATAAAATAGGTAATAAAAAGCCCATAATGAACCTCCTTAATATTAAATTACATAACAATTATATCACAATAGTATTAAATTTGATATAGCTATTGTGTTTTTTTGACTTAACAAGTATAATATACGTGAAAATAGGAGGATTATAGGTATGACTGCACATAATGAGGCGAAAAAAGACGATATTTCTAAAATTGTTATTATGCCTGGAGATCCACTTAGAGCAAAGTATATAGCTGAAAATTTTTTAACAGATTATAAGTTAGTTAATACTGTGAGAAATATTTTTGCATATACGGGTTTTTATAAAAATAAAAAAATTACTGTTATGGCTTCTGGAATGGGGATGCCAAGTATGGGAATTTATTGTTATGAACTTTATAAATTTTATGATGTTGATACAATTATAAGAATAGGCTCATGTGGAGTATATGTAGAAGATGTAAATTTATTAGAAACTATTTTGGTAGATGGAAGTTTTACTACAGGAAATTTTGCAAAAAATATGACAGGTGAAGAGGTTAATTTTGTAAATGCTTCAATGGAAGTTAACGATTTAATAGAAAATGTGTCTAAAGAATTAAAAATACCAATTAGAAAAGAAAATATGGCGTGTACAGAATGCTTTGATCCTTATTT
>CATLBU010000152.1 GCA_949879835.1 uncultured Bacilli bacterium
ATAGAAAATCAACAAAGTTAGGTGATGTAGCTAATAAGATATATACAAGAGATTTGTTTGGTAAGGATGAGTAAATAGTAACTTTATTTGCTTTCCTATTAATACAAAATGGAGAAATATAATGAAAGTTGAAGTTTTGGTAGCAACTATGAATCAACAAGATTTTTCTTTGATAAAAAAAATGAATTTGCATAGTGATGTAGTAATAGCAAATCAAAGTGACACTTATGATTATCAAGAAGAATTAAGTGATAATTTTAGCTACAAAATGATTACTACTGCACAACGAGGTGTTGGGAAGAATAGAAATACTGCATTGTTATATTCAACTGGTGATATTTTAATATTTGCTGACGATGATGTTTTATATATGGATAATTATGCAGATATAATTGCAAACGCTTTTCAGAAAAATAAACGAGCAGATGTTATTATGTTTAATTTAACTGAAGAAAGTGGTAGAAAAATGATAAAAAAGCATCATAAAGTTGGATTTTTTAATGCAATGCGATATGGAGCGGTAAGAATAGCGGTAAGAAAAGAATCATTGGATAAATCAAATATTTGGTTCTCAACATTATATGGTGGTGGTGCTAAATATTCTTGCGGTGAAGATTCTTTATTCATAAGAGAATGTTTGAAAAAAGGACTTAAAATTTATGCAATACCAGATGTAATTGCTGGACTTCTTAATGATAGAGAAAGCACTTGGAATACTGGTGATTTGCAGAAACAAGCATATGACAAAGGAATATGGCTAAAAAATGCTTACCCTAAGTTATGTTATTTACTTAAATATATGTTTGCATATAAGATGAAAAAACTTGAATTTTCATATAGAAAAACTTTAAAACAAATTAAAAAAGGTATTAAAGATTTTAAATAGTAAACTTTTGTTTTAAATATTGACTTTGAGATATTGTTAATGAATTATTAAGAGGTATTATGGTTTTATATTTAGGGATTTTTGGATTACTTGCGATTTTATCCTATAAAGAATTATTCAACAAGTTTTCATCCCAATGGAAAAAGAGCGTTTTGATTGTTATATCGTGTTTGTATATATTGTTGTCTACGATTTATCGTGGACCAATGGGCGATTTTTCAGAATATCAAAAAGAATTTAT
>CATLBU010000153.1 GCA_949879835.1 uncultured Bacilli bacterium
TTAGCATCTACTTTTGTTATATCTCCCAAATTTAAATCTTCTGAAACATTATGTATACGGGAGTAACTTCTTGATGCATTTGGTTCTATTTCACAATAATTAATTAATTTATAACTCATTTAAAACCTCCAACAATTCTATCATTTGCAACAAAGGTATTATCTTCTTCTGTTTGAAGATTATAAACAGTTTCAAAGATATCTGTCTTTACAATACTTGTAATTTTATCATAAATATAAAAAGAGCAACCAAGTTCTCCATACTTTGCAATATGTTCAAAGCCTATAAGAAAATCTTCATAATTTAAATCAAACACTAACTTTGTTTTTGTATCTGTATAATGTGTTTCTTCTATTTGAGAAGCAAGAAAATATTGAGCATCTGTTGTATAAAATGATTTTTCGCACAATGCTCTAATTTCAGTGATTGGTTGATTCGGAATTACTTCTATATTTATAATCTTCTTATATCTATTTTTATGTGTTAATACTAAATCTCCTATTTTTAAATCTTCTATATTTTTATATCCATCAGAAGTATATACTTTTGTTTCTCCAACAAATCCCATATTTTTTCTCCTTAACTTAAAATAAGATGAATGCTCTCATTCATCTTATTTTAACATAATTTTTTTGTTTTTTCAATACTAATTTATGCTTTTTTAGACGTTAAAAATTGTTGCTTATATTGTCTGTAAATTGCCGAAAAATGTTTCCTAATATATTCATTTGTTGATTGCTGAAGCATATTATGAAACATTGTTACATTACTACTTTGATTAATACAATCACGAATAATAGTATCATACATTTTATTTTTTGATAATGCTACTTTAACTTCTTCATCTGCAATTCTTTTTTTTATTGTTTTTGAAGAAGTTGGAAGTTGTTGATTTGAACATACTTGTACATTACAATTTTCGTTTCCTGTATGAATACATGTTTTTCTTTCAACATTAATATTCATAGAACGATAAAAATCAATTGTAGTATCATATCCTTTGTCAGCACTAAGAATAACATAATGATGTTTATTCTTTTTCATATTTTTATAACCACCAATTTTAAGTCCTAGAAAACTTACAATTTTAAAATCCATTGAATTTGGACTTCCATTT
>CATLBU010000154.1 GCA_949879835.1 uncultured Bacilli bacterium
TCGTCCAAGTCAGGTCATCCATTGTGTGTAAATCCAGAAATAAACTTTCAAATAATGGAAGGCCTATAGGTAAACAAAGGCTAAATAAACAAAAAAGTAACGATAAATTTCATTTTTTCATTAAAAGTTCTCAGATTTTTTTCGTTGCTTTTATTAATAAAATATAAATATATATTATTAACATTATTATCATTATTGTTTGTGTTCATTGGCTGTTCATCTGTTGTTCGTTTGTTGTTCATTGACTGTTCAATTACTTGTTCACTTTTCTGATATATGTCATAGTTAACTATTGATATTACTGTATATTTTTTAGTTTTCTGTTGTTCAATTTGATGTTCGTTTTCAAAACACTTTAATATACGATAAATTTTATTTTCTTGAATGCGAACAACCTCTGATAATTTACTTCTTGATGTCAAAATCTGTCCCCTTTTTACTAAAATTTTTTCATTTCCAACAAATATTTCTTTATCTTGATGATTAGCTTTTAATAATAGATATAGCCAAAGATGAACATATTCACTTTTATCAAACCAAGAAGTCTCAATTAACTTTCTATGTATTCTTATCCAACCTTCCATACTTAGCCCTCTTCCTTATCTTTTTGTATAATTACTGAAAAATTTTGTTCAAGAGATAGTTCTATTAATTTATCTACATCAAATTTATCTAAATTGTTATATCTTATTCCTTCTGTTGAAAGTTCAAAAAAATCTCTTATATTATTTGAATTAATAATAACTACACTATACTTCATTACTCTTTTCTCCTATAAATAGTTTTTTCCTATTAATTTTATAAATTCTTCTTTTGTAAGCCACTTGTCACTATATTTAGGTAATATCATTATTTCTCCATTTTCATCTACTTTTCTATCTTGAAACATTGCAGAAGCATCATATCCTAGTCTATTAAACTCTCTTGGTATATAATCTATATAAATACTAATTCCAATATTTGCTGTTTCTTGACTTACAGAAGGTAGTTTTTTTATTAAAGTATCTAAAAGTTGCCCAATATTAAGTGCAGTTTCATTTCCTAATATATTATATATATCATCTTCTGTAATATCATTTTTATATGCATATAAATCCATTTCTCTTCTTCTTTCAAT
>CATLBU010000155.1 GCA_949879835.1 uncultured Bacilli bacterium
TTTGAAAGATTCATTCCATATTCTGCTGCTTTTAAATCACTTAAATAGTATTTAAATGATGTTTCATAATCTTTTGAAGATAATGCTTTGTCTATGAAATTATCATAGATTTCTTTTTTATCATTTGAAACATAATAACTTTTTAGAACACCTGTTGTTGGTCTATATCTATCAAGTAATCCATCTTGTTTTGTAATTGGCTTTAATACTAATCTTTCCTCAGTTTTTCCACCAACTAATACTGATTCATATCCTAGTTCAACATTTTTAGTATAACCATCAAATTTTATTTCATCATCAGAATTATTTTCAGTAGAAGTTTGATTTACAATTTCATCATAATAAGTTTTTAAGTTTGATTCAAGAGAAGCCACTGTTGCATCATAAATATAACTTATTTCTTTTGGCTCTAATCCATCACCTGTTGAGAAATTTAAATTGTAAAGTTCTTCAGCAGTAAGAAGAGTTATTTTTCTATTTTCAAGTTGAACTAAAGTCATATTCACGGCTTCTTCTTTTGAATAATTATAGTTTTGCACATAAATACTACCATAACTCTCATAGCCAGACAAAAGTTCACGGTTAGTAATTTCCGCCACCTTTTCTCCGCTATTGTTATAGATTTCAGCAACAATATCATTATATAATTTACTATTATTTGTTTCTACTAATGTGCATCCTGTAAATAAGGACATACACAATAAAATACAACACATTAGTACAACTTTAATTTTTGTTTTCATCACTTCTCCACATAGAATATGAACATATTTTAGCATATTAAAACATAAAATTTCAACTAAATTAAGGTGGTTTTTAAAATAAAATAAAATTATTAGCTTTCTTGTGACGAACTTTCAAAAAATTCTAGCATTTTTTTAAGTTTATCAAGCACACTGCCTACAAATTCAAATTTAATTTTTACATTTTGGTCAAAAGATAACCTTCCCTTATATTCGTCTAATCTCAATGCCATACCCTCATCAATTATTTTTTCATCTTTTTCTAAATAAATGATGCAATCATTTTTATTTATAACAATTCTTTTAACATTAAATTGTCCAGCAAGATTTCTAAGATAGGCAAACATACATAGATTTTTTGTTTCTTGCGG
>CATLBU010000156.1 GCA_949879835.1 uncultured Bacilli bacterium
ATATAATTTTCAAGAGTTATATTTAGAAAAAGCAGATATGACAGATTTTAAAGAAGCAAGTGAATTATTTCATACAGATAAAGTAATGACTTATGATGAATATGTTCAATTTTGTGTAGAATGGAATTTAGAACAAGTTTATGATAAAGAAGGTAAATATGCTATTCATGCCAAAATGTATGATGGAGTTCGTTCTACTGATATGGATAAAGTGATTCAAAAAGGAAAACACATAGATGCAATTGCAATTTGTTATGGAGCAGTTAATACTGAATATATTACAATAGATTTCCTTGTTATTCCTGTAAAGAATAAAATTGAAACTATAACTTATATGGAACGTATAGACTAAAATTTCAAACTTGTGCATAGCATATAATATTTCAAAAGGAGATGCACTTATGTTTAAGAAAAAAGTAAAAAGAAGAAAAGAAGATACTTATTTATCAATGGAAAATGGTGAAGTTATTGATGATAAGAATAAGAAAAAAGAAAAGAAAAATAATAAACCCGAAATGATTCATTCTAGAGGTTGTGATGAATTTTCAGAAGAGGAATTGCAAATTATGAAAGAAGAGGAAGATGTTTTTGGGGAATCTTTTTCAACCTTTAATGATGAACAACAACCTGAAGATTATATAGATCCAACTGAACGAGACATGAAAGCAAGTGTATTTAATATATTTAAATTTATATTTTTATTTTGTGTTGTTGCTATTCTTGGATTTTGTTTATATAAGGCTAGTCCAACCATTATATCAAAAGTAAAAGAAATTGCTTCAACAGATGATAGTAATAGCTCAAATGATTCTCAAAATTTTGGAGAGGAAACAAGTCCTTTAGGATTTATTGAACAACATAAACAAAACCAAGAAGCAAAAAAATTAAAAACAACCATGAATAACATGAATACATTTAATGATAAGTTAAAACAAAACTGGGCATTATTAAAAGGTTATTGTGAAGGATTTAGCAATAATACATATAATATGTATATTCATGATGTAAATATGGAATCAGTTGCAAATACAATACAAACAGAATATTCTACATTTCTAGCTACTGAATCTGAGTATGAAACAGATTGTGATAAAATGCTTTTTGAAATTTATAA
>CATLBU010000157.1 GCA_949879835.1 uncultured Bacilli bacterium
ATGGGAAAAATGCTTTTCCAGGAGTAACGTATGAAAATTTTTTGATAGATGTTATAAATTGTTCGCATTTTTTTAGTGAAAAACGTCCTATTATGGAACACTATAGATTAGTTGAAGAACAATCAAACGGGGAGGATGATGTTTATTCATCGACTTATCAACTTGATTTTAAGCTATTAGTCGATACAGATGTGATGAGAGAGCGAAACAAGAATATGCCAGAAGTAGATTACAGCCAGATGTCTAAAGGATTTATTTTTACAAAGACACGTAAAAAAGTTTCGAATATTCCACCTAACAATATACTTAATGATATTGAGGAATGTAAGATAGATGATTTGAGAAAAGAGTGTTACAAAAATAATACCATTGCTAGTATTATAAAAAATTTAAAGAAACCTAAAAATATATTTATGTATTATCCGTATGAATATGCGGGAGTTACAAAAGCGATGATGTGGAATTTTGAAGAAAGAGCGACACATATCTTTGAAAATATTTTGATTTATAGGGATGAACTTTGTTTACAAAAAGATACATTTATTTGTTTTAAAATTAATCAGTTTTTTGTGATTTTAGAATGGGAAAATAAGCATTTAGTGATTAGAGATAGTGTAGATGAAATTTTATGTGCAAACTATCAAGATGCGAAACAATATTCCGTTTATTGATAGCATAATAGGATTGATTTTCTTAGCAAAATCGCTTATAATTTAAAGCATAACATATAATTATTATCCGCAGTTACAAAGCAGATGTTATCAATAGCGATAACAAAATGATAACATTAGCTCATATAGGCAGGATAATATGGATATATCAAATAATCAAAAGATTTGCATACTCGATAGAGAATAATATTTAAACAAAATTGATTAGTATTTGTCGAGTTCGAGTGATGAAATGGGCTTTAAAAACCTAGTATTTATGCGGGTTGCAAGCAAATTTGTTTAGGCACTGGCAACGATTTGGCAACATTTTTCACATCACGCATTAAATAATTACATCAATGGCATAAGAAAACCTTGCTGATTTTCAGATATGAAAACTGAATATCGGCAAGGTCTTTTTTATGCTTATTTCTGCTTTTTCTTTTTAGATGTTTTCTTTTC
>CATLBU010000158.1 GCA_949879835.1 uncultured Bacilli bacterium
TAATGAGCCTTTGTCAATACATTTTTGAAAATTTAGTTGAATTTCTAGGCAAAAAACTCTTTACTTTATATTATATGCCAATTTTAATAAATTATTCCAATTTTGACCTTCCCTACCGATATTTTTTTGAAAATTTGTTGTACCCCTTTTTAATCATTTAATGTATCAAAGTGCAATCTGCCTAAGGAACTATCATAATAGCAACTGTTAATTGGAAGATTCTTAAAAAATATCTCAATCCTAGTTCTTGATACAATAATGTAATCTACAATAGAATGTATGTCAACATCTTCTATTTCCATATTAATAACATCTAGTTGTTGCTTTATTAGATCCGTTAAGTAGGATTCTTCTACCATATTATCATTATCGCATTTATTAGTTCCATATTTTAGTCTATAATTACATCTATAGTTTATATTATTTCTCTCTTTTCTTCCCTTAAAAGAATGGTTACAATTACTACACTTTATTAACCCAGTATATAATCCCATAAATATACTCCTCTTTAGTATCTAGAATTTAGATTCAATCCCAATAATTGTAGTTCAACTTCTAATTTATTTATTTCAACACTTACTAACCCTAAGTTTTTTAAATATGTCTTGTTTTTACTACATAATTGCTTTATAACTGTTATTCCATTTTCTTTTAATTTATCTATTACTGCACAAGGTACATCTAATCTATCTATGTTTTGATTTAAAAATTTTTCGTTCATATTTTGCCTCTTTTCTATAATCTATTTATCATTCTAGCATATTTTTTTATTTTGTTCAAATATTAAATTTAAAATTCTTTGTCGAAAAATCTTCTATTTATTGACTTTATTCTTTCTTTTTGGTAAATTACTAATATAACAAAATACTATTATGAGAGGAGGGAATATGATGAATAAAAGTGAATTAGTTGCAGCATTAGCTGAAAAGACAGGTGCTACTAAAAAAGGTGCTGAAGAATCATTAAATGCTTTAGTTGAAATTATCACAGAATCATTAGTAAAAGGTGATAAAGTTCAATTAGTTGGTTTTGGCTCTTTTGAAGTTAGAAAAAGAGCAGCAAGAAAAGGAAGAAATCCACAAACTAAAGAAGAAATTAAAATACCAGCTTCT
>CATLBU010000159.1 GCA_949879835.1 uncultured Bacilli bacterium
GATAATGGAAATGCTAATATATTAGCAATTTCAAAACTTATCAAATCGTTATTAAATTTGAATCTTAATATTGATGAAAATAATTTAAGTAAATCATTCTATGAAATTATTTCTAGTTTTCTAAGCTAAAAATTTAACACACATCTATACCTAGAAGAAGATAAAATAAAAATAGACATAGAAAGCATAAGGAACAAAATTAGAGACCTTGAAAAAGAAAATGGCCTTACTCTTGCAGGAAATCCTATTAAAACTGATAAATATCTTTTTGGTGATGACAAGATTAGTAAAGCAGAACTAAGGTTTGAGAGTTTTTCAAAAAACACAGTTAAAAAAGATATAAATGGAAATTATCTTGATAAAAATGGAGATGATATAACAGGTGCATTTAATAAAAAGCATACTTTAGTCACCGATATTTTAGCTGTCGTTGGTGAAGAGGAGTTTACATTAGACGAATTATCAAATTTAAAAGGCTCATCTATAGTTGCTTCGGAATTTATGTTAAGTGACGGAAGTCAAACTGATAAATATATTGATTGTGACGGAAATAATGTTAACTTAAGTCTAAAAGTGCAAAATGTTATTGTAGGAGAGGAGGAAAGTGGAGAAATTGAGGTAAAATTAATTCTATTTATTAATTCTCCAACTCATACAGTTATTACTTTGACAAATTCAATCAGTAACATCTTATATGAGTATTTCAAAATTCCTTATGGTTTATTTGAGTATTCTATAAAAGTTAAGGTAAGTTAATTATTAAGAAGATAAAGAATTTATAAACAAAAAACAGTCAAAAAAGACTGTTTTTTGTTGTACTTATATTAATATCATTTATACAACATTTATTACATCCGCTTGATTTGGATATTCAATACCGAGTTCGTCAAGTCGTGGCTGAGAAAAGGTTGACATATGAATAGGGTATATTTTACATTCTGGAAATTCTTTGATAAGTCCATATACTTCATCTGAGGTCAAATGTTTGTTATTTACTTCTAGCGAAGCACAGTCTATGAAAGCAGTTTTACTTTTAGAGATGATTTTTCTGACATTGTTACACATTGCACTATCACCGCTAAATCCTACAGTAACTCCATTATGTGTGATAG
>CATLBU010000160.1 GCA_949879835.1 uncultured Bacilli bacterium
GCATAGTTCTCTCTAGCTTTTCTAAATCAAATGCCATTATTTTTTCTTCAACATCAGTATCAAATGTTAAACATATACCATTTTGTTTTGCAAATTCTGCTACAGACATAGATATATTTTCTATAAAGCTGACTATATCATCATTTTTAGGCTCATATTTGTAATATCCTGAATCAAATTTAGTGGAATCTATTAAATTATTAACCAATTTTAATAATCGCTTAGAGTTTTGACTTATTATGCCTATATACTTTTTTAATCTACTGTTATTTTCTAATAAATCTTTTTCTAATACATCAATGGTTTGAAGTGAACTAAAGATTAGGTTTAAAGGTGTTCTTAATTCATGGGACAAATTAGCAAAAAAGTCTAATCTTAATTTTTCGACTTCTCTTCTATGAGAAACATTTCTTGCTATATCAATAATGCCTACTAAATTTCCATAGCTATCTCTAAATGGTTCTTTTATTATTTCAAAATCAAATTCAACTCCATCATATAAAACTGTTTCATTATATATTTGCTTAGTGCCTAATTTAATTGTTTCTAAATCTTTTTCGATTGTATGCTTTAAAATTTTATTTAGCTCTGGAATTTCCTCAATTTTTTTACCTACAAAGTCTTCTCTACTAATTCCTAAATCCTGTAAAAAAGTATTATTACAATCTAAATGAACTCTATTAGCATCTTTTAAAACTATATAATCCGATATATTATTAATTATATAAGATAAAGTATTTCCATCTTCTATTTTTTCTTTCTTCTCTACTATGTCTTCAAAAACTCCCAAAACACCAATTACATTACTACTATTATCATATATAGCATGTTTATGAAGGGAATAAATCTTATCTTTTAATTTGCAAATTTCTTTGCGATAATATTCATTTGAAGCCATAAACTCTTCACAACACTTTAAATACTTTTGTCCTGCATCTTCTCCATGTATTTTTATATCATTTAGTTCTGATAGATTATCATCAAACCCAACTAAATGCTTAAATCTATCACTAGCATGTACATATTTATTATTTATATCTTTAACATAGAAAATCCCATTTGCTTCATGTATTCCCTTAAAAAAATCCTTAGCTATGCAATTTTCAAAAT
>CATLBU010000161.1 GCA_949879835.1 uncultured Bacilli bacterium
TATACAATTAGAACTAGCGTCCATAATAGCTAGTCTTTGTCCTGGAATTAAACTTAATAAATATCCTAAAATAAAACTACATATAATGCATGACAATGTGATTATTATAGAATTCTTCAAATTAAATTCTCTTACTTTTACATTTAGAAACAAAAGCTTTAAAGCTATCTATTAATTCAATATATTTCTTTGGCCTATCATGATAATAAAAGTATATTTTGCCATTATTATTTCTCCCAATTCCAATAACTATATAATCTCCGAAACAATTAGCAGCTATAGGAATAACTTCATCATTTATATATTCTATCAATTTTCCTCCTTTTGCAAAAATATCGTAATGAAAATACATTTCTGCCTGTCCTAATCCGTAAAATCCATCAATATTTGAATAAATTTTATTAAGCTTAAAACTACTTTCAGGTGTTTTCCCACCATTATATCTTAATAAAAACCTTTTGTATTCCTCTGGAAACATAAACTTATATTCCCTTTCAAACTTTTGAATACTATGTTCTATATTATCTGTACAAAATTTAGAAATAAGCATATTCTTTCCTCCATAATTTTAAATACTTACAAGATTTTCCTTTCATTATACAAAAAGATATTCTTCTTATTTTGCTATTTTATCACATAACATCCCTTTATTAAAGAAAAATCCTCCATAGTGTGAAAATGTTTCATGTATATCTTTTTTTACTAATTGAAATGAACCATTTTTTATATCATGATGTAAAACATATCCTACTGGTATTCTTTCAATCCCAAAGTTATCTGATAAATATTCTATAGCATTTTCCATATCTTTTCCTCTAGTTCCAGCAAAACCCTGAGTTAATGTGAACTCTCCTACCTTTTTTTTAGGATAAATATATTTTTTAGGGAATTGTATTATTTTTTCAACTTTGCCATTCACCATTTGAGGAACATATGGAACAGTCACATTATCCATAGTATATTTCCATATCTGCGTATCATCATTCAATGTCTCAATTGTTAAAGTCCCTCCCTTTTTCAACCAATCTCTTGGATGCGTTGCCCCCAATGGTTTATTATCTTTTACGAACTGAGTTACGGTTCCTTTATGCGCATTCTTCATATCATCCC
>CATLBU010000162.1 GCA_949879835.1 uncultured Bacilli bacterium
TATATTTTATTTTTATTGGACTAACTAAGATGGCAAATTAGCCGAAGCCTTGAAAAAAAATTCAAACACCAATTGATTACAATAAAATAAAAATATTAAATACCCAAATAAAAAAATCACTTGTATTGGTGATTCTATTACCTATGGAAATGGTGGTTCTGATGATGGTAATGGAAATAAAATAAGCTATTGAAATTTTTTAGGAGATATACTTCATGCAAATATTGTAAATCTTGGAATTGGAGGTTCTGCAATTGCTGATAATTGGGATGATACTTCTTTAATTCTAAGATGGCATGAAATTCCTCAAGATTCAGATATTATTTTGATTTTTGCAGGAGTAAATGATTATTTTATAGGGGAATATGGAGATAGAGATATAGAAAAAACATTTTGTCATGATGCATTTCAATTATTACAGAATATTCGCTATAATTATGGATGTCAAATTTATGTTGTTTTAACTTATCAAGCAGATGCTATGAATTGGGAGGCATTTCAATCTCATGATTATGCGAAATATATGAATACTTTGAATGATTATTCAAATGAGTTAGGAATTGAAGTTATTGATTTGTTCCATTCAGATTATTTAAATAGTGTTGATGTAGAAGTAAAACAGAATTATATGCCTGATGGAATTCATCCAAATGATGCAGGAAATAATCTTTTAGCTAAGAAAATTGCAGTGGAATTAATTTTTTAAGATAATGCTACTTTTTGTTATATATTTTAAAAGTAAAATCTATTATATAGTAACTCGGAGGACATACCGAGAGTAAAGAAATGTCTAGTTGCCTTAGGGGAGTTTGGAAGAATGAAGAGCTTGCAGACTCTCTCTTTTTTTTGTAAAAAATTATAAAAATTTTGCTTTTGTATAAAATATACTAGTTTTTAATTGGAATACAAAAGTATTTTTTACAGAGGAGGTGGAGGTATGTATACCTGGGAAATCGCAAACAAATTGCAGGAACACAATTATGACCTTCCCTCGAAGGTATATTGTGATATCTGTAGTACTTCACCCCAAATTTCAAGGGTGAAATATGAGCCTTTCTCTAACGAGTTCAGGCTTTGGACAAAGGACAATGGAGATTTTACATTCCA
>CATLBU010000163.1 GCA_949879835.1 uncultured Bacilli bacterium
GAATTAGAAATATTATCGTTTTTAATGAAGATAAAAGGGAAGAAGTAGAATTAGAGTTTACTTTTGATGACTACTTAAAAAATGAATATATATACAAAGTTGAGGGAGAAGTAGAAGCTAAAACCTCAGGAAAAAAATTAAAAGTTATTCTTAAAGATATAGAAGGTAAATCTAATTTTTATAAAGTTATTTACAAAGTAGATAATATCAAATTTGAATTTAAAATAGTAATGTTTAGATGCAATCCAAGATATTTGGAATCAATTAAGTCAAAATATTCATTAGTAATTAAGAAAAAGGAAGCTTATATTTCCGTTAATACCAACGAGTCAACCATAGTATTTAATGAATTTGAAGATAAGAATACAACCTATGAAATAGATTCAAATAATGAAGTAGTTGCATTGCCCGAAGATGAAAAATTAACTGTTAAAATAAGTGAAAACTTTGAATATTAAAATTATACTGATTCGGCAAGATTTAACTTAAAATTAGAGCATGATATCATTCCAATTGCGATTGTAGGAACTAATGAAAAAGTTGCCCCTATAGAAGGATTTAAAGTATGGAAATTAAAAAGAGAAAAAAGAAGTGACTTTAGATTAGTGGGGGATAACAAATTACAACACGGTACAAAAGAATATTTTGCTAGAGACGAATTTAGAAAAAATTTAAATTTAGAAAAGCAGCTTATTGCTCAAGAAGGTATATGCTTTATAGAAAATAGTGAAGGAATTGAAGTATCTGATATAGAATTAGATGTTAATGTAGAGAGAAAATATAGAAATATTATAGAGTATTATAAATCCTCCAAAAAGATTCCAAGTCTTTCATATATAAATGATGATATAAAAAAATTATATGAAGAATTTATTAAAACATATATATCAGCACTAAACAACATAGAAGAGGGGTGCTATCTTACTAAAAAGCATAAAAATCTATTTAGAATGGGGACAATAAAAAGAAATGTAGAAGATAAGGAATTTATATTTACTTCATTACACCCATTAAATATTGCATATCAACTTCACTTAAACTATGAAATAGATAATGAGGTTATTGATGAAGACGTCCTAAAGAAATTTACCTCTACCTACCTATTG
>CATLBU010000164.1 GCA_949879835.1 uncultured Bacilli bacterium
TTTTAGAGCATAAGACTGCTCTATAAAATACACGGGTTAGTAATGTATTTTATACAGAAGTCTTATTTTTGTATTTCATTAGTTTTAAAACATATATTTCTATCTATACATATTCGACAAATTGTGGTATAATTTTCCAATAAACTTTGGAGGAATTAGTATGGATGAAATATTGAATAGTAATAGCGAAGATTTCTTCGATGATGAATTTGAAGGTAAATATATATCAAATGTCGATATTCCAGAAAATGCGAACTTATATGTAAAAAGTTTAATTGATATGTGGAATAGTGGTGATTTAACAATTCCTTTCTTCCAAAGATGGTTTGTTTGGTCTATAAAACAAGCAAGTTTATTTATAGAATCATTACTGTCTAATTTACCTATCCCAGCATTGATGTTCTATAAAGATTCAGATGAATATCAATATATTATAGATGGGCAACAAAGAACAAAAAGTATTCTTTATTTTACAGGTTCTATAAAGCCAGAGGATATTGACGACGAATATAAGAAATTCATCAATTTTCGTCTTACTGGTTTGGCAGAAGATAGTCCATATTACAATAAAACATATGCCGAACTTGATCCATCAATACAAAGAAAGTTTTGCAATAGGACTTTACCAATTACAACTGTTAAAGTAAATGATGAAAGCGATTTGCCTAAAATTTTTGAAATATTTAGAAGATTAAATACAGGCGGTACTCCATTAACAAAACAAGAAATACGAAACTGTATCTGTGCAGGTAATTTTAACAAATTTCTAATAGATCTAAATAGAAACAAAAAATGGCAATCTTTTATAACAAGTGAAAAAGATAGAAAAAGACAAAGAGATATTGAACTAATTTTAAGGTTTTTTGCTTTATATGATTCTTATGATAAATATAAGAGACCAATGGATGACTTTTTGACACTTTATTTTCAAGCCCATAAAAATATTAGTGATACAGAATTGAAACAAAAAGCAGATCTTTTTAATTCTGTTGTTGATGCAATTTACGATAATTTGATTAAAACACCGTTTCATATAAAAAACGGATTAAATTCTGGTGTTTGTGATTCAGTTATGGTTGCTTTTGCAAACAATATAAATAATATT
>CATLBU010000165.1 GCA_949879835.1 uncultured Bacilli bacterium
ATGAAGTTTCAGATATTTGTGATACACTGGAAGATATCAAATCTTCTACAGATTTTGATGAAAGAGAATTTGAAAAATTAGATAGACGCTCAGATTTAATTAAATCGATAACTAAAAAATATGGCGGAAATATTGAAAGCGCTTTGATGTATTTATCTAAAGCTAAAGATGAGTTTAGTATGCTTGAAGATAGTGAAGTGATGTTAAGTAAGTTGGAGAAAGAAAAATCTTTACTTGAAAAAGAAATGAAAGATGTTAGTCTAAATTTAAGTGGATTACGAAAGAAAATCGCTTTAGATATTAAAAATAAAGTTAATATACAACTTAAACAGCTTGGAATGAAATCTAGTATATTTGAAATTAAATTTTCAGAAATGGAAAAAATAGGAATAGATGGGATAGATGATGTAGAATTTGTATTTTCAGCAAATAAAGGTCAAGAGGCAAAATCATTATCAAAAACAGCTTCTGGTGGTGAGTTAAGTCGATTTATGCTTGCATTTAAAACAATATTTGCATCCGCTGGTACTGCGCAAACATTGATATTTGATGAGATAGATGCAGGAATTAGTGGTGAAACAGGAAATATAGTTGGTGATAAATTAAATAATATTACTAAAGAAACCCAGGTGTTGTGTATAACACATTTGCCTCAAGTTGCTTGTTATGGAGATGATTTTTATTTTGTTTCAAAACGGGAAAGTAATGACAATACTGTTGCAGAAATAAAACACTTACAGAATGATGAAATTAGTTACAATATTGCAAGAATGATTGTTGGGGATAAGGTTTCAGATATAGCTCTCAAACAAACAGAAGAAATGCGTGTTAAAGCAGGGAAAGTATAAAATAATAAATATTGAGTAGACTACCATTTAGGTAGTCTTTTTGTTAATGAGATTAATTTATAAAACGACTTTATTGTCCGGAGGAAAGAATGTTTAAAAGAAACAATAATAGAAAGGGCTTGATATTTATATTAATATTTGTTTTTGTTTTTATTATTGTTAGCAATATTTCTTTAATAAAGTTAATCAAAATACCATCTGATTTTTATGTTAGTTATGATGAAATTGATAGAGCAAATAAGGAAGATTTATTTGG
>CATLBU010000166.1 GCA_949879835.1 uncultured Bacilli bacterium
TAAAGTGGGGGTATGGTTTATGAGTAGATGTCCATTTTGGTCAAGCAAAAAGGAGAAGGTTAGTTGTAGTAATGATTGTCCAATGAGTCCAGAAAAAAACTGCAATGAGACTTGTCCTTTTGTTGAACATTTAGTAGGAGAAAAGATTGTTTTTAAAGAAATTATTAATGATGATTTTATGTATTCACAAGATATGAATTTAGATTATATAATTCCATCATATGTTGGTTACAAAGATGAATAAAAATAGTAATAGTCACTGAAAAAATATCAGTGACTATTATTTTTTAATGACCCTTTTCCATTAAAAGCTCTCTTTTTAATTCCCAAAGTTCTTTAGATAAATCAACATAATAAGTATGAGGATTTTCAAATCTTAAAATTTCAGGCCATAATTTAGCTGTTTCTTTTTTAGAAAATTCCTTAATTTCTAATACTGAAGGAGAAGAGTAAACTTGTTCTCCTTTTTCAAAGATTTTAACTAATAATTCTTTTGCATAGAAGTTCTTTATTTCTTTTCTTTTCCATGTATGAACTGGGTGGAAAATTTCAAGCTCAGAATTTTCATCTATTTTCTCATTATTTAAAGAAATAATATCAGCTATTGCAATATCAGTATTTTTATCAAATAACCTATAGATTTTTTTGAAACCAGGATTAGTAATTTTTTCGCTATTTTCACTAATCTTTATTTTAGGAATAATTTCAGAACCCTTTTCAATAGCTACAAGTTTATAAACTCCACCAAATACAGGTTCAGATTTTGCAGTAATTAATCTTTCTCCAACTCCAAATGCATCAATACAAGCACCTTGAGCTAAAACATCTCTTATTATATGTTCATCTAAAGAGTTAGATACTATTATTTTGCAATCATTATACCCAGCTTCATCAAGCATTTTTCTACATTTTTTAGTTAGGTAAGTTATATCTCCAGAATCAATTCTTATTCCCTTAGGTCTTTTACCAAGTGGTTTTAGAATTTCATCAAAAACTTTAATAGCATTAGGTAATCCAGATTTAAGTACATTATAAGTATCAATTAATAATGAACAATTATCAGGATAAGTTTTAGCCCAAGCTTCAAAGGCTTCATATTCAGTA
>CATLBU010000167.1 GCA_949879835.1 uncultured Bacilli bacterium
TTGATCGTCTAAGTGCCAAAGAATACGAAGACCCCTTCAAAGGGTAGCAAAGTAATCATAGCAATTATTTAGGTTTGGATAAAGTCAAAACCAGCGCCTTGAGACGCAGTTGGTATTGGCCCCTTAGAGGGGCGAGCAAACCACTCCTTGGAGGGGTGGTTTTGATTTATTAAAAATATATTCTGTAGTATGGTGATGCCCGAGAGAGGAGTACGACAACTTTTATATATTACTATTTTTTATCCTTTCTTTTAAATCTTTTGATACTGACTCAAATGGTTTAGTGATATTAGATGGTAATTTATCAATGTCAAAAAATTTTAACTCATAACTTTCAGAGTCACTTACTATTTCGCCATTGTAAATGTTTGTTTCAAATATAATATTAACGAAATAAACTTCATCTTTATTAGGATAAATATGGTGTTGCTCTTCTCCTGAAAATATATTGAATATCTTTAAATTTTCTTTTTTAATATTCAAATTTGTTTCTTCTTTTATTTCTCTAATAATGGTTTCATATATAGTCTCTCCTAAATCCATAGAGCCTCCTGGATTCCCCCACAAACCATCATCAGATCTTTTTTGAAGTAGGACTTGACCTTTGTCGTTAAATATCAAACAACCACAAGCACATATCATTAGTGGCGCATGACCTACATATTTTCTCATCATTTTTATATATTCCATAAATTTTCTCCATCTAATGTATATTGATTTTGTCAATATACAAGTGCGTTCTATATTTCTACTCGAAAGTTCGAGTTTTCTATCAATCTGGTGCCGTTGGGGAAGTTATCTACAACTTTACCAAAGAAAATTGATATAAGAATCAATCACTACCAATATTGTACCATAAATTTAAAAATAATTCTCTATCTTTTTAAAATATCAGTAAAATATTTTCTATCAAATCTTTTTCCTAAAGTATAAGATAATACTTTCATATTATTATTGTATAATTCATTATCATATATTTGAGGAGCTACACTATACTTAGTTGAATAATAACCAAATTCAGTGCCATAAAAAGCAAGTTTTTCTTCAAATGTTGAAAATCTTATATCCTTTTTACTCATAATACTATTATA
Source organism: uncultured Bacilli bacterium (assembly GCA_949879835.1). Next base: position 1,092 of record CATLBU010000167.1, read on the forward strand.
TAAAG
>CATLBU010000168.1 GCA_949879835.1 uncultured Bacilli bacterium
TTGTATAAAAAAAACCATAATTTAAATCTTGTTAAATTATAAACAAAAAATATTTATAAATAACAACAACCCCACAAAAAATAGTGGGTTATTTAGTTACATTTGTTTTGCATTTTCCAATAATTTTTCATATTCAGGCTTCTGCCACACAGAACAATTATCTACAATAGAACCGATAATATAAGGATAATCACTTTCAGATTCTACTTCATCTGAAGAGACAATAATCACCTTCATTTCAAAATTTCTGAGTTTTAATGTTATCAGAATATGCTCACCTTCTCCTGATTCAATTCCTTCATTATGATAAAAAGGAAAATTCCAATCAAGAAATAATATTGCATTATTGAGTATATCTTTTGTCTTCAAATATTCTTGAATTAAACAAAGAAAATCACGACTACAATCAAATTCCTCAAACTCTGCAGTTTCATCAATAGAAGAAACATATTCCTTAATCCTATTTCTTTTATAATCACTATCATCTAAAATATAATACTTCATAATAGCCTCCTTTTAAATTAATATAACTTGTTTTCCTGCTTCAAAAAATTCTTCATTTGGAAAGAAATTTGTATTTGGAAAAAATCTATATCCTTTATCATATTTAACAAAACTTCCTACTTCAAATGAATGTTCTTCTTTTATTTTTTTGTAATACTTATATGCGAATTTGATTCCTTCGCAATCTATTCCAACATGAAAATAACTCACATCAAACCGAAATCTGATATTTATTGCAAAAAAATCTGTTTCTGGTGGAATAGTTATATGATATGGCATTTTATAATGAATATAAGGAGAAATATTATGCTGATAGTATTTATCTCCATTTTTGAAGAAAAATGCTACCTCTATTGAACGATTTCTACCAAATTTTTTAGCAGAAAAATATAAATCTACATCATTTGTTAAATACCATGAAGCAATTTCTTCTGCTCTTTCGGAACTTTTCATCTTATTTTCATTATAAGTAATAGTTTTAAAACCTTCCAATTCCATACAATCCTCCTTCTAAAATAATGTTCAACCCCTTAAGGGGTTGAACATCTTATCTTGCTGTAAAAAACTGCACTTTTTTTACATGATCCTTTT
>CATLBU010000169.1 GCA_949879835.1 uncultured Bacilli bacterium
ATTTTAAAAATAGAATTTTCATAAATTTGATTTCTTCTGTATATAATTTAAAGAACTATTGACATATTAGGGAAATAAAATTTTATTAGAAAGGATGTGGTTTCTATGCTACAGACATAGAAGATGAGATGTAGCAGAAAGGAAGTATCTTGCTATGAATCACAAAGAATTATTTAATGAGGTAAAAAATGTTTTAGAAGCTATTAAAGTTCCAAGGAACACAGATTTAGCTCTTTTGAAAATAAAGGAAATATTGGAAGTTGACAATTCAGATATCAATGAGGATGCATCAGGATTAGAGGATTCTTATTCTATTCGATATGAGGATCTGATTATTTATGTAACTGTGGATTATATGCATCAGAAATTTAAGGTATCAAATCATTTTGATGTTATGGATGAAGCTGATAATATAGTAGAATGTTATTAAAACTTAACAAGAAAAGAGAGTCAATGGCTCTCTTTTATATTTTTGAGGAGTTTTTTTATTACAGGATTTCAAACTTGCTAAAGTTAATAATGATCTTTCCAAAAATCTCATCTTTAGTAATAGGACCAAGAATCTCACTTCTTGAATCTAAGGAGTTGTTCCTGTTATCTCCACAAATGAAGTATTCATTTTCTGCTAATGTAAAAGCAGGAATATCTGCAGTAACCATAGCCTCTTTAATATAAGGCTCTTCTAATTCTTCTCCATTAATGTAGATTACATTATTATGAATTTCAATAGTCTCACCAGGAAGTCCAATAACTCTTTTGATAATCTGCATATCAAAATTTTCAGGTGTAGCTACAATAATATCCCCTCTTTCAGGCTCAGAAAATGTATAAGCTGTAACATTCAATAGCAATTTCTGATTTCCATACAGATTCGGTTCCATTGATTGCCCATTTACCACTGTAAGTCTTACAAAACACAAAATAATAAATGAGATAATTACTGCAATAAAAATGGGCTTTAAAGCCTCCATTGTGGAAATAATTTTACTTTTCTTCATTTTTTAAATCCTCCTCAAAAATATCTTTTTCTTATATTCATAATATATCATAAAATTTAATTTTTTTCTATAAAATTACAGAAAAAAGAGAGATA
>CATLBU010000170.1 GCA_949879835.1 uncultured Bacilli bacterium
AAACTTTCTGAGTTTTCTATTGTCCTTGTTATTACTGTGTATTTCTTGTTATCTATTTCATAAACTTCTTTTTGTTCCCTTTCTTCCATTTGACATTACCTCCTTATTTTATTAATATAAGATATTAATAAAATTAAGAGAAGATCAAGTTTTGCAGAAGACCAAATAGCTATTACTGCAACGGATCCATTAATAGTTTCTAATGAAAAGAAAAAAGCCAATATGGAAGAGTTTAAGAATTCATTATTGGAGAATAAAAATAAATATGCTTATCAATCTTTAAGTCAATACTCCCCTAGACCACAACAAAGAATTGAAAACAAACAACTTGTTGTTGAAGAGAAGAAGGTAGAAAAAGATGATGCAAAATTAATTGTTGGAAGGATTACTCCTGATGATGTTGAAAAGGCAAGAAAAATAGAACCTCCAAAGATAAAAATAGTTTCCGAAAATACCAAAGATGCTCGTTTACCTGCACCTAAGAGAGATGCTAGTGTTGATCCTTCTCATAGAGAAATATTGAATAAATTATATTCAAAGACCAAAGATAATGCTTCTGTAGAAGTAAGAAATGATGCTATATATGATTATAACGATTTAAAAGATTTTTATGAAGAGCAAAGTATTTCATTTGATATCTATCATAAAGTTAAAGAGAAAAAAACTCATAATACAAATCTTCTTTATCTTGTAATTAGCTTATCAGTTTTACTAGTATCCTTATTAATATCTACCCTTTTGTATGTTATATTATTAAAAACTAGTTTGACTAATAATAATACCAATTTCTTATATATTTTACTTCCTGCTTTGCTTACTATAGATGTTGTTGTTAAGATTTATAATTATAAAGCTTATACTAGTGGAATGCCTGCACAGTTAAATCCTCAATGGAAGATGTGGTGCTATTACTTGTTAGTTTCTTTTATCATTGTTGGATTAAACCTAATATTTGGCTTAGCAACAAAAGAATTTAAGTTATTGGCTACTACCCTATTGCTTCCTTTGATTTTGGCATTGGTAATTATTCCGGGAAGATATTATTTAAAACGGATTGTTTTAATAAAATTTTGGAAATAGTTAAATA
>CATLBU010000171.1 GCA_949879835.1 uncultured Bacilli bacterium
TAGGTTTCTTTTTATTTCTCCGTCCATTCCCATACATCTTATTTCTAACATATTTTCCAGTGTTTCAATCAATTCACTTTGTACAATATTTTGCTGGTATATATATTTTTTTGACTTTTCCAAATTTTTTTTATTAATAATCAGCATTAATGAAACTTGTATAAAAGCTATCCCTAATGCAAAAATAGTTAACCTTTTAGAAATGCGAAGCATGGCAAACATACATATTATCGAAGTTACACTTTGTATAATTACATTTCCTAAACCATTTGTAATTAAATCATTTAACTGACTTATATTGCTAAATCTATTTCCTATTTCTCCCGAAGTATGCCATTCAAAAAAATTATTTTCTATTTTAAACAATTTATTCAGCATTTTATCAATCATATGCTTATAAATCCCGGTATCTAATTCAATTACAGTCCTTTGCCGTAGCCAATTCAAACTGAAATAGGAGCTTGCAAGGATTATTATTACACTTAACACTCCACCTATATGTACTTCAAATCCATTTGATAAACTGTCAACTAATCTCTGTATTATTACAGGAACCACTAATGTTACTACTTGCATTAATAGCATTAAAACAGCCACTAAGATAAATGATCGCATATTGATTTGAATATCAATTTTTTTCCTATCTGGATTTTTTACCATATGACTGCCTGGCTTTATTAATATCAGAATATCACTATACAATTTGCAAACATCTTCAAAATCAAGATATATTTTTCCTTTTGCAGGATCAATAATAGAATACTTGTTTGCACGATTTTTTCTTTCTATTACTACATAATGACTTCCACTAAATAAAATAGCCGGCAATTTATCTTCCAAGTTTTTTTTAGAGTATTCATACCTATATGCATTGAATGTAAATCCATATTTTTCGGAAATATTTTTTAATTTTGATAACGTCACACCATCTCTACCGATACATATGTCTGATCCTACATCAACAATATCGACTTTTACTCCATAATAATTAAAAATCATTGTCAAACAAGCTATTCCACAATCCATATTTCCTAATTGTGTCACATATGGCGTTCTTCTTTTTATCATCATTTTGCAATCCATCC
>CATLBU010000172.1 GCA_949879835.1 uncultured Bacilli bacterium
GAATCAAAATCTATTTATTATACATTTGATAAAACACAGAGTAATATAGATTGGGTTGATACAGGTATTTCAATGGATTCTGAAACAATTCCATTTAAAAAATTCTTAACTATTTTGAGTTATATTGCTAGAAATGAAGGATACTATTACTTTGAAGATACTGATATGGTTATGTTAATTGCTGATGGAGTTAACTTAGTAGTAAATAAGCAAGAAGATATTACTGAAGAAGAAATGAGATTAGCATTTGATACATTCCCTAACTTAGGAATTGGAATTATGTTATATTCTGAAACAGAGAATACTACCTCAGAAGTATTGTCAGAAAGAGTTCAGAATGGAGATGTTAATTCTATTTCTGTAAACGGAGAACGTACAATTTTAACAGAAACTCCTATTATTAGTAAAAATATTCTTCAATTACCTATAGAACAAGTAGCAAAAGCTATTGGATATGATGTAACTATAAATGATAAAGAAGTAAAATTGATTTCAGTAGATACTGATGCAAATGGAGAAATTATTAATACAAATGAGATTGTTATTACAGTCGATAGCAATAGTTACACAGTAAATAATCAAAAAAATAGCTTTAGAACTGCAGTTACTTCAAACAATGGAGTTATTTTTGTAGAATTTGATAAACTCGCTCAATTAATGAATTATAGTTATTCATTCAATGAAGAAACAAATACAATTGAATTTAAAACAATGGAATAAGAGCTATTTAAGAAATGAGAGAGGAACACCTCTCTCTTTTCTCTCTTATATAATTAAAACAATTGTTTGCAACAGTCTTACAACTTGACAAATTGTGCAAAGTTTGATATAATAAAAATAGAATGGAGGTTATTATGAAAACAATATTTATTTTTATATTCTTACTTATTTTCTTTACTTGGTTTACAAAATTTTTTTTCAAAAAAACACTTGACTTTATTGTTTCATTAAACATATTAGATGAAATTCAATATTTTTTATGTGTAACATTTATTTTTGAATGTATTGTTTTTTCTTTTCAAAAAATAAATCTTCCTTATGTTTCAGAATATCCAATTATGTTTCGTTTTTTATTGCTTATTC
>CATLBU010000173.1 GCA_949879835.1 uncultured Bacilli bacterium
AAGGCATTAATTTTTTTACTAATGTAGATAATGGATTCGTTCTAAAAGAAGAAACGAATATTTTATTATTGCACGGTAATATAGAAAATTCAAGTGATAGAGATTACATAGATATAGAAAAGTATATAAATTGCGGTTTTGATTATATTGCGCTTGGTCATATTCATCAGTATAAAGTTATAAAGAAGAACAATACAACTTTGGCATATCCTGGAAGTCTTTTTTCTAATGGTTTTGATGAAAGTGGTAATAAAGGTTATATAAAACTAGAGATTGAAAATAAAAAAATAGAGAAAATTGAATTTTGCCAATTTCCAGCTCGTCGTTTTATGATAAATCAATGCGATATTTCTGGCAAAAATAATAATAGAGAAATTTATGATTGTATTATAGGGTCTTTTAATAGCAATAGAATAACGAAAAAAGACTTGATAAGAGTTATTTTAAAGGGCGTTACAAAAGAAGATTGTGATAAATCTCTGTCGTTATTACAAGATAGGCTAAGTGATTATTTTTATGTTGAAATTGAAGATCAAACTAAAATTGAGATAGATTTTGAAAAGATTAAAAATGAAAAATTGTCTTTTAAATATGAATTCTTAAGATTATTAGAGGAAAGCGAACTAGATGAGAAACAAAAGAATATAATTGCACAAATAGGAATTGAAGCATTGAAAGGGGAGGAATTGTCAATATGAGAATTGATAAACTCCATATAGAAAATTTTGGAAAACTTCAAAATTTAGATTTAAATTTTAATGAAGGTTATAACCAAATAAAAAAAGAAAATGGCTGGGGAAAAACTACTTTATCCATATTTTTAAAAGCTATGTTTTATGGAATGTCTGCTTCTAGAGATAATATAAAAATGGAAAGAAAGAAATATTTTCCTTGGCAGGGCGGAATTTATGGTGGAAGTGTAGATCTTTCTACAGAACAAGGTGAATATAGAATAATAAGACAATTCGGTAAAACTCCAGAAAGTGACAGTATTAATTTAATTGATTTGAAAGCTAATAAAGAACTTGAATTACCTAAAATTGAATTGGGAGATTATTTTTTCGGTGTTGGTAAAGATACAT
>CATLBU010000174.1 GCA_949879835.1 uncultured Bacilli bacterium
ACCTACAAATTATTGTTTATTAGTTTAAATGAAATTCTTTCATCATTTAAATTAATCTCAACAATTTCTACTCCAACTTCCTCTTCAAGTTTTACGATTTCGTATATTTGTTTGTTATTCGCTTCTGTTGCGTTCTTAATATGAAGAAGTCCTGTCGCTCCATTTTCGAGTTGAATAATTGCACCAAAACTTAATATCTTAATTACCTTTCCTATATATGTTTCCCCTACATTTAGTTCTTTAATGGCTTTAGTACGAGGACTTTCTTGAAGTGCCTTCAAACTTAAGGCTACTTTTTTATTTTCTCTATCTACCTCAATTACTTTAAAGTCATATTCACTTCCTTCCGTTAAAACATCGCTTGGTGATGAAAGATGTTTATAACTCAGGTTTGAAATGTGAACAAAACAATCAATTCCCCCAACCTCTACAAAAGCGCCATAACTCATAATTTTCTTTACAGTACCTTTTACAATTTTATTTATAAAGATTGAACGCCAAAATAATTCCTCATTATTTTCTCTTATTTGATCTTCAAGCATCTTTATACTTACAATAATCTTTTTTTCATTTCTGTCAATTTCTGTTACAATTCCTTCAAATTGTTTACCAATATGTATTCTTGGATCTCTTATTTTTGTTGACATTTCGCTAACAGGAATAATTAAACTATATTCCCCCATTCTTGATAATAGATTATCCGACTTAAACTCTGTAATAACAAAAGTTGCTTTACTTCCAAGTTTAAGTTTACTTGCACTTTGAGATGCAAATATTTGACTATCAGCCTGGCTTTTTGAAACTTCTAAAAGACCATCTTCATTCTTTGAATTTAATATAATAACTTTAAATCTATCACCTATTTTTAAATTATCATAATCTTCTACTTCGCTTTTAGGTAAATAAGCATCATTTTTCCCGCCTATATTAAAGATGCAACCATCTTCTTTTTTGATTACTACCACACCATCAAACATATGACCACATTTATAATTAGTAAATGTTTTATCAATTGCTTCCAAATTAAATTTTTCTTCCATATCACTCATATTAAAACCTCTTAAAAGAGTCTATCAAATT
>CATLBU010000175.1 GCA_949879835.1 uncultured Bacilli bacterium
GTGAGTATGTAACTGACAGTGCAAACTCTAAGCGTATTGAAGCAAACCTTAGGCTTGTTGTAAGCATAGCTAAAAAATAGACAAACAGAGGTTTGCAGTTTCTTGATTTAATTCAGGAAGGTAATATTGGTCTAATGAAAGCTGTTGAAAAATGTTTTGCAAAAAGGAATATTGAAGTTGTATATTTAGTTACAAAAAGTTATGATTTTGAATTTGGAAAACGTGATCCTAGAAAAGCTGATTATTATTTCTTTTCAGATAAGGAAGCTGCTAATGATTTTATTGAAAGTTCTTTAGAAGATGAAGAATGTTTTATGACTTTATCTTCTGGATCAAAAGATATATGGAAAGATTTAGAATATCATAGTTATATTAATAATAAAGCAACTCATGGATCATCAGCTGATATTAATACTAGATATGGTTTTTCGATTTTTGTAATACAATTTTATGAATTACCCGGAACAATAGAAATTAATATATAAGGAAAGGAAATATAATGAATATTAGAAGATATAATTTAGTAAAAAATAAGAAAAAGAAATTCAGAATTAAATGCATTATTATTTTTTATAAAAGTATAAATTTCTTCTATTTCATTTGAATCAATATTAGGATTAAATGATATGAATTTCTTTTCTTGTTTATGTGCTTTTTTTAACCATTTTTTACAGGATGGAAACTCAATCATATCAAATACAAACAAAACTATCATAAATCCAAATTCACATAAAATCCATAATAATAAATTAGATATAGATAATGAATCTGTTGTCCACATTTCAAGTACTAGAAATATAGTTATTATAACAAGTAATATAGAAGATTTTATAATGCTTTTTATATATATTTTATTGTATTTATTAATTTCTTCTTTGATACATTCGGGAATCTTTTTCCAATGTTTAGTTATAAAATCTCTTTCAGTAATTTTACTTTGAAATGTAACAGTCATTTTCTTCTCCTATTCTTTAAATAGTAAATTTAAATAAGCTTCCCTCATCTCTATCGTGATTGGACTTCCTGCGGCATTTTTATGTCCTCCTCCATTAAAATGAGAAGCAAAATCATTTAAATC
>CATLBU010000176.1 GCA_949879835.1 uncultured Bacilli bacterium
ATGAGAACGTACTTTTTTCTCAAGTCCTAGTTCATCTCCTATTTTTATTAAGATCTGTCTATATCCTTCCTGAGAAATCACCTTGCCTTTATGGGTTCCATGAAGCTGTTTAAATATTGGTTCATAATAGTTTTTATCTGTTTTCTCAAAGGCAGTTTCCTTTTCAAAATAAGTTTTAAATGCATATCTTACTGCCTTATTCATCTTTATCTCATTTTTCTTATGTGTTTTTTCCTCTATCAGTTCCCATGACTTTTTAATTTTCCAGTCTTCATCAAAAAAATCTGACCATCTTGCTTTCAAAAGGTCTCCAATTCGTCTGCTTAAATTATAATTTAATATAAACAATAAATATATATTCCACTTTTTCTGGTGTATTAAGTAATCAGGTATTTTATGCATATCCTCATACGAATTTATACAATCCCTTACATTTCGTGTATTTGGCTGCTTATTAGAAACCTTTCCATTTTTATCAAGATATTTCTTTGTCCCTCTAACTTCAATATAATTTTTTCCTGTGCTGTCCTCAGTATTGATAAAATAAGTTACTCCTTGATACACACATATTTTTCTTTCTGTATTATCACTATCTAAATTATTTACGAATACTAATGCTTGTTGCATATTATTCCCTCCACTCATAATTTTTTACTGCTTTTTTATTAATGAGAAAGCATAAACTCATTTTTGTGCCTTTACATCAATATAAATATGTAAATAATTTTTCCACCTTGTTTTTCTTAATTTCCAGAAGTATTCATTATCATTTCGTTATCATTTACGACATCAATTAAGTATAGTTTAATCTTCTTACTCTCATCTTTAAACTGTGGATACTTTATTGTAGCATTGAGTAGTAACTCATCTGGATTGGTTTTCTCCAAATAAAGTGTTAATTTTCGTTGTATAAATTCATTCTCTTCCTCAAATACTTTCCGTACTTCAAATAATGCATTTATTATTCTGTGGCAATGAGACTGTGCAAATTCATGCCATTTTGCATTATGTAACAACTGTAACACCCATTCAAAACATTCTTGTTCTTCGCTTCCTCTTTTAAAGATTTCTCTT
>CATLBU010000177.1 GCA_949879835.1 uncultured Bacilli bacterium
AAACTCATAATATTCTCCTATAAAAAGGCCCTTTGAATTTTTACTTAATATTTATACAAAGGGCTTATATTTTATAATAACAATAATAGAAATATAGCTATTGAAAAGTTTTCAATTAAAATAATAAAAATTTTTTTAATTTCGTGTATAAAATAAGAAAAATGGTAATAATCTTTAATGTAAATACATTTTTTATGTATTAACTACACATACCTCTGTATAATTACCTTAAAATAAATGAGCAGGAGTTAATCTTACCTGCTCATTTTAAATTTATTTATTAAAATTTTCTAAAACGTAAATATCTTTCCTTTAACAATTCTGTCTTATTTTTATTTTTCAAAATGTTTATTTCTTCTAACAAATTTAACTTAATTTCATTAGCCACAAAATCAATATCATTTTGAGCACCACCAACAGGTTCTTTAATAATTTTTTCAATTATCCCTTTTTCTAATAAATCATAAGAAGTTATTCCCATTATTTCTGCAACTTCTTTAGCTTTTGAAGAATCTTTGAACAATATAGAAGCAAATCCTTCAGGAGATAAAATTGAATATATTGAATTTTCTAAGGCCCATACCCTATCACCACAAGCTAATGCTATGGCACCACCACTACCACCTTCACCAATAATTATAGAAATAATAGGTACTGAAATATTAGATATCTCAAACAAGTTTCTAGCAATAGCCTCACCTTGACCTCTCTCTTCAGCACCGAATACCCGGATAAGCACCTTTTGTATCAATAAAAGTAATAATTGGTCTATGAAACTTTTCTGCTTGCCCCATAAAACGAATTCCCTTTCGATACGCTTCTGGATTTGGCATGCCAAAATTTCGTTCTATATTTTCTTTTGTACTTCTCCCCTTTTGCTCTGCTATAATAGTATAGCTTTGCTTATCCATACTACCAATTCCACATACCATTGCTTGATCATCACCAAAACATCTATCTCCATGTAATTCTAAGAATTCATCAAATATATTTTCCATATAGTCTAGTGATGTTTTTCTATTTGGACTTCTTGCTATTTCTACTTTTTCCCATGCTGTACTTTTTTTCATATT
>CATLBU010000178.1 GCA_949879835.1 uncultured Bacilli bacterium
TTTATCCATTTTTGTATCTAATCCTTTCCTATTTTATATAGATATTATTTTATACTTTTTCTTCTTTGTAATATGATGATTGTCAAAAAGACGAATAAAAATATAAAACTTAGATATCCTACAACTTCTTTTAGAGATATGATTCCTAAAGGAAATTTTTGATACATTTCTGTTAATGAGAATAGTTTAAATATTCCATTTTGTAGATTTAAGAATGATAACATTAAGAAGAAGGCTATTGGAATTATTGCAGCTATTACTTGATGTTCTGTTAATGCTGAAGCAAACATACCAAAAGATATAAATGCCATAGATAGTAGTAAAAATCATAACATAGCATATAGTGGTTCTACTATACTAACATGTCCAAATTTTGATAATATTCCATAATAGATAAACATTAGTAAGCAAGATACTATTGTAACGACTGTTGCTGCTAAAAATTTTCCTATAACTATACTAAATATGCTTTTTGGTGATGTGATTAATAATTGATCAGTTCCTGATTTTTTTTCTTCTGAGAACATTCTCATTGTTATAACTGGTATAAGGAATGTTAGTACTACTGTACTATCCCATATAACATATTCAAAATGTAGTTGTCCTTGGGTGAAGGTAAAATTGTAGAATACAAAGCTCATTGCTATTAGAAAAAGGGAAATAAATATGTATCCTATTGGTGTGTAAAAATAACTTTTTAATTCTTTTTTTAATACTGCAAACATTATTTTTTACCTCCTTTTTCTTTATTAGATGTTGTGTCTTCATCTATGATTTTTAAGAATGCATCTTCTAGTGTTATTGTTTCTTCCCTAACACTATATACATCGATACTATTTTCTACTAGTTTCTTTACTATATTTGCAATTTCCTTTTCGTTTCCTGATATTTTAAATTCGTTATTGTTTAAAATATAACGTGAATAAATAGGCAAGGAGTTTAATATGCCCAAAGAATATATTATGACCGCACAAGGCAAGCGCGAACTTGAAGAACGGCTTGAACCCATAACAATGGTCGAACTGCCGGCAATCGTCGAAGAGATAGCCACGGCGCGTGCGCAGGGCGACC
>CATLBU010000179.1 GCA_949879835.1 uncultured Bacilli bacterium
ACATTATCAGAAATTAAATTAATTGAAAATAAAGCTGATAAGAAAATAGAAGAATGGCAATCAAATGTTGCTTTACTTACAGTTAATATTCATGTTAATAATGTTAAATCAAATTATAAAAGAAATAAAAAAATTAGTACATTTTTGGATAATGTAAAAAGAGATATTTTAAAAAATATAAATACATTTATGATGCCAGAAAATGATAATGATAAACAACAAGTACCACCTCAAATGAAAGCTATGCAAAACAATGAACCATGGCTTAATTATAGAGTTAATCTATTTGTTGATAATAGCAATTTAGAAGGCGCTCCAGTTATTATGGATTCAAATTATACTTATCAAAATATTTTTGGTAAGTTAGAATATGAAAACCAATTTGGAATGATGAAAACTGATTTTACAATGTTAAAACCAGGTTTATTACAAAAAGCTAATGGTGGATATATTATTTTTCAAGCTAAAGATTTAATTTCTAGTCAACCATGTTATGAAACTTTGAAAAAAGTATTACAAGTTAAAGAAATTAGTATTGAAAATAATATGGAACAACGTTCTTCAATGATGCTTGTTTCACTAAAACCAGAAGCTATACCTCTAGATTTAAAAGTTGTTATTATTGGTAATTCAGAAATATATCATACATTATTATCTTTAGATGATGATTTTAGAAAATTATTTAAAATAAAGGTTGAATTTGAAGAAGATGCTCCAAAAAATGAAGAAAATATTACTAAACTTATTAGATTTGTAAAGAGCTATTGTGAACAAGAAGAATTGTTAGATATTGATAAAGAAGCTATGGCGAAAGTTGTAGAATATGCTTCAAAACTATCTGGTGATAAAGAAAAACTTTCTACACAATTTAGTGAAATTGGTCAAATTGTTGGAGAGGCTTCAACTTGGGCTAAGCTAGATAAATCAAAAATGATTACAAAAAAATATGTTCAAAAAGCTTTTGATGAAAGAATCGAAAGAATTAAAAAGTATGATACTAAGTATTTACAAATGATTAAAGAGGGAGCATTACTTATTGATACAGAAGGATATAAAATAGGTCAAATTA
>CATLBU010000180.1 GCA_949879835.1 uncultured Bacilli bacterium
GATCACAGTTGCATCAAATTATCTAGGTCATACTGTGAAAAAAATATATAAACTTCTAGCTATACAAATGTTTTTGCTAAAGATAGACATTGATATGCTAAAAAAATTCTTGGAAGCTGTAACTATCGCAGCAATCAAGAAAGAATTGATCAAGTTACAAAAGCTAGATACTAACTTACTGAAAAAATATGATTCTTTTACGTTATCTGATCGGTACGGGATCACAAAAGAAATTCAAGACGCTTTGAATAATTCTAGAGAATACATAAGACATTACAGTAAAAAAACAATAAAATATTTTACCGATATTCCTTTTTGCGGTGATATCACTAGTGAAAAAGATTTTATTGAAATAGTTTATAAAATTCAGGAGGGTAAGTAATGATTAATTTTCCTAACGTTTTTTCGGGTACAAATGTAACTTTGGAGATCAATTTTCAAAATGTTGCTAAAGATGAGTTGCTAAGTATTAATAGAGTAGTAAATGATTTAATGCGGGAAAATATATTAGAGACAAACGTGGAGAAATTATATGTAACATTTTCATCTATGATATCTACAATCAATGATAAGGAAACGATAAATTATCATGAAGTTATTGTAAAAGTACCGGTTGTAATTAATAGCAAGGAATATATTTTTCCAATAATATCTTTTGTAGATGATGAATGTTCTTTTTTGCGTGGAACATATTTGGGGTATTACAAAAGATTGCTAAACCCGGGAAATATTTATATTTCTGATGATAAAGTCGAATTGAAATCATCAATATTAAATATAGAATGTAAGTATTCTAACAAAATGAAGAATAGGATAGCTAAAGTAGATTTTGAAAAGCCATTTGTATTAAATAAAATAGTTGGGAATTCTCAAAGACCAGTTGACCAATCATACCATACATTAAGAATAAGCGAATACAAACAAAAGTATTTGCGAAAATTTGAAAATATTGAGGAAGCAAAATTTGTATTCTTCAAGAAGAAATATAGTATTCAAAATATATGGATTTCAGAAGATTCTTTTATTTTAGAAGGATTATGTAATTTAGAATAGGTGGCAAGTAT
>CATLBU010000181.1 GCA_949879835.1 uncultured Bacilli bacterium
GGCTTGTTTCTGTTCTTTGTATGTTTAGCAGTTCTGCAAAGTTTAGTGTTGAATGAATGATGTTTTTATTAAGCATAACTCATATCTTTTAATTTTTTCAAAAAATTATAAATTGTTTTTAATGCCTGATTGCTTCGGGTTGTTGTACATACTTCTAATGGCGAATTAGTATATTCAAGGTATTTTTGACATGCTATAGGATATTTAATATTTAGCATACCACATACAATAGCACAGTCATAATTGTCAAGATAATTTTCTCCATTTTTCCATTCTTCAAAAGCCTTCATTACTGCTTGATTTCTTTTTTCACATTCTGCAATAGTCATTTTAATTTTCTCCTATATATAAATTTAAGATATTTTTGATTTCTTTATTGTAGTCAAGTTTATCATTCCAAAAGATAAACTCCGCCATATCTTCAAAACTGATATTGTCACCATCTATTGGCGTATCTTCGCCATATTCAATCACTTTATCAATGCAGTTGTGCATAGTTTTTTCAGATTGATTATTATGTATGAAATTATTCAATTCAATTAGTTTCTTGTCATTCAAGTTTTCAATATAGTAGTACAACTCATCTTTAACCTGTTCACTTGAATAGCAAGGCTTATATCCTTTTCCCCAATAATTGCTATTAACAAAGTCGTCAATATCATATTCTTCAGTATCTTCATTATATTGAAAAATCATATAGTAATAAGCTTCAAATTCTTGATTGATTTCAATATATTCAACTTTTGCTATTTGTTTATCAATAAAAGTATTAACCTGTTCTATGGTGTCAAAATAAAATTCTGCATTGTTCCAGCTATCGCCATTTTTAAACCAATGATAAACTGATTCATCGCATATAGTAATGTCAACATTACTGTATCTATCCCAATTTAATTGTTTATTATTTGAAAAAATATGTCTTTCGTAATTTTCCAAAACTTTATATTTTTTAATCTGTTCCATTGCTTAATCCCCAATTATTCTAACAATTTAATAAAATATTTTCTAATGAACCATATTTTTTATATTCTTCATTAGAGATTATTTGTTTTTCAACTGTTCT
>CATLBU010000182.1 GCA_949879835.1 uncultured Bacilli bacterium
TTGTATATTAGAGGGGATTTTGGTGTTTTTAAAATTGAAAAATATCGTTTTCTTTCGATTAAACTGAGATATATTACTAAGGCTCTTTTGGCAGCGTTAAATGGAATGAATCGACAGATGGCAGATTAATCTTCAAAGAAATCTTTTCAATAGATTAATTATCGAAATATAAAATATATTAAAAATAAAAAATATGTGACAGTACAAGAAAATGTATACAAGCAGCTTGCAGAATTAAGATACCGAATTCATGCTTTGAACAACAGTTTTGTAGAGGATGTATTTTATCCATTTGATATTGATTTAAGGGAAGATATTGTTGATATATTTTCGTACTTAAGTTTTCTGTCAAAAGTCTATGAATGTTGTATATGTTACCAAAAGAAGATGGTTATTGAGAAGAAAAAAGACAATTTATTTAAAATATTTCAGGAAGAAAAGTGTTGATTGAATAAGGAGAACTTATCCAAATGGAAGCGTGTAGATTATCATATGAATTTTTTTGGGAAGAAGGAGATAAATTTTGGTTTTCAGCATTTGATCATAATGGTTTATATTGTAGGGATAATACTACACAGGAGGTTAATTTTTTAGGCAAAATACCTGGAGAATTAGAATACCAGTTTAGATTATATTCTTCTATATTCAAGGTAGGAGAAAAAATATTCTTAATTCCGCATAATGCTATTAGTATTGCAGTATATGATATAAAGTTTGAAAAGTTTAGTAAAATATTTTTAAAAGAAGTTTCTTGTTTTGGAAAGCAAAAAATTGCAATGGAGCAACATAAATTTTGGAAATCTGTATTATATAACAAAGAAATTATTATGATGCCATGTAATTATCCTGCTATGGTTATTTTGAATATAAAAACATTTGAGATAAGATATATTACTGATTTTGTTCAGAAGCTAGATAGGCTAAGTCTCATTGCTCAACCGTATATTACAGATATGAAAATTGAAAATGATATAGCCTATTGTTCATGCGGATGTATGAATGCAGTTATAAAGATTAATTTGAGAAGCCATGAAAGTGAAATTATAGTCGTTCCATCTAAATC
>CATLBU010000183.1 GCA_949879835.1 uncultured Bacilli bacterium
GTGTTTTAATATTTCAAATTTAGAAACATTTGGAATTATTGTATATAAAATCCAACTTACCACTAAT
Source organism: uncultured Bacilli bacterium (assembly GCA_949879835.1). The sequence goes on from CATLBU010000183.1 coordinate 68, forward strand.
GATATTATTCCATATAGATATGGCAATAACATACTATCGGAAAGTATACAAAATGCTGTAATGGCGGTACAAAGTCCAAAGAGGATAAAACTTTTTGTTAGAATAGAAATAAGTATATATCCCAAAATGTTAATAGATAAATTACTTCCAATATAAGGGCTAATTGATTGAAGTTTTATACTAATATCACTAAAACCTGTAGATATTCCAAAGAACATATAATTTGATAAGAAGAATATAACTTCAAACAAAATACAACTAATAAAAAGTGCAATCAGTTTAGCAATGATACTATGGCTTATTCCATATTTAGTACTACGAGTTATATAAAAAAGTCCCTTTTCCTTTTCTTCAGTTATTAAACTTCCTATAAATAAAAATGCTAGTAATATTACAAAAATATCAGTCCATATGTTTTCCATTGTAGATGTAATCATTTTAGAAGAAATATAGCATATCCCATTATTATCAAGTTTTTCATAGTCTGATGTACTCTTTTTTATATTACGAGAAGAAAAATCGTTTTCGTTTCCGTTTTGATTTTTAAATACAGAAATTCCATCAAGTGCATTTTCTTTTTCTCTTATTTCTTTTAAATATAAATCGTAGTTTGAAACTTTTGTATATTCATCATATACTTCATTTATAAATTTTTGTTCTTTTTCAAACGAATTTGTAAAATGGAGATAGTTTCCTGACTTATATAAATCATAATAGGTTTCAAATAGTTTTGGTTGTTCTTGCATTTCTTGCTTTGCAAATTCTGCTCCCATTTCAGTATTTTGCATTGAAATAATATTCATAACAAAAGAAATACCATCAATATCCTTTTTTAATTTTTCGATATATTCACCTTTTTGAGATTCATTCATATTTGCTATCTCTTCTCCAAATTTTTTATAGGATGAAAGAGCTATTCTATCCTCATTTTCAATATTTGTATACCAAAGGAAAAATATATTTATCATAAGCAATAAACAAATACTAAAAATAAA
>CATLBU010000184.1 GCA_949879835.1 uncultured Bacilli bacterium
TCCTGACATAAGTTTTATTGCAAATTGTATTCCAAACATTGAATGTATAATTGCTAAAACAAGTGGTACTCCAAAAAATATTCCTATTTGCCTAAATAAAGATTTGTTTATCATTTTTTCATCACAACCAATTTTTCTTAAAATAGTATATCTTTGTTTATTATCTGAACTGTCTGTTAGCTGTTTTAATGCAAGGATTGCTGAACTTGCAATTAAAAATATTACCCCTAAATAGATTGCTATAAATGTTACTATTGTTGCTATTCCTATACTTCCTTCCATAATTCTTGTTTTAGTAAGTCCATCTATCTCTAATCCTTTTTTGTCTAAACTTTGTATAAATGCTGAATCATCTTTTGAAAATAATTCTTCAATCTTTTTCTTTCCTTCTTCTGTATCATCATTATAATTTGCTGCTAAAAAGTGCATTTCTTTCATATCATCTGTTAAAGGGCAATTATCGGGAACAACTATTATTCCTGTATTTGTATGGCTTGTTGACATTACTATAAATCCATTTTTGCACTCATTATATTTTGATTTGTATTGTTTTCCTGCAATTGTTAAAGAATTGTTTCCTTCTGCTAATGCTTCATTTCTTACTTCTTCCATACTTGTAAAATCACAAAGCATAATATATTCATTATCATTTAATTCATACTCATCTATTCCATATAATTTTGCTATTTTATTATAATCAGATATTTTTACAATTTGTTCTGCTGTATCATACGCAAGCATAGGGAATTTCGCTTTTATCTGTTCTAATTTGTTTTCTAAAAAATCACTCCATGTTAAATCATTACTTGCATAAATTGGTATTTCCACCATATCTTTTAATACATTCATATTATCTTTCAAATGCTGATGCCCCACAAGCACAACAATAAATTTTGATTTTTCAATAAACTCGTCAAAATTCTGAATCTGTCCGCAAACCTTGTTTTCCTTAACCATAGGGTCATAAACATTAATACCCTTGACAAAATATTTTTTAAATCTTTCAAGCATTTGTAATGTTGGACTTTCTCTAAGGTCATCAACATTTTCTTTATATGT
>CATLBU010000185.1 GCA_949879835.1 uncultured Bacilli bacterium
GGGCATAATTTTGATTTACAAAACCATGTTTTATGTAATTTCAAATAACCTTCATCAGTTGGCTTGAACTCTAAGACGTTACCACATTGTTTTACGTTAAAAGCCTTTTTTATTTTTAAAATTTCTGCTAATTGTTTTGAAGTATCTCTATTACTAATCGTAGAAAAGAAATAAAGAACTTGCCCCATCAAAAAATAATATTCCATATCGTTTTCTATAGATGGAACTTTATCTTTTGTGTTTAATTTTTCAATTAATTTAGACTGAATAATTTCAATGTTATCTTCCATAAGTTTTTCTCCTTTATATTGATATGTTTTTAACAAATTTAATCTTATTCTTTCATAATCTGATAATCTATAAAAAAGATTACCTTTGCTTATTTTTTCATTCTGAATTAAATCAATCATTGTTTCATCTATAATGTTAGATATATCATTTTCTATAAAATCCATATTTATAGGCTTATTTCTATAAATATGATTAAAAATCATATACCTATTTTCTTTTAAAATCAATTCTATTTTTTTGTTTTTAATACCTTCTATTGTAGATGAAAAATAATTCTTATTTAACAATCTTGTTTTTTTATCTTCTTGATTTACAGGAAAAAATCCATTATTAAATATATAATAATTTAATACTTGTTCAACATTGTCAGCTATAACATTATTTCTACCTATAAATAAATGATTCATATTATGATTGATATATTTTTTCTTGTCTCTTTCTTTGATTCCATAATTATCAAAAGAAACGATATGCATTCCCTTTTTATTTATAGATGTTTGAATTATATATCCAAAATCATAATTTTCTTGGTTTCTGAAATTATCATTATACCCAATTTGAATAAAGTTACTTTTACAATTTTTTATCCACTGTGCAAAATCTTTCAAAATTCTTGCTTCATTAATTGAAACCCTAAATGGAACTGATGAAGGCGATGTTCTAGGACAAGCAAATTTTCTATCACTATCATAACTATTAGAAAAATTAGAAGTTCCAAATATAACTCCATTCATTTCAATATTGCTATTATTTGAGTTAAATATTT
>CATLBU010000186.1 GCA_949879835.1 uncultured Bacilli bacterium
GGAAGTTTTCATGACTATTTTTATAGGTATTATGATTGGTGTTTTTATATATTCTTTCATTCTTACAATTTTAACCATTTATCAGGATAATTCAGGTTATTTTATGGTCGAATTCCTTGATGTCGTAATGGCTGGTCCTTGTATGTGGATTTTTATGCTATTTCTTACTATTTTTCGATTCTTTTATAAAAATTTTCATAAAGAAAATAAGCAAAAAATAAAAGAATATCAGAAAAAGGATATAAAATATATTCAGAAAGTCGCAAAGAAAATAGTTAAAAAATACAGAAAATCTCAATATAATGCAGATTACATCGACTTTACAAAAATGCAAGATTATGATAGTGAAGGAATTGAGGGATACAAATGTTTAATTGTTCATAAAGCAATGAATGAACATTTAAATAACAAATTTGAATCACTAATGATACATCAGAAACAAGATACAATTAAAGAATTGGAGAAATATTTTAAAAAGGTTACTGAGGAAGATATGAGAAAGAATGGAGATTCTGATTATTTTATAAATATTCACAAGACAGATATCTTTTATAAATTAGAAGCAGGGAATTAGTTCCCTGCTTTCTTAAATTTTCTCCTTTTAATATTTTTTAGCTTATATAATTCCCTTTTGGGAACATAAGCACCTCCATACAAAATTCTTTCATCTGAAATGGTAGTTTTGATTTCCCAATTACAATCATAACACTCCAAGTCTTCAGGAACTTCTGCCTCAAAACAAGGAACTTTTTCTTTTAAGTGATTTAAAGATAAATTATCCTTGTAACCATCCACAAACATCCAAATTCCTTCTTTAAAGTCTTCATAATTTTCAAGAAAAAAAGGATATTGCTCATCATGTCTTTGCTGTATGATATATCGAAGATGTTCAGGAAATTCTTCAATGTTAAATTTATGAAGACAATATTCAACATGTTCCATATGATGCGATTGAATTTGTGGACGAAATGCATGTTTTGAGTATCGGATTACCTTAATCATCTTATTCTCCTTTCTGAATAACCTATTATGTTTTTATTATTTTATAAAATTTT
>CATLBU010000187.1 GCA_949879835.1 uncultured Bacilli bacterium
TTCCTTAAATACATCATATCTTTCTACAAGACCTTCAAAACATACTTCCTCAAGATAATCAAAATGTGTTTTATATCCTTGTGGAACTGGAAAATTAGGCAATTTAGAAACATGGAATTCATAATCAAAATTACATTCCTCCGCAATTTTTAATGTATTTTCTAATGCTTCAGGAACATAAGAAAACATATCCCACATTTCTTCAGGAGACTTTAAATAAAACTCATCTGAAGGATATCTTCTTCTATTTTTATCTTCCAAAGTTTTTCCAGTTTGAATACACATCAAAATATCATGTGCCTTTGAATCCTCTTTATTAATATAATGAACATCATTAGTTGCAACTAATGGAATTCCAGTTTCTTTAGATAACTTAATATTATATTCTATAACTTTTCTTTGTTCTTCCATTCCATGATCTTGAATTTCTAAATAAAATCCGTCATTGAATATATCCTTATACATTAATGCAACTTCTTTTGCCTTTTCATAATTTTCCCTTAATAAATTTTTTTGTACTTCTCCACCAAGACAAGCACTTAATGCAATTAATCCCTCGCTATGTTTTTTTAAAAAATCATGGTCAACTCTTGGCTTATAGTAAAATCCATCAATAGATGCTGCTGATACTATTTCCATTAAATTTTCATAACCAACTTCATTTTTTACTAACAAAACTAAATGATTAGTACTATTATCCTTATCATTAATTTTAATATTCATAGACTTACTTGCAACATATACTTCGCAACCAAGTATAGGTTTAATGCCTTGTGCTATAGCTTCTTTGTAAAATGCAACACATCCATACATAACCCCATGGTCTGTTATAGCTATACTTTCCATTCCAAGTTCTTTTGCTTTATTAATAACTTTTTTAATTTTTGCAGAACTATCAAGTAAACTATATTCAGTATGTAAGTGGAGATGGCAAAACTTTTTGTTTTCCATTTAAAGCACCTCCTCATTATAATTATTTACACAAAATTTTAAACTAACATATAAACAATAACAATATTGATTATATAACTTTAAAGTCTGCCTTAACAGCAGAC
>CATLBU010000188.1 GCA_949879835.1 uncultured Bacilli bacterium
ATCCATAAAATGCAGTATCCATATAAAGATACCAAATAAATTCATCTATTGGAGTATATATTGCCCTTTCTCTCCACTTAGATAAATTTTCAACAAAAGTATCGCATTTTAATTTCAACTCTTCATTTACTGTTAAATTTTCTTCATGAATTTCCTTTATTATTTCATAAAAATATAAATCCTTATTTAATAATCTTAAATCACTTAATTCTTCAGCATTAAATCCGCATATAGGCGACCTTAACGTTGCTATCATTGGCACATCTTGAAGTGGATTATCTATTATTTTTAGTAAGGACATTATAGTTCTAATTTCAATAGATTCAAAATATCCACTACCCGTATCAGCATAAACAGGAATTCCCTTTGAACCTAACTCATCTAAAAATATTTCTGACCAATTTTTTGTTGCTCTTAAAAGAATAACTATATCTTTGTATTTAATATCTCTATATTCATTAATATCTTTATCAAATACCTTAAATTTTTTTCCGTCCTTGCTTTCAAACAATTCATGTATTCTTTTTGCAACAATTTTTGCTTCAAGAGTAATAGCATCTAAGTCTTCTTCCTCTTCTTTTTTGTTTCCTTCTTCCTCTTCTTCATATAAAAGCTCTTCTTCTTTAATAATACCTGATTTATCTAATATATGAAGTTCAGTTTCTCCACCTATTACTGATTCTTCATCAGTAACTTCTTTAAAATTTGCACCTAAGTTTAAGGCTTCTTCATCAGTATATTCAATTTCACCTACTGTATTAGACATAACAGTCTTAAATATATAATTTACAGCATCAATAACCTCTTCTCTGCTTCTAAAATTTTTATATAGTTGAATTTTTCTATCTTTACTTCCTTCTTCTAAAGAATATCTATTATATTTATCTAAAAATAGTTCTGGTTTTGCCTGTCTAAATCTATATATACTTTGCTTAACATCTCCAACCATAAATACATTAGATTCTTTAAATTTTCTTCTTGAAACTAAATCTATTATAGTTTCTTGAACATTATTAGAATCTTGGTATTCATCTACTAATACCTCATCAAAA
>CATLBU010000189.1 GCA_949879835.1 uncultured Bacilli bacterium
TACAACCATACAGTCTGCCTTGCATTTTATGAGCAACCTATAAGCAACTATATTTTGGGAGATTTTAGAATAACAAATGCTTTCAGAAATAAAAACACAGATTATATTGGAATACGTCCAAAAGATCAATCGGATTTCTTTGATTTCCTAGAAGCCTCTTCTCTTTTTCGAGGGAAAATCATACTCAAAGAAAGCGCAATGTCCGAATATTATGAATATCATAGAGAAAAAATAGGAAATAATTGTTTTGTTTTTGCCTGTGATAATTATATATGGCTAGGAAGACTTTATACAGAAAATTATTATAAAATATTTGAAGTAAATTATCTAACCGCTTTTACATTGAAAAGTCAACGTATTTTACGCATAAATGAACTAATCCTATCAAATAAAGAAAGTGAATATTTTGAGAATATAAATTATCAGACTCCTTGGAATTGGGAAGAATTGAAAATGTTTTTCCCAAACGCTAAGGTTGACGATAATAAACAAACCTTAGAAATATCACAATTTAATTATTATTCTCAAATAAATGCTCCGACAGAAGTTGTCGCGCAACTTATTTATGACAAACAATGCAATACAATATGCATTATCGAAACGTCAAATTGAGGAATCTCTATGGATATAATTTCAATTAATAATCTAAAAATATCATATGGAAAAAACTTAGTGCTTGATATACCTCAAATGCATATTAAAAAAGGTATGAGCGTAGGTATTTTTGGCGCAAATGGTAGCGGGAAAAGCACATTAATTAAATGTGTATCAAATCTTTTACCATATAAAGGACAAGTACTTATAAATGGTATTGACATAAAAGAAAATGCTTCTCCTCTTTCGAAAATCGGTATTCTTATTGAAGAACCGGCACTTATTGGCAGTATGAGCGGACGAGAAAATATTAAATACTTTTGTAAAGAATTTTCATCTATGATGGAATATTCTAAAATACTCGGAGTAAACGATATATTAGATATTAAAGCACGAAAATATTCTATGGGAATGAAACAAAAAATAGCAATCCTACTCGCTTGCGTAAAAGG
>CATLBU010000190.1 GCA_949879835.1 uncultured Bacilli bacterium
GAGATAATTGATGTTAAATATTCAGGCGGAGCTGTATATGCTAATAAAGATAGGCAGATAAGTATAATAGAAATGGGAATGGTAGGAAAACTTCTTAAAACATATGTATTTGAATTATGTAATAAAGTATTTTTTGATAAATTCTTTAAAACAGATAAAACTGGAAATATTATGGATATCAACGCATTATATGATGTAGCATTCAATGCAAAAACATTAGAATTTTCTGTTAAACCGCATGATGACGAAAAGAAAGAATAAATTGAATGAGGATAGTCATAATGGCTATCCTCTAGATTTTGTTTATTTAATATTTTTTATGCATATATTATAAAATAGAATAATAAAAAGAAGGAGGTATTCTTATGAAGAAAAGAGGATACGAAAAACTTGTTGACGACGTATTTAAGGGACATGCAAATCCGCCGGATGATTTTAATAAATCTGTAGATTTTGTGTTGGATAATTTTATGCTGCCCAAATATGCAGAAGCATTAAAAATGTATTATGGTCTTGGTCAGGAGCAATGCACTTATGCTGAAATGGCTATTAAATTAAATAAAAGCAGCGAAAGATGCAGACAAATGGTAGCAAAAGCATTACGCATTTTATGCCAACCAAGTAACTATAGATATTTACATTATGGATGCAAAGCAGTAAAAGAAATGAATAAAGATCTTGAACCGTTTGAACAACTTTGCGAAAGACATATTGATGAAGCATTTTTATCGCTTTCAGTGCGTTCATATAATTCTCTTAGACAAATGGGATGCCATACCATTGGCAGCGTAATAAATCTTTCTGATGATGAAATATTGGCAAGAAGAAATTTAGGAAATAAATCATTGGAAGAGATCAAAAGGCATGTAGAAAAAATATTAAACAAATATGGTATTAGCAGAAAAACATACCTTGAATCTATTGGGAAGAAAGTAAATAATACCGATGACTGCATATATAAAGCAACAAAACATTATAATTTTTGCAAATCAGATTATACGGAAGAAGAGTGGAGAACAATTCTTAAGATTTTTAATTGTCCAG
>CATLBU010000191.1 GCA_949879835.1 uncultured Bacilli bacterium
CCCTTAAAATCATCAAGGGAATATAATTCGGTAGCACTCATTTCATTCTTTTCTACAAACCAAATTTGGTCTTTTCTAAATAGCCCCTTGGTATCTAATAGATTAACATCATGAGAAGTAATTATTAGTTGAGAATTTTTTAAATTTAAGTCAGATGTGAATAGGTCAATAATCCCTTTTGATAGTAACGGATGTAATCGTAATTCAAGTTCATCAAATAATATTGTACATCCTCTTTTTAAGCATGAAATTATTGGACCAATCAATCCATAATAGCGTTGTGTGCCATCGGATTCATCAGAGAAATCAAAATCAACTAAAACTTTTTCTCCCTTTTCATTTATAGCATATCTTTTTGTCTTTTCACTAATGTTTTTTCCTACAATTTTTCCTACATCTTCTATTTTAATATTTTCTTTTCTTGCTATTTCTGGAAGAATTACTGTTTTTATAAAATTATTCATAAATGCATTTTGCTCAACATCTTCGATTTCATTTTCAACTATCATAAAGTCAGCGATTTGGGAATCTGCGACTTTCAGGTAGTTTAATACTTCTTGCTGGCTGATCATATGTTCTGCTATCATTCTAGTTGTGTCTTGTCCAATACCATTTTGCCTGTACATAATAACAAGTTTTGTTGCAAACCAGTTAAAGGCATCTTTTATTGGCTGGATATTTACCCTATTAGCCATTGATAAAAACAAAATATTCTCCGCAGTATCTTCTGCGTATATTTTAGTTCTTAATTCATCTTCCTTATTGTTTCCTTTATAAGAATTGCCAATTTCAATGCTATTATTAGCTCTTTCAAATATTTTAACTTGACGTCCATTTGGCCAATGATATAAATTTTCTTCAATAACTTTTTTCTTTGTTAAAACAACTTGATATGCATATTTAACATTATTATGAATAAAAATAAATTCAAAAGCTGTAGGTTTAGTTGCACAGGTAAAGTCTAATCTAAAGTTATCGATTGGAAATTCCTGATTTGGTTGATGCATATTTGAATGTAATATAATTTGACGTATTATATTCAT
>CATLBU010000192.1 GCA_949879835.1 uncultured Bacilli bacterium
TTTCCCTTATGCTCATTAATCAATATTTAAGGTTTTACATGCTGTTTAGTTCAATTATCAATTTTGGAGGAAAAATGTTTTATGAAAAAATCGTCAAAAAATGACTATGTACTTAATCAAGTTAAAACGCCAATTGATGAAAATATTCAGTTACAACAAATTGCAGAGTCAGCAAATATTACTAAGAAAGCTTTGATGGAAAATATCATTTCTTCGTACTTACATGAAGAAAAAGTTTCAGAACTATTGCCTAATATGATTGATCAAAATCGTCGGCTATCCGAATTCTTAAATGACCTAAAAGAGATCACTGTTAAAAATTATGCTTCAACTGAGCAAATGAAAAATTTGCTATATGAGATAGCTGGTTTAGATGACGTTTTTGATAAAGAAACACAAAAATTCTTGGAAAAGGAAAAACAAGAATTAGGAATAAAAGATGACAAAGATTAAAAAAGAGGAAATAAAAAATGGATGAAAGATTGAAAATTCAATTAAATGCAGAAAACTCAAATAAACTAAATCAAATATATCAATTTGTTAACGAAAATAGTTTCTTACTTGATAATAAAGTTTCATCACGTAATGGATTAGCAAATCAATTATTTGGTGACTATTTGTCACTTCTTGGTGGTAAATGGGAAAGCAATCCTAATCTCTTTTACAGTGATTTTAAGAAGAAAATTTTAAATCATAATCATGATCATTCTTTAGATGAATTGGTCAAATTGGAACATCATAATCGTGACTTAATGAATATGATTTTATATTTAACAATGGATACAAATAGGTCGATGATGCGAGGGGATATGAAGAGCTACGAGAAATTACAATCTATGTTTAGGAATGGTACTACTGAAAATAATATGTATGCTGTTTTAGCTAATCTGGTCTACCAAGATAATCAAGCATTTTTTAAAAAATCACATCGATAAGGAGAAAACTTGATATGAGAAATATTCGGAATATTTCGGGATTTTATGATGCTTTAAATAATGAAACTTTTAAAAAAGATCCGCTTTGGTATCAACATATTGGAAC
>CATLBU010000193.1 GCA_949879835.1 uncultured Bacilli bacterium
TCACTTTATCGGCTGAATATACATTCGTCACATAAAAACGGAAATTGTAAAAAAATATGACCCTAATATTTCTGCAATTATCTTTTGCAAACCTTGCAAATTTACTCAACTCGTCAATTTTAAAAGGATTAAGTATAACAAAAAATAAAGTCTCTGAGTTCGTATGAATTTCTTCTAACTTTCTTTCTAATGGGATATACTCGTTAAATTTCAAAATCCTTCCATTATCTTCATCTTCCAATAAATTAAATCTTATCATTTCATAAATAACATCATCATTAGTAACATATATATATTTTTCATATAACTCATTGGTTAATTTACAAAATATACCTTGTTTTACCAAAAAGGAAATAGCCTCTTCAGTATCCTTTTCCATGAAATGATATATTTCATCAGAACTAATTACATTAATTTCTGAATCGTCTATCCATCGCAACAAATTTATAAGATTTAAATCTTTTATATTAGACAAACTCTTAGAATTTATAATGTAAAACTCTTTATTGTTAATTTTTTCTATAAAAAATTTATTAATTTTATACTCCATAACGATATTCCTCCTAAAGAAAACGATATAATCCCCTACTATATCCACACATAAATAGTAGCACCACCACATTGCCTTTTCAACATCTTTTTTATATTTTATTTTAATAAAATTTTATTTTTTTGTGTTTTTTCTAATTTTTCTATTTACATATTGGATATCATTCATTATAATGATGTTAGTTTTTTTAGAAAGGAGGCCGTAGAATCATGAAAGAACTCGAAAAACAATCAGATTTCACGAAAATTTCTAATTCCCAATTTGGAACAACATCAACAAGCAGTGGAAACTCATCTTTAAAGCGTGAAAAATTTCCTAGTTGGTGGCCTTTCCGTTGGGATCCTAGTGCATGTAGTAGTAGTTCAGCAAAATCAATCGGAGCTGGTACAATGAAAAAAGAAGATATTAAACTCTAGCTTCCGATTGTAATACTTATTAAGTTATTACTCAAAACGATCCTGATGGTCATAAAAATATCTCCATCAAGATCG
>CATLBU010000194.1 GCA_949879835.1 uncultured Bacilli bacterium
TATATTATTTCCCTCATCTAATTTTCTTACGAAATAACCATAGTCACTATTTGAAAGTTTTGGTGCTAAAGGCTTAGCACTAACAACATCAAACCCTTGGTTATGTAAACATGTAGCTAATTGAGCTTTTTTGTAATTTGTTTTCATTAAATCAGGGATAATAGTATGAAATACAATACGAAGCAATTCTTCTTTTGTTCCAACTATAATTTCAAATTTTTCATCTATATCATTTAATACAATATCATTTGCAGTTAATTTTATTAAATTTTTTCGGTTTTCAATTAAAGTTGTATTATCTACTATAAAAAGAACAATTACATTTCTATCATTATTTCTATGTTCTACAGAATTTAAAAAACTTTTATAATGTTTCCATTTATCTACTAATTGAGCTTTTGATTCTGTACTCATATCCATTTCAAGAAATAAATCAGTATCTAAAATACTTATCATTCCATCTGGTCTAATTTTTGTATATTGAGAGACATATTTTTCATCATAATATATCCAATTTAAAGGTATTTCATTGGCTTCATAAATAGTTTTAAAGTCTAGCATAAATTGATTTAAATGAACTTGATGAGGGATATTTTTTGGTAACATTTTCAATTCTGATGCTCTATAATATCCTCTTCTAACTCCACCATTTTCTTCATCAACAATATTTATAGGGATTTGATATGCTTCAATGACAACATCAATACCTAGTTTTGTTAGAAATAAAGCAGAATTATCAGAAGAAAAATAAATTTCTTCTACAACACCTAATTGCAAAAGAATATTTACTTTTTTATCACGAAATTGTTGAATTCCAATAAAAGTATCTTCATAATAATTCATATAAATTTGATTTACAGTTAAACATCTCAATAAATAAATTTGATGTAAAACTTCTATATCAATTTTACTCAATATATTTTTAATATCAAATGCATTCAAAATAAATCAACTCCTTTCTTATTATATGTTACACAAATTCTTATGAAATATAAAAAGGGAGCAACTGCTCCCATTTTCCTTGAAAATTATGTATTTA
>CATLBU010000195.1 GCA_949879835.1 uncultured Bacilli bacterium
AGTAGGAATAGTAGTTCCAGATAACTTCTTATTTGGTACAGAAAATAGTCAAAAAGCGTTAAAAGAAAAGCTATTAAGCGAATGTAACTTACATACTATAGTTAAATTACCTACAGGGGTATTTGCTCCTTATACTATGATAACTACTAATATTTTATTCTTTGATAAAACAGGAGCTACAGAAAGAATAGATTATTATGATATTCCATTACCAGAAGGCTACAAGAGCTTTAGTAAAACAAAGCCTTTTAAATCAATTCATTTAGATGGTGTTAGAAAATGGATAAATAGCAACGAAGTTGCGGAGAAAAGGGAAGCTGATGAAAATGTATATTCAGTTTCTATTGATGAAATAAAGAATAATAATTATAACTTAGATTTCAAAAATCCTAATAAAGTTAATGAGGAGCAGGAATTGTCACTTGCAGAATTATTAAATGATTTAGATAATAGGTCAAATACTATACATAGTTTAGTATCTAAGTTAAATGAAGCTTTACAAGGGGTTGAAGAATAATGAGAGTAGATGAACTTAAAAATAAAATTCTTCAACTTGCCATTCAAGGAAAATTAGTTCCACAAGATGAAAATGATATTCCTGCAAGTGTACTTTTAGAAGAAATAAAAAAAGAAAAGGAACAATTAATTAAAGAAAAGAAAATTAAAAAAGAAAAACCATTACCAGAAATAACAGAAGAAGAAAAGCCATTTAATCTACCTAAAGGATGGGAATGGGTAAGACTAGGGATGATAGCAAATATAATAATGGGACAATCACCAGATAGTTCTTATGTTTCAGAAGATAAAAATGGAATTGAGTTTCATCAAGGAAAAACAGCATTTGGAAAGAAAATATTAGATAAGAGTGGATTATTTTGCAAAAAACCTACTAAAGTTGCAGAAGCAGGAGATATTTTATTATCAGTAAGAGCTCCTGTTGGGGCTGTAAATTTTACAGATAGAGAAGTTTGTATTGGAAGAGGATTAACAGCTATAAGAGCTATAAATAATAAGGATAATAGATTTATTTTCT
>CATLBU010000196.1 GCA_949879835.1 uncultured Bacilli bacterium
GTTAAAGTTTCATCCCATTCATCTTGCGCTGTAGAATCCCAAACTACCGCCCCTCCGACATTATAAACAAATTTATCAGATTTAACTTTTCCACCATTTGCTTGAAGTATTCTAATCGGAACACTGAAAACAATTTCCTCAGGTGAGAAAAATCCAATCGCCCCGCAATAAACTTCTCTATTATAAGGCTCAACCTCATCAATTACCCGCATAGTTGAAATCTTTGGAGCTCCCGTAATTGAACCGCAAGGAAATATTGCATTAAAAATATCATATAAAGTAATATTATCTTCTAATTCCGCAGAAATTTCAGATGTCATTTGAAATAATGTTGAATGTTTTTCGATATCAAAAAGTTTATCAACATTGACTGTCCCCGTCTTTGCGATTCTACCAAGGTCATTTCTCAACAAATCAACAATCATAACATTTTCCGCACGATTTTTTACATCATTATATAAAAATAACTCATTTTCTTTATCCTCAAGCAGAGTTTTCCCTCTTTGCACAGTTCCTTTCATCGGTTTTGTAAAAATTTTATTACCTTTTAATCTAAAAAATAATTCCGGAGAAAAAGATAAAATTGTCTTTTTAGACGTTTTAAAAAACATATTATAAGGAGTAGTCTGTTTTTCTAAAAGTTTCTCATAAAGCTCCAAATCCGAAAGATTAGTTCGAACTTCATTCGGATAAGTATAATTAACCTCATAAGTAACCCCTTCTGAAATATAATTTTTAATTCTTTCAATTTTATCAAAATATTCTTCTTTGGAAACTAAAGATTTTGATATAATCCCATAATTTTTATTATTTTTTTTAGGTATAAATTTTTCGTAACTATCGTAAACTTCAAAATATAAATGTTCAAAATCATAGCTGATATAACCTAAAATATAATTATTACTACTATATTTTTCAAGCATTTCAAACGCTTCTGCCATTTGTGATTTTGAATCGGCTTCAATAATTTTAACAGGATTTTTAAAAACTTTATCTGAATAAATTTGCATAAATATATTATATACGATTAG
>CATLBU010000197.1 GCA_949879835.1 uncultured Bacilli bacterium
AAAAATTTGAATCTAGAATTGCAAAAGTTGGTGAATGAAAAAAATTTATCAAAGTTAAAATACATTTATTATGAATGTTTTGATGAGAAAGAAGAAAAAAAGGAAGTTATGCTCCATAAGATCAATTTAGAGTTAAAAGAAAATTTTTCTAAATTCTCAAAAAAAATTGATTATTTACTAAAAATAACAAATACAGTAATTTAATGTATATTTATTCAAATACGGCAAAGAATAAAAACAGGATGAAATATATGAAAAAACTATTATCAATTTTTTGTATTATGATACTTTTAACAGGATGTTCTTGTAGTGCGAAGTTAACAAAGGATACACCAACGAAAAAGGTAGAACATTTTTTCAATGATTATCAAACATTAGATACAGATGTTTTAACACAGCTAGATACTGTGGTAGAACGAGAAACCTCATTTACAGAAGAACAAAAAAAGACATATAGAGATATTATGAAAAAACATTATCAAGGATTAACTTATGAAATTAAAGATGAAGTCGTTGATGGGGATAATGCGACGGTGACTGTAGAAATAGAGGTAAAAGATTATTCAAAGGTGATGGAACAGTCTGACACCTATTTAAAAGAACATCCAAATGAATTCAATGATGAAGTAGGTAATTATGATGTAAATTTATTCAATAAATATCGTTTAGATCAATTACAGAAAGCTAAGGATAAAGTAAAGTATACTCTAAATCTAACACTTACTAAGGTTGATGATGAATGGAAACTTGATAAATTAAATGATATTGATGAAAGCAAGATTCATGGAATATATAATTATTAAAGAAAAACTCGTAAGACCAATAACTATGTAGAATAGTTTGAAGGAAACGAGTTTTTCTAAATAAAATGTTTTGTAAAAAAAAATTTTTGTAGTACAATAACATCACGAAAAAGGAGATTGTGAGCTATGGATCAAGTGATAGAATCTTTATGTTTTAATAATAGTTGTAGACAGGATAAATTTGATAAGATGGATATATGTTATTTATTTACAAATGAGAATATGAAT
>CATLBU010000198.1 GCA_949879835.1 uncultured Bacilli bacterium
TAAAAAATAAAGATGCTGTATTATAAATAAAAAAATACAACATCTTTACAAAATTATTTCTTTAATTTTAACTTTATATTTTTTAATACTAAGCTTTAACAACTCTTGGCTTTTCTTTATACTTATCAAGTTCATTTTGTAAATTTTCATAAAAACTATCTATATCATCTTCCTCTTCTAATAAAAGAGTTTCAATTGCATCATTTAACGTACTCATTGTGTAAATGTGGAATCTGCCTTCTTCAACTGCCTTTTCTACTTCTGCTTTTAATATTATTTCGTCTTTATTGCCTTCAGGTATTAATACTCCCTTTCCATCTATAGTATCTAACATACTACATACCTTAAAGAATCCTTCAATTTTTTCATTCACTCCACCAATAGGTTGAACATCTCCAAATTGATTTATAGAGCCTGTCACTGCAATATTTTGACTTATTCCTTTTTTGCTTAAAGCTGAAAGAATACATATAATTTCTGCAACTGAAGCACTATCCCCTTCTACCATTCCATAAGTCTGTTCAAAACTTAAATGAAAATCCACTGGTATTGTTTCATAAGGATTTAATAAATTAGTTAATAATCCTTTAAGTATACTTATTGATTTTTCATGAATCTTTCCACTTAAATTGCTTTCTTTTTGAATATCAACTATTCTACCTGATCCCTTACACGCAACACAACTAATTCTCATAGGCTTTCCAAAAGTACAATATCCACTATCAAGTACAGCAAGTGCATTTATTGCTCCAATTTTTCTATCCTTAACACTAATTAATATTTTATTATCTTCATACATACTCATTATTTCACTTTCTATTAGTTCTTCTTCATAGGCAACATTTAGAATATCTTCTTCTGTTATAATTATACTTTTTCTTTCCTTAGCTGAATTGTTAGCTAACACTAATAATTTATCTATAGTGTCTTCATCTGCAAGTATCCTATTTCTGCTACTACTTTTTCTGCATAAATATTTTAGCATTTCATCTATAGCTTCATTACTAACATTAAATAATTCA
>CATLBU010000199.1 GCA_949879835.1 uncultured Bacilli bacterium
CTTCAAATCTAGTTCCAATGGCATAGTGCATATAATATTTTGCATAAAAATCATATTTATTTGCTTCATCATAATTTGTTATTTTCTCTTTCGATTCCTCATATTTATTTATTTCTTTATAATTATTTTTCATTTCTAAATCCTCCAACAATTAAATTTCTTTGAAAATTCAACTGTTTAGAGGTGGAGATTTGTTTCTCACAAGTTTAGTAGAAGGTACAAAAAAATCATCTAAAATAGGGCAAAAAAATCCTATATAGATGAATCTATTTGTATCTATTAAGTTATCATTTCTAATTCCCCCTACCATTTACAACACTCCAGAATCTGTCCTTCATTTTTTTGTCTGGAGTGTGTCTATAAAAAGCTTCTTCTGGAGTTAGGAGTTCTTAAAACTCAATTTACGGACACTATACTCTGGATTTCGTATTTTTGATTAAAATGGGGGAATAAAAAGAAAAATGGGTACAAAAAAAGATTTATTTTAAAAATAAAAAAAACTGTAGAATAAACTACAGTCTTAAACATTGAAATAATAAAAGCCTAAATCATTTCCGTTTAGACTTTTGATTCTTTTATATTTAGTTTTGTTTTAACTTTTCTTTTATGATTTTATAGTATTTGTTTGAAATATCTGTATTGAATTTTAAATCTATATCTATATTACTGTTCTCTGATCCTTCTAAATTTTCAGCAACCATATTGTTACGATATAAAATTTGTTTTGCTATTTCATCATTACTGATGCCATTAGCTTTTAAGCAAGTATATAGATATACATTATTGCAATAACATTCCAATTCAAAGTCTGAAATATTTTCAGCTTGCTTTTTTACATCCTTTTTAATTTCGTTTATAATTTCCCTTTTATAAGGATTATTTAGAATGTCATTATACTTATCTAATATTTTCTTTTGATTTTCATATTTTATATATTCTGCAATCAAATCATCTAATTCAACACTTATTTTGTAAATAACATCTCCATCTTTGTTATTTTCTATTGATTAATCTAATTCAT
>CATLBU010000200.1 GCA_949879835.1 uncultured Bacilli bacterium
ATTCCCGTGTCCATATCGTTTATAATCTGTTTTTGCCACATTATTGATAAGATTAACAATATCTGTGACTAACAAAGATTCTTCTCCATAATGCCAAGCGAAATTTAAATCTTCTGCTTTATCTAAAATTGTATCAATAATCTCTTTAGCAAATTCTTCTCTGATTTTATTTTCATCAATCATTTTTTTCTCCTAAAAAACAATGGGGAGATTTATCTCCCCACTATTTTATTAATCAGCATCTTCTACATCTATCCTCATAAACTCTGCACTCAAATTTTCACAAGTGTCAAAAATATTGTTATATTCAGAGATTGTAATATGATTTAAATATCCATTTTCAAGATATTCATAGTATACATAAGGATTATACTTCTCAAAGAATTCCCTTAATGAAAGACTTTCAGTTTCTACCTCTTCATCAAAATCTGAACGATGATTATAACTATGCATCCAATAATCTGCAGGTTTTACCCTTTCTGTTATAAGCCTCATTTTTTCATCCATATTGATTTCAGACATAGAACAATTAATATAACCATAATTTTCATCACTAGTAGTACGAATACTATATAAAATTCTTTCTTTTCCATCTTTTTCATAAAAAACGTTAAAACGATTATTTCTGCAATCATTTGCTAATTCTAAAGCTTTTTCAAGAGAAACTTCTCTTTTTACTCTTTTGCCTTTTTTAAACAATTTATTATTATGCTTCAATCTCTCAATCATTTCATCAAAATTGGAAGGAGCCTCTGTTGAAACTGTCTCAATAAATTTTCCATTTACAGAAGACATTTCATGAATAGTAAAGAATGGAGTGCCATCTCTCATTTCTGCAAAAATATACTTTAAGCCTTTATCATTACCTGACCAATCTAAATAATTATATCTTCCCATATAAATAAGTTCCAAATTATCTTTTTTCTGACGATAAGTTCTTCCACAAACTAATGTTTTATTTGTAATTTTTTCAGCATTTATAATTTTGTCATTAAAATGCATAATTTCTTTATAATCA
>CATLBU010000201.1 GCA_949879835.1 uncultured Bacilli bacterium
TAGGATTAACTAAGTATTTCATATATTTTTCTCCTTTTTATCTTTTCGCTTAAGTAATTAAGCTATCGAATTCGTTTAGCAATTTCGTATGATTTCTCTACATTTTCATATATTGAAGTCAACATATATTCACAATCAGGTTGATATTTATGCTGAATAATTCGTTCAGGACATCCCCCTCCCATACATATTGGTAGTATTGGACAGCTCTTACATTTTTCATTTTCAAAAGTGTTTGATAATAAATAAGAATAATATATTGGATTATTCGGAATTATTTTATAGTTAGAGATATCTCCGACTTTACAATCTTTCTTTCCCATTTCTTCCCAACATTTATATATTGAACCATCAGCATCAATAACCATTCCATACAACGAATCGCACATGCAATGATTTCCTAGTAAACTCGGATAATAATCGCTAAAATTTGTTTTATCTTTACTTTTATTAAATTTATCATTAATCTGTGCAAATTCTCGTGCAGTATATGTATATTCATTATTAGAATCCTCTGGATCAAAGACGGCCGCTATATAAAAAGTAGTATATTTATTAATTTCTGTTTTCGACAAATATTCTTCTAAATCCGAAAGACAATAAATATTATTCTTATCAATATTCATTCGAATTCCAATTATCGGAAAGTTCTTATCATTTGATAAATCTTTTATGCTTTTTAAATTTTGAATAATAGTTTCAAAAGTAGGTTTTTTTCCAATCCTATAACGTCTTGAATCATGAAATTCTTTTGTCCCATCTAAAGTAATTTGAATATTTTTGATTTTTACATTCATCAACTTTTCTAAAGTATCTTTACTTAAAAAATATCCATTAGTCACCATCGATCCATAGTATTCAACATTGTTCTCTTCACAAATTTTAATAATTCTAGTACTCAAATTTAAAATTCTTTCTAACTCCAACAAGGGTTCTCCGCCATACCAAGTTAAATCAATCGCTTCAAGATGTGGTATGCGATCTTCGATCATTTTTAAAATGTCATTTGCTGTAGT
>CATLBU010000202.1 GCA_949879835.1 uncultured Bacilli bacterium
TTCTAATTGTTGTTTTAATTTGTAATATCTTTTTATCTCTTGATACCTTGTTTTTTGATACTCACTATATATTTTACCTTCTGTAGATAACATACTTTTTTCTAAAGCTATTTTTGATTTATTTACTCTATTTAGTAATTCATTATTAAATTTATTTTTAGAAACTCTTATTTCTTCTAATACAAGATTGTTTTGCGATTTATAATAGTTATATAAATTTTGTTCAGTATATCTTGAATCAATAGTGGATAATCTTGCATACTTTTGCATACCTGTAGTTTTAACTGAAATATGTTTCCCTCTTTTTACACTATATCCAAGTATAGATAGCTCATCTAACATTTGCTCTATACTACTACATTTTAAAAGTAAATCCTCTACATCTTCTTTGATTTTTTGTTTCCAAGTTTGTTCTTTATATTGATGGTAATAATTTTTATTTTTAACTTTACTAAAGGTTCTCTTAGGCATAATATAACAACCATACTCACTTGCAATTTTATCACTTACATCACTTAATCCATAAAGCCCTTCTTTTGGATTAGCCAGTCTATCATCTAACTTTTTACCATTTAGATTTATAGAGTTTATCGCTATATGGTTATGAATATGACCTCGA
Organism: uncultured Bacilli bacterium; assembly: GCA_949879835.1. The sequence goes on from CATLBU010000202.1 coordinate 620, forward strand.
TCTATATGTGTACTAATAACACATTCAAAATCTGGATATAATTCTTCACAAAGTCTTTTACCTATTTCATTAGCTTGCTCTGGTGTTATATTATCGTTTGGTGAAAAACTTTGTATAACATGATAGGCTACTCTATTACCTCTCATATCAAACTTTTTTTGCGTCCTTGTAAAATTCAATAAAGCAGATTCTACTTTACAATTTATAGATGATGTAGCAGCGACTTTCTCACCATCATTTTTTTCATCTAAAATATATGAAATTAATTCGTTTGGAGAATTATAATGAGGCATCCTTTTTGTATAAGGCATATTATTCTTCCTCCATTTGTTTCTCACGATTTATTTCTTGCCAAACATCAAAATCTAATTTTTCATCAATTAGTTTTA
>CATLBU010000203.1 GCA_949879835.1 uncultured Bacilli bacterium
TTCTCTTTACTCATATGGAAGATGTTATACCAGTTCTTGCCTACAGTAATCCGCTTTGGAAAATTCCTGTTTATTTTTATAATCATGCAGATTTTAAATTTTCCTTTGGTTTTTCGGTTTCTGATATTGTTTTGAATTTATTTGAATATGACGTAAAAAAAACTATTCGTTACAGAGGAATAGAAAATAAATATAGCATTTGTTTTCAGTTTCCGGGTCAAGGTCAGATTGAGAAAGATAGAAAAGTATTAAAAAAAGATGATAATCGAATGATTGTAAACCTTAAATATGGATTAAAAGAAAAAGAAAAATTAATTGTTTCAATGGGGGAAGATTTTAAATATGAAAATATAATAGGGTATCAATTCGACGATTTTGTCAGAGAAGTGCTAAAGCAGAGCCATGTAGAAAGTAGTTTTTTAATTATTGGCGCAGATAAAGAAAAGGGAAAGTGGATTTATTTAAGTAAAAATACAAAGGGAAAAGGTAGAGGACTGGGAGTACTCCCTCGGAATGAAGCGGAACAATTAATAGCGGCGGCAGATGTATATATTGCATCATTTCCAATGGAAGCATATGGAAGAGTTGAAGCAGAAAATCAGGGAGTGCCATGTTTATTTTTAAATATGATTGACCGTTATATTGATAAGAATGATATAAGGGTATCAAAATCTGTTGATGAATTAATTGAAAAAACATTGGATATCTTAAATGGAAACAGAGAAAAATATATTATTCAACCAAATACAGGAGTGTGGTCCAGAAAAGAATGGAAAAAGAGATGGGAAGAAATTTACAGTAATATAGATGAACATGAACTGCATGTGTTTCAGCCTCGACGCTATATTGAAAAGCAAGAATATATAAATTGTCAATTACTGCAGGAAAGAGCCGCTAAAATAATATATGATTATATGAAAATATGCCGTCTGGACGAAGCCGTAAAGAAAAAAATATTAAAAATAGATTACAAATATGAAATGGGAATAGTTTATAATCATATAA
>CATLBU010000204.1 GCA_949879835.1 uncultured Bacilli bacterium
CCGTGTACTTTTTCTTATATTTAATTAACATACACTCTGTTACTTGAGACAATGTTATAAATTCAAACGTGTTGTTCTTACAATTAATTACAAGTTGTTCTTCCAAATACAGAAGTGTATCCCTTACACAATCAGGATTGAGTCTCATCTATTAACCTCCGATTTCACTGATAATTATTTTTAGAAAGTAGGTTTACATATGTTTTATAATAACACAGTTAGAATGCTAGAACAAGTTTCAGAACAATTAGAAAAAGAAAATTATATTGCTGATATGCTTGTTCATACACTTTATTCAAATGATGTAAATAATAGTGAATGTTATCGAATTATAAAATTGTTTAAAGAAAAAATTCTTGGGGATATTGCTATTTAAAAATTTGAATTACATTTATTGCAATGAAAATTTTTAGAGTTTCCAATGCTAAATATATCAAACAATGCTGTATTCACAGTTTTTGAAGTAGTAGAAAAAAGTTTGATATTGGTTGAATTACACTATAGGTTAGAACGTATAAATGGTTGTGGTAATCGCAATGTAGGAGAAAAAATATATTATATATGTGATAAATTTCTTGAATTTCTAAACTTCCCTACTAGACGAACGAAATAATTTATGCTATTCTATATATCCAATAGATGATTTTACCTAATGGTAATTGATTCGTAATATTTTTTATATGTAACAAACCAATTTAAGACTCTACCTACGGGTAGGGTCTTTTGCTATACATTTTGCATGGAAAAAGCAATCTCACTTTCGAGGTTGCTTTTCTCGAATAATCAAGTTATAATCAATATCGAATATTTGTTCGCTTTTAGAATAGGACTACAAAACATAAGTTCTTATTGTTGTAATTGATAAATAATGGTAGAATTAAGGAGGTAGTGAAGGATATGAAATTATTACTAAATGGAGATTCAGGTATGAGATTATATAACGTTTATTACACATGCAAAGCAGCATTAAATGGATTAAAAAAATTGAAAGACGAAAATCTTT